>JBMHCH010000168.1:0-3554 GCA_049890015.1 Puniceispirillaceae bacterium (SeqCode)
CGGAGAGCTTGTGCCGCTGATCGTCGAAAAGGCGCGTGCCATCCGTTTTGGCGATCCGCTGGACCCGGATACGCAGCTTGGCTGCGTCATCACCGCCGATGCGGCCTCCCTGTTCGAGCGGCGGGTCATGGCAGCTGAAAAACAGGGGGCAAGGATCCTGTATCACCCCGGGCGCGACGGCGCCTTGCTGCCGCCCATTGTCATCGACCGCGTGCCGCATGACAGCGAGCTGGTCATGGAGGAAACCTTCGGGCCGGTCATCCCGATTGTTCGTGTTCCCGATGATGATGATGCCGTGATGGCCATCGCCAACAGCACCGCTTTCGGGCTGTCATCCGGCGTGTGCACCAACGACCTGCACCGCGCGATCAGCTTCATCGACGGATTGGATGTCGGCACGGTGAATATCTGGGAGCAGCCCGGATACCGCACCGAGATGTCGCCCTTTGGCGGGATCAAGGATTCCGGAAACGGGGTGAAGGAAGGCGTGCTGGAAGCCATGAAATTCTTCACCAATGTGAAGACATACTCACTTCCATGGCCCGGCTGACCGGCCGCCACGATGGCGGACGTGCTGTCAGATTGCCTATGATGCCCTAGCCGCCGCAGGCGGCTGCCATCCCGTCGCGGATTTTGAGCCAGCTGTCACGATACAGGAACAGGCTTTCGTCATTCGGACCTGACGGCTGCCCCTGTTCGGTGGCGGCATCAAGGGTGGCGGCAAGACATCTGTCGCCCGGTTTCCGAGATGTTGCCAGTTCGGCGATGGCGCGCCGATGCAGGATCACGCCAAGCACGCCATAGTCGCGGCCGGGATCGATCTCGGTGCCAACAAGGTTCTGCATCACCACGACTTCACCGACGCAGCATGCGGCGCAGTTCTCCAGATCCTGATAGGGCAGCCAGAATCGGTACAGGGGCGGCTCCGCCATCGCCAGCATCTCCTGCCTCTTTGCCGCGTCATCCTTGCCTTCGAAGAGCATGGCATTCTCGACAGCCCGCCAGTTTGTCTCGTCAAGCGGATTGACCAGGCGGAACGGCGTTGCGCTGCGCATATAGACGCCATTGCCATTTTCGGAAAACCTGTCCCATCTGGCATATCCGTCATTGCACCGGTCCCCGGCCTGCCGGACGAAACCTGACGCAATGTTTCCGTCGCGTGTCTGCACCAGCACAAGAAGATAGGAAAACCAGCCGCTGCCGCCAAAGTTCAGGTCAATGGAAAGCGGCCAGTTGGGCAGCGCCGCGTCGGGAAAGCCACCGCCGGTGTAATGGATCACCATGCTGTACTGATCTGTCCGCAGATCGGCGACAGGGTAGGGAGCCCCGTCCTTGCTGCTGCCTTCGCGAGACGGAACGGATTCCAGTTCGACAAGACAATCCGGTGCCGGAACGCCGGCATCCTTGTCCAGAATGGTCTGGATACAGTCAGGCGAGGGCACTGCTTCATGCCCGTCACCGTGAGGCAACGCCAGCCGCGGCCAGCCGGCAATCAGGAGCAGGCCGCAGATCAGTGAAAGCACCCTTTTCATCGACTGGTCCGGTTCACTGTTTCCTCCACCTTTGCGTCACCTGCTATTGAAGCCTGACCGGGATCTGCGTTGGGCCGCGGAAACCGAAGCCACGCCAGATGACATCGTCGAGGCTGGGGATGGTCATGTCCGGAAACCGGTCGAACAGCATCGGCAGCATCACATGGGCAACCGCGCGGCGCGCGACATGCGTTCCCTGGCAGAAATGCGGGCCATTGCCGAAAGCCTGATGTGACTGCCGGTCCCGATAGACCTGATAGGACTCGCCATCCTCATAGCGATCCTCGTCCCGGTTGGCGCTGGCCTGGATGGTCATCACCGTGTCGCCTTTCGGGATGTGGCAGCCGCGGATTTCCGTATCCTCGGTCACCAGGCGCGACGAGACCTGGATCGGGGCGACCCAGCGGATGCCTTCCTCAAAGGCGCGTTCCCAGTCGTCATTCCGCTTCACCTGCTCCAGTTGATCAGGGTTGGTCAAGAGGCCGAAAAGAATGGTGTTCAGGGCGTCGCGCGGCTCGTTGATGCCGCCACCGATGGCGATTTTGATGTTGGAATAGATCTGTGTCTTTTCAATCGGATCATCTGCATTGAGCATGACCGACAGGGCGGAATTGTTGGGTTCTGCGAGGTGACGGTGCTGAAGGCTGTCGAACAGGCGGTTCATTTCCGCATTCGCGGCATCGGATTTCGCGAAAGGTTCATCGCGCCAGCCAAAATTGCCCGCGGCATCTATAAGGGTCTGCGACCATCTCTGCAGGTCATCGTCGCTCGCCTCTTCGATGCCAAGGAGAATGCCGAGGCCGCGCGCCGCATAGGGTCCCGACAGGGCCGGAAAAAGATCGACGATCTCACCGCGTGGCAGACGGCCAACATAGGCTTCGGCGATGCGCTCATATTGCGGGATCCAGTCTGTCCTGATGACCTTGGGGCTGAAGGCGGGCGCCATCGCCATGCGCTCGCGCATATGCGCCTCGCCGTCCTTGCGCATCAAAGTATGGGCCTGGAAAGCCCGTTTCATCGGCGTGTTCGGATCATCCGAGCTGAACAGCGCCGGGTTGTCCTTCACATATCTGGTGTCTTCGGCCTTGGTCAGCATGGTGCGTCCGGTCGCCTTGACGCGAAGGACGGGGGCCTCCCGGCGAAGCCGCTGATAGATCGGATAGGGGTCCTCATCAAGCTGCCGCAGGGTGATGTCTTCGTCAAACGGTGCAGGATCGGCCATATGAGATCACCTTCATGTCATTCACGCGGTCAGACTGGCACAGCTCTTCGCCATGCGAGCAGAATAGTGACCTTTGCCCTGCAGGGCCAGACCCGCCGCTGCCTGCGTTTTCAACCTGGCTTTCCTGTGTTTCGCGGCGTCTGCGCTCCCCCGTTTGAGGCCTTCCCGCTTGAGGGAGGTCTTCCTTTGCAAGGACTCACCTGCCGCGGCACTGCGAGGTTGCGAAGAGAATGGCGATGCTGTCGCCCCGCGCATCAAGGGGAATGGCGCCAAGCTGATGCATGTATCGCGATGGCTCGCCTGCGCCGGCATCAACCGTGAATGGACACAATACAATAAATTCTATGCTAACAAGGGAGATGATACCGGCGATGCCGGAGAGGCTCAGGCCTTGTCGGTGACGTGCCGCAGCAGCAGGCCGGCTCTCACATCGGCGTCATGCCGCGTGCCATGAACCCTGTCCTGGTCCTTGTGTTGTGTTTGCGGAGATGTGTGATGGATGATCGGTCTTCTCTTTATGTGAATTGCATGCTCATCGACTTTGCGTCCGGAAACGATCTGGAACTCTATTTGAAGTCGCGTGACGAGATAATGACGCCAGACGTTTACCGCCGGCTTGCCGAAGCCGGACTCAGGCGGCAGGTTGTCTCGAAAGTCTGGAACAAGGACCAATTCAGGCTTTCGGTCGTTTTCGAGTACAGTTCACAGGACGCATTTGAAAAATGCCGAGACATCTTCGGCGCGCTGGAACAGTCGGCGTTCATGGACAGGTTTCCGGTGAAGTTCCAGAACAATCGAGG
>JBMHCH010000169.1:0-5583 GCA_049890015.1 Puniceispirillaceae bacterium (SeqCode)
CCGATGTTCGTTGCTACTGAAAGAGCCATTTCTTTCTCCTGTGTTGCACCGCTTCAAGCGGTTCGTTTGCCGAGCGGCCCAACATTTGTTGAATGAGCCTGTTCACAGGGGTTAACGACTCGTGGCAAAAAATATTAGAAAAAAACTTTTTTGATCTAATCCACTGAATTTGCATAGGGAATTTCGAGTGTCGTCATGTCAATTTCCTTGAAAATTTTGAAAATTGGGGGTATTTGAGAACCAAGTTTGGTGAACCAAAGGCTTTTACAGTGAACTGTCCGTCCTGGATTTTCGACATTTCGGCTGCGCGCGTGGCCTCCGAGTATCTGAGTGCCGAGCTTCCCATTGAAGCTTTCGGGACAAAATACGCTACAGGCCTGAGCGAGAAATACAGCGACATCACCGCCGAGGAGCTTGTTGAAAGCGCGCAGCTGATACTGGAATTTCTGGCTGAGGTCGAGGCCGGCGAGAGCGCCGTGTCCATTATCAACGAATTCTGTTTCTTCCGGCTCTACTTTGTAAAGGTCGGTGTTCCGCGGAAAATGAAATCGATGTTCGGCTCGATTGAGGATCCCGCAAAGCAGAAGGAATATTCCGGCCAGTTGATGATCAAGGCGTTCCGCACTCATACCTTCAATGTCCGCGGCAACCCGGAGATTGCGGCGCCGGCCGGCTGGAAGCTTGAGGAAGACGAGAACCTGACCGGTTTCGGCGAGCTGATCCGGAAGCAGACAAGCCTTCTGGACTCGCTCTAGAGGTTGGCACAGCCAAGAGGGTTTATTGGTTCCCAGAGGGCTTATCGGTTCATTGAGCCGCGCCATCCATCCATCATCATGTCCAGCGACTCCTTTGTCCTGTTGAGACTCGCCACCGCTGCGTCCATGGCGGCGAATTGTGTGACATACTGGTCGCGCAAATTGTCCATCTGTTTGCCGAAATCACTCAGCGCTTTGGTATAATCGGAGATATCCTCATTGTAGTCGGAGATCCGCTCGTCGATATCATTGCCGAAAGCAAGGTTGGTTGACGCAAAGCTCTCGAGCTTTTCCAGAAGGCTTCGTCCCAGCCGCACCGTGGTGTTGGCGCCGCTGCCATCCACGGTGAGGGTAAGCCCGGACGCATTGCCCGTGCCGATGGAATAGCGGCTGTCCGCGAAGGTCATCGCACCGCCGTCGATGGTTGCGTTGTTGCCGCTGATCGTAAAGCTGTAATTTCCCGGCACATAGCTGTCACCGGCAACTGTGCCGGAGACCATCGAGCTATCCGCGCTGACCCGGCTGTTCAGGATGGCGTTGAAGGAGTCGGGATCGGCTTCATATTGCTCGGTGAAGGTTGTGCTGTTCAGGCTCAGACTGCCATCACGGTTGGTCATAATTCCGTAATTCGCCAGATAGACCGAGCTTGACCCGAAGCCGACAATGGCCTCATTGGTCAGGTCTGTGATCTGGTTGATCATCGACCGGACAAGCGGGTCGCCTGCCAGATCACCGGCCGCGACGGTTTCCGTGCCGCGTGCGGACTTGGACCTCAGCAGCATGACAAGACTGTTGAGCTCGGCGACAAAACCCTGCGCCGCGGTGAGCGCAGTTGTGGTGTCGAAGCTTGCTGAAATGGTCTCGGCACTGCTGCTGGTGGAATTCAGCGTCAGGGTCACGCCATCGATGACGTCGGTCACGCTGTTGCTGGTGCGTGTCACCGCCACCCCGTCAATGGTGAGGGCGGCATTGGCGGCTGCGACAAGCTCCCTTGAGGCGTTGTAGCTGGTGTAGGCAAGCTGATCAAGACTGTCTCCGGCATTGTCCTCGGTCACGCTGATCTGCATGGCGTTGGCTGCGCCTTCGGTGGATTTCAGCATCAGATAGTAGCTGTCATCCTTTTCCTTCACGACCGACGCGGTAACGCCGATGGCGGCATCGTTGATGCTGGCCGCTATGCCTTCAAGCGTGCCGTTGCCGCTGGATATGGTGACATTGTTGGTGGTGCCGTTGCTGGTGAAGCTGCCGCCTGTCCAGGTGCCGAACGTAAAGCTCAGAGTGCCGGTGCCGACAGACTGGTCCGCCGAGGTGAAGTCGGGAAAGGCCAGAACCTGCGCTGTGGCAAGGCCGGTCACGGCGATATCATGTGAAAAGGCGCCGGCGTTGTCCGGGTTGGTGATCGAAGCTGTCACCGCTGTGCCGTTGCTGCCGACCCTGATGCCGTTGATGCCGCTGTACAATGCCATGTTGGTCTGGAACGTGGACAGCGCGCTCTTGATCTCGGAAAAGCCAGAGGTCTTTGTTTCGCGCTCGGTGATGTTGCCGTTGATGATCTTCTCGCGCGGCACCCGGCGCGCATTCACAATGGCATCGACAATCTGGGTGGTGTCCAGGCCCGATCCGATGTTTAGCGCCTTGAGATAGTCAGAAGACATGGGTTCACGTTCGTCAGTGTTTTGGCCCGGGTCAGACCGGCGCCGGTGGCATAGCTAACGACGTCACGCTGCAAGATTTATGCCGCGAACAGAAAAAACATGCGCTTTGGATGATTAAATATTAGCATATTCTGATTGAACATCAGCGCATGTAGTGTCGCGCTTCTGTGACAATACCGGTCCCGCGGCACGCTGATGCACTGTCTCAACAGTCGGAGGCGGCCAGGGGGTTTGGCAGATCAGGCTGAAATCGGCGGCGATACGAGTCGCAAGAAACTGGCCCAGCTTGTCGTCGGCATGGTGGTTGGGCTTGGCTTCGGGCTGGTGATGTCGCTTGTCTCGAACGGGTTCGTGTCCGGTGTTCTCTGGCTGACCGCACTTCGGGAAACGCATCTTGTGGTATGGCTTGGTCTTGATCCGGGTTTCACATCGATGATGCCGCTGATCTGCCTGCTGGTGGCCGCCTTTCTGATCCTGCAGGTTCGCAGGCTGTTTGGCATCACGCGCTGGCACGGGCCTGCCGACAGTATTTTCGCCGCTCACCGCACTGACAACGAACTTGATATCCGGTCGGGTTTCGGGTCTACGGTCGCGGCGCTGATATCGGCAGGCGGCGGGGCGTCTGTGGGCCAGTACGGGCCTCTTGTCCATTTTGGCGCAACCATGGGAAGCGCGTTGCGCAGATTGACCGGTGGCATGCTGACAACCGATGTGTTCATCGGATGCGGCGTTGCCGGGGCCATCGCCGCCGGTTTCAACGCGCCGATTGCCGGCGTGGTGTTCGCGCATGAGGCCATTCTGCGGCATTTCTCGATGCGCGCGATTGCGCCGATTGCTGTCGCCAGTATCAGCTCTTCCTGGTTCTCGCAGCAGATTTTCGGGTCATCCCCGCTGCTGAATTTCGCCGCCATGGCTTTTGACCTTGGCGTGGTGCTGCCGGTGGCGCTGGTGCTGGGGCCGGCCTTTGGTCTCGTCGCCGTCATGTTCATGATCTGCGTTCGCAGCAGTCTGCGTTTTGCCGCGACCAGCGGCTGGTCACCGGCGCGTCTCGTGTTTCTGGCAGCCGGCATCACCGGCATTGTGGGTATCTTCGTTCCCGAAATTCTTGGTCTTGGCAGTGGCCCGTTGCGCGTCATTCTCGAAGGTGGCTTTGCGGATGGATATCTTCTGGTCCTGCTTGCCGGAAAAATGCTCCTGACCGCGCTTTGCATCGGCTTCGGCCTGTTTGGCGGCGTGTTTTCGCCGGCCCTGTTCGTGGGCGCCGCGGCCGGGGCCATTGGCGGCCGGATTGCGGCTGGCATCGTTGGTGTCTCAGCGGTCCCGGCGCTTGCGATCTGTGGCATGGCGGCGGTGGCAAGCGCGGTGATTGGCGCGCCTGTCGCAGGTGTGATGATCATTCTTGAAATGACCATGAACTACGAGCTGGCACTTGCGGCCATGCTCAGCGTTGTCACCTGCAGCATGATCAGTCATCTTATGTTCGGACATTCGTTCTTTGACCGCCAGCTTCTGGATCGCGGCATCGATGTCGCGCAGGGGCGTGGTCATATCGAAATGATGGAAACGCCTGTTCTTGGCATTGTCAGCGATGATTTCGCGCGGATTGACAGTACGCAAACACCAAAGGCCGCCATCAAGAAGCTGGTCGCTGCCAATCAGTCGGAGGGTTATCTTGTCGGTAACGGCAACAGGCTCGTCGGCAAGGTCACGCTGCAGCGTCTGGTCTCGCTTCGCGCGGGTGCGACGCTGAAGGGCGCCGCGGATGCCAGGCCGCTTTCGATCAAGCATGACGCGTCGCTGCAGCAGGCCATGGAGGTGGCGAGCGGCTTTGTCGGTGAAAGCATTCCGGTAGTCGATCGTGAGACCGGAACGCTGTGTGGCGTGGTGACCGAGGCAGACCTGTTCCAGCTCTATCTATCGCTGCAGACGCGCATCGCCGATCTCGAGCGTGCCTGACGGTTCGTCTAGCCTGCCATATTCACCTTGAGATCGATGTTCGCGGCGAAATCCTCGAACAGATCATGTTTCTGGAGATAGGCGTAAAATGCGGTGATTTCCTGCTCGCCAAGTGACGAGATCAACTGGCTCATCACGCGGAGCTGCCACCCTCTGATGGCGGTGAGCTGGTCAAGAAGGCCTGCGATGTCATGCTTGTGCGTGGCAATCAGCAGCGCCAGTCCGTGAAAGCCGAAGGGCACAGCATTGTCCTCGAAGTTCCATTCGACCGAATATTTCTGTGCCAGCATGCTCTTGGCGAATGTGATGCCATGCTCACTTTCAAGGCGCTCTCCGAGAATGCGGCAAGTCAGTTCGTCCTCGGGAACCGTCCGCCAGTCAGGAACATCTGCGAGCAGCCTGTCCACCGCCTTCATAAGCTTGCTCGACCGCAGGCTGAAGCCGCCATTGCCGACGCGCCGCCTTTTGTGATGCGGCCAGACAGCGCCGATATAGTCGACTTCAAGGAATTGTGGCCGGAACGCATTCGGATTGATGACATGACCATCCCATTGGATCACCTGCACAAAATCAGTCTCGACATGTTTCCAGGCTTCGGCCAGAAGAAGCATGTTATATTCCTCGATACCGGTGATCTTTGGAATCTGGATGAATGTCGTCGCATCCCACCCCTCTGCCCTGTCGCTGAACACAATCCGGTTGGCCAGCGGAAACAGACGCTGCGATTCATTCAATGCGTGCTGCGCCATCGCATATTGCGACGTATCGATAATCAGATAGGAGATCTGATCGGCATAATCGGTCTGCATGATGGCGGTCCTGTCTTCTTCGCTGGCTGGCCCAGTCAGCGGGCAGCGCTGCCGGGGTGCTGCAAAACCGGTGCCAAACCGGTCAGTCGCGATCCGCCAGATAGAAATCCACCGTTTGCCGGAGTGCCGTGTCGAATCCGGGGCCACCCACGTCCGGGAACTGTGATCTCAGCTGGCTGGTGTCGATGGCGTATCGACGGTCATGCCCTTTCCGGTCAGTGACGAATTCAAAGACCTCCTCGAACTCCTTCGCCTGATCGGGGCATCTTGTATTAAACAGGCTATGAATATGCCTGACCAGATCGAGGTTGGTCAGTTCCATATCACCTCCTATAAGGTAACTGTGGCCCGGGGTGCCACTAGCCATGATGGCTTCGAGATAGGCAACATGCGTGTCCACAAACAGCC
>JBMHCH010000170.1:0-3327 GCA_049890015.1 Puniceispirillaceae bacterium (SeqCode)
GCCCTATGCCGGTGGCGAACATGCCTTTATTTGTGGAGAAGCGCGGGGGCAGCCTCGGCACGCTGGCGCCGTAACTGGTGCCCGCCAGCCTGAGCGACTGGCGGGCGGCGGCGGGTCTGATCCTGTTTGCAGGCCACAGCAACGCTGGCGCCGATATTGTCGGCGATGCGGTCCACCATGGCCTGCGCGGCGTGACGCATCTGTTCAATGCCTGTTCCCAGGTGACGGCACGAGACCCGGGCGTGGTCGGGGCCGCTTTTTCCAATGCGCGTCTTGCCGCCAGCATTATCGCAGATGGCCATCATGTCGCCCCGGACAATCTTCGGCTGGCGCATGATCTGATGAAGGGGCGTCTTTTCCTGGTGTCGGATACGATGCCGACATTCGGTAGCGATATCGCCGCATTTGACCTTGGCGGTGAGCGCATCACCCTCAGCGAGGGAAGGCTCCACTCGAAGGATGGACGCCTTGCCGGCGCGCATCTGGGGCTGGACAGGGCGGTTCGGGTCATGGTCGAGAAGGCCGGCCTCGACATCGCCGATGCGCTTCACATGGCAAGCGGGGTTCCCGCCGGCATTCTGGGTCTTGACGATCAGCTGGGCTCTATCCTGACAGGCCGACGCGCCAGCCTCACCTGCCTCGACCAAGACCTCAACGCTCAGGCGGTGGTTGTTGGCGGAGCGCTTGTCTGACGGCAGGCGGCCATCTTTGTCTATCGCGATGCTGTCTCTTCGTCGACCCTTGTGCGGGCAAGCTTTCTGAAGACCAGCGTCTTGACGAAGAGAAGGATGAAAGCGCTGGTGAAGATCACCAGAAGGAAGGGGATCACATGCGCGAAGATCAGCCAGTATTCCTTGTCATGCGCGCGCTGTTCGAAGAACCAGACAACGACCCGCAGGGTCGACAGGAAGACAGCCGACCAAATGATCATCGAGATATATCTGCTGGCTCTTTCCATGGGTTCACTCACCGTATGCCGGCACCAGTATCATGCAGCATCCATATTGCCGGGCTCACTCCTCGTAAGGCGTTGTCTCGCGCCCTTGTGCCATCCAGCCAGTGATGCCGTCGCTCAGATGCGCGACATCCGAAAAGCCGAGCTGTTCGATCAACGCGTTCCCCAGGCTGGCGGTCCGGTTGCCGGTCCTGCAATACAGCATGACAGGCGTGTCCGGCGTTGGCGCCAGTGACCGGAAATTATCGAGAAATTCGGGGTGGACACGCCCGCTTTCCTCAAAGGCGGTGACAGTCTGCGCCCCGGGGATGATGCCTGTCTCCCGCCATTCCTCTTCCCGCCGGATATCGATGATCACGACTCCCTCCTGCTGGGCCTTGAGGATGTCTTCGGAAGTCGCCTCGCCGAGGGTCACAGGCATGCTGACCTCAAGAAGCTCGATCTCGAAGACCAGGGTCGCATTGGGCGGGATCACACCGCCAGCCCCCGCCTCGCCGTAGCCCAGCTCGGGCGGGATGGTCAGGCGGCGCAGTTCGCCGACCTTCATGCCCTCGACGCCCTGTTCCCAGCCCCGGATCACCTGGCCGGCGCCGATGGTGAAGCTGAAGGCCTGGCCGCGCGGCCGCGAGGCGTCGAACACCTCGCCATCTTCAAGGCGTCCCTCGTAATGCACGCTGGCACGCATGCCGGCTTCGGCGACAGCGCCGTCACCGGCAGTCAGAGTTTCAATTTGCAGGTCGGCAGCCATCACAGGTGTCCCTATCAGAAAAAAGGCCAGAATCGGCAGTTTGTAAATCCAGTCTCTCATGCACTTTGTCCAATCAGGAATGGTCATTGTATCGCCCATGGCCGACTGCCTGTCCTGATATCGCTTCCCGATACGCCAAGTCCAGAAGATAGTGGGTTTTCTTGTCGAAGCGATCCGATGGCTGCTATACATGCCCTGACGAAGCCATTTGCCAGCCTGCCTGACGGGCCCGGCCAGACCAAAGACAATCGACATGACCGAGAGAAAATCATACCGGTTCCTGACCGGGCCGGATGACGCCAGCTTTTGCCAGCGTGTCAGCGACGCGCTTGCAGAGGGATATCTTCTGTATGGCGATCCCGTGATGGTCGTCAGCGACGGCCAGCGGATCTGTGGCCAGGCCGTCATTCTGCCGGACCATATGCCGGGGCAAGGTGTGCCCGAGGGAGGTTTGGCGAATGACTGACGACTATCGCCGCGACACAAAGCTCGTGCGTGCCGGCCTGACCCGCTCGTCCTTCCAGGAAACGAGCGAGGCGCTCTATCTGACGTCGGGATATGTCTATGAGAGTGCCGAGGAGGCCGCCGCCGCCTTTGCCGGCGAGGCCGACCGGTTCGTCTATTCGCGGTACGGCAATCCCACGGTCACGATGTTCCAGGACCGTCTGGCCGCTCTGGAAGGCGCTGAAGCCTGTCTGGCGACCGGCACCGGCATGGCCGGTGTCTTCGCCGCGCTGGCCTGCCAGCTCGACAAGGGCGACCGGGTGGTTGCGAGCCGCGCGCTTTTCGGGGCCTGTTTTGCCATTCTCAACGACATTCTGCCGCGCTGGGGCGTGACGACAGAGTTTGTGGACGGAGCTGACCTGGACGAGTGGCGGGCCGCGCTGGCGACGCCGGCAAAGGTGGTGTTCTTCGAGTCACCTTCGAACCCGATGCTTGATCTTGTGGATATCGCGGCGGTGGCCGACATGGCGCACAAGGCCGGGGCGAAGGTTATCATCGACAATGTTTTCGCCACCCCGATCGCGCAAAAGCCGCTGGAGCTTGGCGCCGACATCGTGATCTATTCCGCCACCAAGCATATTGACGGGCAGGGGCGGGTGCTTGGCGGCGCGGTGCTGGCCGATGAAGCGTTCATCAAGGACCGGATGCTGAAATTCTATCGTCAGACCGGCCCGTCGATCAGCCCGTTCAACGCCTGGGTTCTGATGAAATCACTCGAGACTATTGCCCTCAGGGTTGACCGTCAGGCACAGACAGCGGCAACGCTTGCCGCCTGGCTGGAAACAATGCCCGGCGTGGCAGAGGTGCGCTATCCGGGGCTTGCCAGCCATCCGCAGCATGCGCTGGCAAAGCGCCAGATGACGAATGGCGGAACACTGCTCAGCTGCACATTGGAAGGTGGCAAGGCTGCCGCCTTCACAGCGCTGAACGCGCTTCGTCTGATCGATATTTCCAACAATCTCGGCGACGCCAAGTCGCTTGCCTGCCATCCCGCATCCACCACCCACAGCAGCGTCAGCGCTGCGGAGCGCGCCACCATGGGCATCGCCGAGGGCAGCATCAGACTGTCGATCGGGCTTGAGGATGTGGAGGATCTGAAGACCGATCTGGGGCAGGCGCT
>JBMHCH010000171.1:0-8715 GCA_049890015.1 Puniceispirillaceae bacterium (SeqCode)
CACCGGCGCAGAGGACAACTCGCGGACAAGATCGCGCGCGCGGCTTTCATGGGCCGGGTTGCGGGTGGCGAAATGGCCGGCAATGGCGAAGGCGGATACCTCGCCCTCGCAGGAGAGAACGGCCTCGCGGATAGCGGGCTCGTCAAGCCGCGCCTGTGGCGCGCCGTCGGCGCCGTGGCCGCCTGAGATGAAGAACGCCGGGTCCTGGCCAAGCGCGCGCGCCAGGTCGGCACGCTGCAAGGCTGTTTCGTCGAAACCGATCATCAACAGGCAGACACGCCCGCCCACACCCTCGACAACGGCATTCGTCGCCAGGGTCGTGGATAGCGAGACAAGGCCGATGTCAGCCGTGTTTCCATCGAAATTTTCAAGGACGCGGCGGATCGCGCCGCCAACACCGACAGACAGATCATCGCGGGTCGTCAGCGATTTTCCAGTGGCGCGGACCGTGCCGGTTGCAGTGTCGAGGAGAGCGGCATCGGTGTAGGTGCCGCCTGTATCAAGACCAATCACGAGCGTCATGGCATGTATCCGTTATATGGGGGGATGGCAGACAGCCCGAAATCAGGCGGCGGCGCGGGCATTGTCATGCTGGCGGAAGAACCGCGCAATCCAGCCGGCGATGACAATCCCGTCATGGCCGTCAACGAGGGAGGTATCCGCGCGCGCGACGCGATCCTTGCCCATCACCTCGGCCCGCGTCTCCATCAGGGCGGAGGTATAGTCAGGCGTGAATTCGGGGTGACCCTGCATGCAGAAAACAGTGTCGCCGATATGGAACATCGCGTTGACGCAGAAATCCGTGCTGCCGATCAGCCTGGCGCCATCCGGGAGCTTCACCACCTGATCCTGGTGGATATGGATCAGACGCGTGCTGTCGTCTTCCGGCATCCATGCCGGAGCCTGTGACAGCGCGACATCATAGACGCCAAGGCCCCACCCATCATGCCATTTCTCGGTGCGGCCGCCGAGAGCGTGTGCGATCACCTGATGTCCGAAGCAGATGCCGACAAGAGGCTTGGAAGCGGCATGCGCGTCGCGAAGGAACGCCATCAGGGGCTCGATCCAGTCGAAATCATCATAGACGCCGGCCGCCGAGCCGGTGACCAGATAGCCGTCATAGTCATCGACGCTCCGCGGCATGTCCCCATCCACGACAGCAACGGTCACCAGCTCGAAATCATCCGCGCCAGCGCGTGAAAACATCGTCCGGAACATGTCCGGGTAGCGGTCGAACCGCGAGGCGATCGCCTCATTGATCCGCCCTGTCTCGAGAATGGCAATCTTCATCACAGGCTCCTGGCAGCGCAGGTCGCCCTGACCCGCGTCGCTACGCTATCAATCTAGGGGGGAAGCATTTGTCCTGCAAGCGGCGGCCTTTTGCTTGAGGTCTTCAAGGATAAACAGGCGGACCGCGGAGGAGAGCCCGCCCCGGCGTGTGCGGTCGATTTCGGTCACCAGACCGGCAACTGACAGGCCGCGTTCCCGCGCGGCGCGCGCCAGTTCATCCCAGAACGCGTCCTCCATCGACAGGCTTGTCCGGTGTCCGCGGATGCTGATCGACCGTTTCTTCACCTCAGTCTCCTGTCATTCGAGTGGCGTTATCCGGCGGGCTTCCCGTGGCGCCGGAACCCGGCGACGATCTCCACATGAGGGGTGAAGCGGAACTGATCGATGACGCGAAGACTGTCAAGGCGGTAGCCCGCGTCACACAGCATGGCCGCGTCACGGGCGAAGCTTGCCGGATTGCAGGATACCATGGCGACAACCGGCACGCTGCTTGCCGCCAGAAGCCCGCACTGCGCGGCGGCCCCGGCGCGCGGCGGATCGACGATCACGGCATCGGCAAGGTCGAGCCTGTCGGCGCCAAGAGGCGCGCGCATCAGGTCAACCTCGACGCATTCAAGCTGCGCGCCGAGACCGGCAGCATCGACGCCTGCTTTCAGGGCGGAAAGAGCAGCCCTGTCCGATTCCGCGGCAAGAAGATATGACAGGTCGGGAAGGAGCGGCAGGCTGAGCGTGCCGCATCCGGCGAACAGATCGATGATGCGGTTCGCGCCGGCGCAGATGCCCGCCACGGCGGATTGAAGCGTGGCCTCGGCATCGCGGGTTGCCTGGAGAAAGGCGCCGGGCGGCGGGGTGATGGCAATCCTGCCGAACCGGAGCAGTGGCGGCGCCGGCGCAAGAAGCGTCAGGGGCGCGCCGTCATCCTCGGCCACCGAAAGGCGGGCAAGCCCCGCGCTTGCCGCCCAGCCAGCGAGGATTTCCAGAATGCCGTCATGCCAGCCAAGCGGCCCGCGCAGCAGAAGACAGATGCCGTTATCGAGAAGATTGGCCTGGGCATCCACAGTCATCCCGACGGGAAAGCGGTCTTCGGCTATCTCGGCAAGCCCGGTCAGCAATGTTGTCAGTTCCGGTGTCAGGATGCTGCATTGCTGCGGCGTAATGATCCGGTCAGAGCCGCGCTCAAGAAACCCGGCGGCGATTCCCCCGGCCAGGCGCTTGAGGTGGAATGTGGCGCGGCGCCGGCCATGACGCGGTGAGACATGCGGCGGGGTGAAATCAGGAAGGGCAACGCCAGCCCGTCCCAGAAAGCCTGCCACAAGCTGCTCCTTCCAGGCGGTGACCGGCTCGTCCCGCCAATGCTGGAAGCTGCATCCGCCGCAGGCGGGAAACGCGTTGCAATCCGGGTCGCGGCGGTCGGAGGACGCCTTCAGAATTTCGCGTGGCACCGAACGGATGCCCTGGCCGGTGATGCTGACCGGCTGTGCCAGAACACGCTCGCCCGGCAATGTGGCGGGAACGAAGACATGATGTTCAGCGGTGATGTGGTTATGACGGTACTCAGCCCGGCCAACGCCATCACCGCGCCCGCCGACATGGGTGATGTCGAGTTCCACAGGCGCCGCGTTGCGCGCAAGACGGATGGCCCGGTCGCGGGCCTGCTGACGGGAGTTCCGGCCGTGCGCACGCCCGGAAGCGGGTCTGCGGGAATCGGGTCTGCGGGAATCGGGTCTGCGGCGATTCATGGGCAAGATACCTTCATCATCTGCTTCCGGTCACAGGCTGCGGGCAAACCAGACGACGCGGCCGAGGATCCGGACCTCGTCGATGCGGCGCTGGTAATTGCTGTAGGCGGGGTTGTCGGATGACAGCCTGAGCTGCTGCGGGAAACTGTTCGGAACGGCATCAACACGCTTTGCCACGAGACCAACGCCGTCATCAAGAACGAAAATGCCGGGCGGCGAGGGCATGGTGCGCGCGGTATCGATCATCACCATGTCGCCATCCTCGAGCGTCGGGACCATCGAATCACCGCTGATCGAAATCAGCCGCAGGCCGCTGGTCGGCGCCGAGGTGATACGCCGCAGAAGCATCGGCGGAAAGGCAAGCGCGGACCCGTCCGGCGGCGGGTCACTTTCCTGACGCCCTCCGCCGGCGGCAGCGCTGACATCCAGCATCGGCACCAGAAGGCGCACCGGCGCTGCCGCTCCCTGGAGATGGCGAAGCGCCGGATCAAGAAAGCTGTCCGCCGTCTCGCCGGTCAGGTCGGCAAGACGCAGCCGGACCTCCTCCGAAAGGCGGCGGGGCGAGCCGCGATAGAGATATTGATGGAGATAGGCATCATTGCGGCCAAGCGCGCGCGACGCCTCCTTCAGGGTGAGGCCCATCTTCGCCAGGGCTGCGGCGACAGCGCGGCGCGGCGCATCGGCCTGCCGCTGATTCTGGCTGTTTCTGCCGGTCGGGGCCGGATCCAGTCTCATCTCGAACGCTCCTGCGACACCTGTCCTTTCGGATAATGGCATCTGGTTACATGATCATGCTATCTGGTATGGTAGGAAAATTCCTATCAAAAGGCAAGGGAGAGAAACATGCCGCCAGACACCATCCGGAAGATACCGTTGGTCGCAGGCAAGGAACGGCTTCATGGTGATATCGACAGTCTGGTCGCGAGGCTGGAACGTGCTGTGGCGACATTGCAGGCGCTACCCCGCGACGCCGGCGCGGGTCCTGCCGGGGTGCGAAGCGCCTGGCCGGACATGATCAGAAGAAGCCGCTTTGTGATCGATGGCACGCGCCGGTCGTCAGCGGCAAGGCCGGGTCCGGAGGCGATCGATGATCTGGACCGCGTTGCGATGCTGATGTGGCGGCTGACGCCGCGGCATCGCCAGCTTCTATGGGCGCGGGCCTGCGGTGTCCGCTGGGCGGATCTGTGCCGACGTCAGCGGCGAAGCCGCACAACGCTGTACCGGGACTACAAGCTCGCCCTTCTGGCACTGGCGCGCGCCGAGGGTGAAGATTCATCTTGACATATGGAACAAAATAGGATATTTCCTATTGTACGCTGCGGCGTGTTCCCTTCCACCACCACAAGATCATGCCGATCCGTCATGCCGTCCTTCCCCCAAGCTGGTGATCCCGGCGGGAGACGGCGGGACTGGCAGGCCGTGTTTCTGAAGGGGTTGCGGATGACCGGAAATGTCAGCGAGGCGGCGCGCGCCGCAAAAATCTGCCGGTCACGCTGCTATGAGTGCCGCCACCGCGATCCCGGTTTCGCCGCCGCCTGGAGCGACGCGCTGGAAGAGGCCGCCGACCGGCTGGAAATGGAAGCCTTTCGCCGCGCCGTCGAGGGGATCGGAGAGGACCGGTTCTTCAAGGGCGACGTTGTCGGCCGGGTCACGCGCTATTCGGACAGGCTGCTGATGTTCCTGCTGAAGGCCCGCAGGCCGGAGCGGTTCGACAGCGTGCCGCCGCAGAAAGACATGATGAATGACGAGCACTATGTGGAGGAGCTTCGCCGCCGACTGGCAGGCATTTCTCGCCTCCGCGACATCGGATCAGATTGAGAGCCTGATCGCCTCCCTCGCGCCGGGCGAGGCGGAACGGCTTGTCCATGCCTGGCCTTTATGGGCGCGCCCGAGCCAGTTGCCGCCGCCAGGGGACTGGCGAGTCTGGCTGCTGATGGCGGGGCGCGGCTTCGGCAAGACGCGGGCCGGGGCAGAATGGGTTCGCGGCCTTGCGGACACCCGGACGGGCCGGTCAGTGGCGCTTGTCGGTGACACGGCCGAGGATGTTCGCCAGGTGATGATCGAGGGTCCGGCGGGTCTTCTTGCCGTCACGCCATCTGCCGACCGGCCGGTCTGGCATCGTTCGCTGCGCCGGCTGGACTGGCCGTCAGGGATGGTGGCGCGATGCTACTCGGCAGCCGATCCGGAACAGCTCCGGGGGCCTGAATTCGACCATGCCTGGGCGGATGAGATCGGCAAATGGCCCTATGAGGCGGCCTGGGACAATCTGATGCTGGCGCTTCGCGCCGGCGACAGGCCACGATGCCTGGCGACGACAACGCCGCGCCCGCGACGCTGGCTTCGCGAGCTTGCCGACGCGGCCGACACCGTGGTGGCACGCGGCGCCTCGGCCGAAAACGAGGCCAACCTTGCCCCTGGTTTCATCACCGCGATGACGGCGCGCTACGGCAAGGGGGCGCTGGGACGTCAGGAGCTTCTCGGCGAGATGATCGACGCTCTGCCGGGCGCGTTGTGGACCCGCAAGGCCATCGAGGATTGCCGCGCCGCGCCGCCGCCAAGGTCGGCGCTGCGGCGGGTGCTTGTGGGTGTCGATCCGGCGGTCGGCGGCCCGGGCGAGACGGGAATCGTTGTCGCCGGGCGTGACGATGGCGGGGTGATCTGGATTCTCGAGGACGCCAGCGCGGCATTGGCCCCGGCGGCCTGGGCAGCGCGGGTGCACCGGGCTGTCCGGCGCTGGCGGGCGGAGGCGGTGATTGCCGAAATCAATCAGGGCGGCGCCCTGGTGAGGAGCCTTCTGGCGCAGGCGGGAACGCCGCTTCCGGTGCGCGGCG
Source organism: Puniceispirillaceae bacterium (SeqCode) (assembly GCA_049890015.1). GTDB lineage: Bacteria > Pseudomonadota > Alphaproteobacteria > Puniceispirillales > Puniceispirillaceae > UBA8309. The sequence continues at coordinate 5,861 of JBMHCH010000171.1, forward strand.
TTCGCGCCATGCGGGCAAAGAGCCAGCGGGCGGAGCCTGTGGCGGCCGCCTATGACCGCGGCGAGGTCCGCCACGCGGCGGAGTTTCCCAGTCTGGAGGACCAGATGTGCGGCTGCGTTCCGGGACAGCGGCAGATGCCGTCTCCGGATCGGCTGGACGCGCTTGTCTGGGTGGTGAACGCCCTTCTCGGCGGGCTGGAGACCGGCAGCCGGGAATGGGAGCTGTGAGTGACGGCGGCGGGCGCCGGACCAACAAGGGACCTGACCATGATTGATGATTCGATTGCCGCCCCGGGACTTGCGCACCGGGCGATGGCGCCTGAGCTCGACCTTCTTGCCGACCTGATGGGCGGCACAAGTTCGATGCGCCGCGCCGGCCAGAGATGGCTGCCGCGCGAAAACAGTGAAAGCTGGACAGCCTGGCGCGCCAGACTTGGCCGTTCAGTGCTGTTCAACGGCCTGTCGCGGACGGTTCAGGCGCTTTCGGGCCGGCCATTCTCGCGACCGGTCGCGCTGGCGGACGCCGCGTCGCCGCTGATGGCGATGGCGGACTCGCTTGACGGCGAAGGCACCCCGCTCGGCAGCTTCGCCGGCTTGCTGCTGCGATCGCTGCTGATCGACGGCATGGTGCATATTCTGGTCGATCGGCCGCAGGGGGGCGGCGATCCCTATTTTGTTCTGCTGCCGGCGGCGCAGTTGATCGGAGCCCGCCGTGACGAAAAGGGGCTGGTCGATATCCGGATCCGTGAGACGCAGGCGCGCCCCCGGGGCCGCTTCGGTGAAGAGGCGGTGGAGGCGGTGCGCCATATCGACCGCGCCGGCTGGTCATTGTGGCAGGCGACGCGAAGCGGATGGCGCCGGCAGAAGGAGGCGCGGCACGATTTCGGACAGGTGCCTCTTGTCACGCTGAACGCGGCGCCGCTTGGCTTCATGCGGGCGCGGCCACCGCTTGTCGACCTGGCCTGGCTGAATCTTGCGCATTGGCAGTCGGCAAGCGACCAGCGGCATATTCTTCATGTGGCACGGGTTCCGATCCTGTTCGGGCGCGCCCTGCAGGTGGCGGATGGCGAGATCGAGATTGGTCCGAACAGGCTGATCATGGCTGATGATCCGGCGGCCGATCTGCGCTTTGTCGAACATTCCGGCGCGGCCATCGCCGCGGGCCGGCAGGACCTTGTCGACCTCGAGGACAGGATGGCGGTTCTTGGGCTCGACATGATCCGCCGCCGGCCCGGCGGCGAGACCACGGCCACCGGCCGCGCGATCGACGCCGCACAGACGCATGCGGCGCTGAACAGCATCGTGCAGACGCTCGAGGACGGGCTTGCCAGCGCCTTTCGCATGGCGGCCGGCTTTCTCGGACTGGATCGCGAGGCCGCAGGCCGCATCGTCATCAGCCGCCAGTTCCCGGTGCGCGACGAGCAGGCGAGCGAGGCCGACCTGCTGCTTCGCGCCCGTCTTGCCGGAGAAATCAGCAGCGAAGCCTTTCTCGCCGAGATCGCGCGGCGCGGCATTCTCGGCGCTCCGACGGGCGCGCCGCCTCCTATCGCCACTTCCTGACCCGAGAGGACCCTAAGATGAACAGGACCGACCCCGAAACCGATATCGCTGACGCTGCCGACGGCGCGCCGACGGACACTGCCGCAGACGCGGCATCCGAAGTGCCGCCGGCGGATCCGCCGCTGGATGAGGCAGGCGAACAGCCCGAAACGCCGCCAGCCGAACTGCGCCAGCCCCGGGAAAAAAGGGCCGGAGCCGGCACTGGCGCCGGCCGGTCAGACGCGCCGCAGACAGCCATCGGCGCGCAGGATTCCGCCGCAATCAACGCGAATCTGGCCGGGCTCGCCGCAGGCACTGTGCGGCTTGACGGCTGACAGCCTTCCTCCCCCACAACCCAGAAGGATCCCACCATGTCTTCCAACACCCTGACTGATCTGATGCCGCGCATCGTGGCGCGCGGCCTGATGCGGTTTCGCGAGCAGGCGATTCTGCCGCGCCTGGTCAACAGCAGCCTGTCCGCCGAGGCCGCACGGCACGGCGATTCCATCCGCGTGCCGCTGAGCCGGCCCGTCACCGCGGCCGATGTCGCCCCGGGGGCGCAGCCGCGCCAGGCCCCGGCCACCGCGATGCAGGTGGTGAATGTGCCGCTCGACAACTGGAAAAGCGCAAGCTTCTTCCTGACGGATCAGGAGATGCTCCAGATCGAGGCCGAGTCCGGCTTCATCCCGCTGCAGATGAGCGAGGCGATCACCGCTCTGGCGAACGCCGTCAACGAGACGATCCTGAAGCGGATCGAGACAGTTACAACGGTGATCGGCAGCCCCGGCGAAGTGCCCTTCCAGAATGTCGACAGCCCGTCCGAGGTCTGGCACGGGGCAAATGCCGCGGTGACGGCGCGAAAGCTTCTGAACCTGGCGGCCGCGCCGAAAAGCGGTCGCTTCGCGGTGATCGACTATGAGATGGAGGCGAACGCCCTCGGACTGCCGCAGTTCCATGACGCGCACCGGTCGGGAAGCACCGGCGTGCCGATGGAGGGCGAGATCGGCCGGAAATTCGGAATTGACTGGTTCAGCAGCGATCTGCTGCCCCGCAGCATGGCCGAGATCGCGACAGTGCGCGTGCAGTCGCCGGTGAACGCAAGGAGTACCACCGTCGAGCTGAAGATCGCCTTCGCCAAGCTGCGGATCGGCGATGTGCTTGTCGCCGGCAGCGGCGAGTATGCAGCCGATCACCAGATCACGGCCATCACCTCTGCCAACGGGGGCGCGCATTCCACGATCACGGTCACGCCGGCCTTCGGCAACCGGGTCACGATCAGTGACGATCTGGCGGTCAAACGTCCCTACCGGGTCGGCG
>JBMHCH010000172.1:0-39349 GCA_049890015.1 Puniceispirillaceae bacterium (SeqCode)
GGCAGCGGCGCCGGCCATCTTCACCAGGTGACGCCGGGAACAATCAGAAACACACATTGCACACCCTTCTTTGAAAAACTTTGTAGAGGTTGCATCAGCTGTATCGGGTTTTGCAAGTAACGACAGTTCCCCTGTCCCGTCCCCTCGAAAAGCCCCAGATTCACGTGAGACCGGCAAATGAGACGGGCATCTTGATAGGGCAAAACGCGGAAGTGAGGTACGAGCTCTTCATTAAAGAACAGAACCGGAGACGATCATGACGACCAAAATGTTCATTGGAAGTGTCTGGGCAGTATGTTCAACCAACACTTGCTTGGTCAAAGGCATAACAAGAAACCAGACACAAAGGACCGCCATCCAGACGGATAGGGGTGTGCTTATTTTTCTAGGTATTGGTTGCAGGGGCAGAATTTGAAGCCAGCGGTATGCCGCAACAAAATCACTTTCCACTGCCCCCACCCATCCATCACCCGCCTGAGGTCCGAGGCACGACCACCCCAAACCTACGCCCCCACCCCTCGAACTAATTCGATCCAGATCCCGAAACCTGCCCAAGTAACCCGGTTCAACGACCCTGAACCAGGAATGTTTGCATAGAAATGAGTTTCGCCTATCATTGAAACTGTAATACGGCAGTGCTCGCTTGGAGTGCATTCTAATGTAACCTCTCGGTTACCCCAGTTCGCCACTAGCCTGGGTTATCAAAAGGCAGGGAGACATGGACAAGGATCTATTTCGCAATACGCTTGCTACGAATGCGCTGTCAACTGGCAGGCCAAACAGATCAAAAAAGCCAAATCGTTTCGGCGCTGTGTTTCTTCTGATCGTCCTTGCTTACATCTCTTACATTGTGGCACGAGGGTGGTTTGGAGCTTAAGGGCACACGCCATCTTGTTCTTGCATGGGTGCCGATCATCCTCGCGGCCATGATAATCGGCGGAATTGCCGCCATAGCCGTAAACACAATACTGAGACAGTTAGGGGTGCATATTCCCTACATTTCTGAATTCATCGGCAGCCTGGCCGGGGCACTTGCTCTGGCATTTGTTTTGAAAAAACATCACATCCCAGTGAAGGGTCTGCCGGATTAGGAGCGGCTAGTCGTTGCTGACACTTGCTCTCATCCACCTGGCTTTGACCTCGAGGTCGCAGCCGCTGCCATATTTCTGGCCCACGCCGGTGGTGGCCCAACGACTGACCGGTTTCTAGTCTGCTGATTTTAGATACCTCTCCCACGCTTCCATCAGCTCTCTTCTTTGCTCGAGGAAGTCTGTGCGGTTGTAGGCCCGCTCCGTGAGCGATCCAGTTTGATGCGCGATGATTGTCTCAGCCACTTCGCGGCTTGCCTGCTGGCTTTCTGTCAGCCACACACGCAGCGTTGAGCGAAAGCCATGTGGCCTTGCTTCTAGCCCTCTCCGTTCCATGAGCCGCGCCATTGAGGCATCGGATATGACCCCGCGCTTTACACCAGGGAATATGTGGCCATCCCGCTGCTGCTGACTGGCAAGTTCGATGACGTGAAGGGCTTCGGGTGTAAGGGGTACTCGGAAGTCTGCGGTTTTGCCCTTGCGGCCCTTCATTTTCTCTCCGGGGATCGTCCAGATATCTCCATCGATCTCTTCGAGATGGGCATACCGCACCGGATGGCTGCGAAGACCTGTCAGCATGAGCAATCGCAACGCCAGCTGCGGCAGCGATTTATCATCCAATGATTGATAGAAGGCTGGCGCTTCTTGCCATGGCATTGATGGAATGTGCGTTACCACATGCCTTGTTTTACCCAAGAGCAGTTTTGTCTTCTCGGCAAGGCCGATGTCCACATCCAAACCCAGAGCTGCCGCATGCCGGATTACGAGGTTTGTTCTGTTAAGAGCCTTGCGTGCGGTGTCTGCTTTTTCATGCCATAGCGGACCGATGCAATAACGGAGATCTCGAGGCGTTATCTCTTCTACCGGCACCGATCCGAGCTTTGGCAGGACATGCAGTGCCAACGGTGTAAACCAGCGACCATTCTTGCCATCACCCTTCAACTCCGATTTCCGGGCCTCGAAGGCTTCATGCGCCAGATGCTCAAACGTATTGGCTGACTGCAGCGCCTCACGCTTCAGCCTGCGGTGCTCCTTAATGGGATCAATGCCGGCAGCAAGCTGTGATCTTGCTGTTTCTGCGAAGTCACGCGCTTGCCTCAAGCTTACACGGGGAAAACCGCCGAGCCCCATCTCACAGCGCTTGCCATATCGGTCAAAACGGAGGAACCATTGAGCACCGCGATCGGCGCGTTTATGGAACCACAGGCCAGCACCATCACAATGCTTGCCCGGTTTTGCAGATTTGATGAATGCCGCAGAGAGGCGATCACGAGGCGCCAATTCTGTCCACCTGATTATCCACCTATTGATCTGAGATCTTGTGACATCCAGTGAAACGCTCTGAGACACAAAACCTCATTAACAGATTGAATAATAGCAAATAAAATGCGCTATTGAAACCTCACGAAACACATTGAAACAACTGTTCAGTGCCCTCAGCGGGCACCACTCATCCCATACAGATCATCGAAGCGAAACTAATCGTAATCGCTCAGATCCTTGTCTGAATGCAGGAGCGTATGGTCGTGTTTCTCGTGCTCGTCCACAAGATCCAGCCACGGTAGCTTTCTGGCGTGGTTCACATGGAATGTTGGATTGAAATCAGCTGGGTCTTCCAGAGAGGCAGCATAAAGATGCATCCCGCCAGCATAGTGATCAGCCTCAAATCCTACGGGTGATCCGCATGTGCCGCAGAAATGTCTGAAAACCCCCGGTGAACTTTCATAGGTTATTGGCCTGTTTCCAACCCATCGGAAATTCTTCAATGGCACACCGAGCCAGGCAACGACCGGCGCACCACAGTTCCGTCTGCAATCGTCGCAATGACAGTAGCATTCCCAGGTCTTGTCGCCCTTGAATTCCCATCGGGTCTTCTTGCACAGGCAATGCCCCATAGTGGTCCTGAGCTGTTTCGAATTGTTCATTCCATGGCTCCAGATGGCCTGACGACGTGTTTGTCGCAGGCATTGAACGGACGAATCAGTCGCACTGTCTGTCGTGACAAGGCCAGACCAAAGGCGAATTTGATTTATCGCTTTCCGACATTGCGGGCAGTGCGGAGACTGATGAATCCATCCACTGCCTAAAGCTGCCCGACCAATCTTTTGTTTGACTTTACGTGGAAATAGGTTAGCCAATCCACATGCAAGCCACCCGGCTTGCTGGTTTCCACGATTTTCTCTTCAGAATTGAATGGATTGCCTGAATCCCAATTCATAGGAGAGTCAGCATGAGCGTTGGGACAGTCAAGTGGTTCAATCCCACCAAAGGATATGGTTTCATTGAGCCTGAAGATGGCGGCGCCGATGTGTTTGTTCACATTACGGCTGTACAGGCATCAGGAATGGACGGGTTGGCAGAAGGTCAAAAGATTTCATACGACCTTGAAGAAGCCAGAAACGGCAAGACCAATGCGGTGAACTTGCAGGCGCAGTAACCTGTACGTCTCGATGTGTGAAAGTGAAATAGCGGGAAAGCACTGTGTTTTTCTGCTATTGCTTTGCGCCCTGCAACAGGTGAAAACCGCATCGCCCCTGTGAAAGCCTCGATCCATCCCTGTTCCGTCTGAAAGCGGCGGCAAGGCTCAAGCGGATCAGCGTGTCAGTTCCGCCAACGCATCCCGAAGGCATGCCAGGGGGACATTCCAGTCATTCGGCTGGCGTTGCCAATGCATGTTGACAGAGCTGTACCAGTAGCTTTCCTGATCTCCATTGGGTCCCCATCGCCAGTCCGCCCCCACAGGCAGCATCACATGGGCCGGCACGCCGAGGGCGCCAGCGAAATGCACCGTGGAATTGTCGATCGTGACCACGATATCGCACGCCGAAACCAGAGAGGCGAACCCGTCCAGGTCCGCAAATATGTCAATCTGGTCACAGCACAGGATTTCTCGGCCTGTCGCGCTGCTGACAGCCTCAACGTCACTCCCCACATCCCCATATTGCAGGTTTACCACCAGATACTCCTCCGGAATTGCCCTGATCAAGGCTTCCAGACTCATGCTGCGTTTCCGTGCGCTCGCGGCATTGTTGGTCTTCCAGCTCACGCCGGCGACCGGTCGTCCCTTCGCAACATTTCCGATCCTCTTTCTGGTGCGATCCAGATGACCGGGTTCCGGGCTGAGATAGGGGCGGGCCGCTTTCTGGAATTGCCCGATGGACTGGCGCACATGACCCAGCGCGGTGAGAGCGGGGGCATGCTGGTCGAACGCGTCAAAGCCGGTGAGCCGGTGCGCGGGAATGAAGTCGATTGCGGTTGAAAAACTTCGTCTGAACAGGGGGAGCAACCTTTCGGTGACACCAACGGTCAGCTGGCCGCAACGGGAAGCAAGGTCAGGGAGGCATGAGGCAAACATGACCTCGTCGCCGATGCCCTGCTCTTTCCATATGAACAGCCTGTCGACAAATTCACCCGTCCATAGCGGCTTTGCCGTTCCAGGAGGTACGGCATGGTTGTCCTTCAGCCGCCAGCGATGCTCCATGCCCCTCCAGCCGGCAGGAAAATCCTTCTTGCGCAGTTGAAGAGTCGCGCAGCCAAAGTGGGCTTCCGGGTCGTCCGCGTTCATCGCCAGCAACTGCGAATAGGTCTTGAACGACTCATCGAACCGCCCTGTTTCCCTGAACAGCTTGGCAAGATTTGTCATCGTGTCAGGGGTGCCGGGCGCAATGTCGCCGGCCGTTCCAAGGGCGGTATCCGCGTTCTGGTACTGGCAGAGTTCAAGATACACGCTTCCCAGATTGCTCCAGCAGTCGGCGGAATTCTCATCCGAACGGATCGCCGTCCGGAAGCAGCTGATGGCCTCATCGAATTTGCCGGCATGCTTGTAGGCGATGCCGAGATTGTTGTTCGCAGAGATGTTGTCAGGTTCGAGCCGGGTGGCGCGAAGTCCGGCCGCAATGGCGTCCTCGAACCGTGCGCAGGTGATCATCGCAGCACATAGATTGTTCACCGCCGATATCAGGGCGGGTTCCAGCGAAATGGCAGTGTTGAAGTGCCCGATCGCCTCGTCGCCACGGTTCATTTCCAGCAAGGCAGATCCGAGATTGTTGAAGGCTTGCGCATATGTCGGATCAAGCTCTATCGCCGTGCCAAAGCAGTCCAGCGCTCCGGTGTCGTCTCCCAGCTTGAGCCTGGCGGCTCCCATCAGATTGAAAAGCACCGCCGACCGGGGATGGTCCCGGCGAAGGACTGAACAGCGATCTGAAAGCTGTTCAAACCTGCCTTCAGAATACAGCTCTATCAGTGCTCCGACACTATCCGGCGAAAGTCCGCCATTCCTCTGGCTGCCAGATGACGTCATGTGCCGTCCCTGCTTTGGCCATTGTCCGGATTGCGCCGCCGCATGCCGGTATCCATGGGCTGTGCAGGCTGCCGGTCCTCTTGCCGCGATCGCCAGGAACGATAGCTCAGATCCATCATCGTCACCAACCCGTCGGCCATGGTGACCTGGCGAACGGTCTCGTCAGGCCTGATGCCGGCAAGATGCATGATGCTGACAGGCCTGTAGAACGGCATGGTTTCGGTGAACAGCCCGGCATCGGCGTCATAGCGCCAGACATTCGTCCAGTTGCAGATTTCCGGAAGCAGCAGGTGGCTGATTCCATGCTTGTAGACAGCCATGCCAAGACCAAGCTGGTCGGCGCCATACCGCCGCCTTTTCGGCAGCGCGTTCGCGGCCTTCAGCATCTCGGCCTGCCACAGCTCCCAGACGGGGGAGGAGGCGTGTGCCGAAAAAACCCCGGCATTGATGATGGGCACCTGGGCCAGAAGACGCCTGTCGGCGCGAGGAAGACGCGACTTGTTGGCAAACATCGTGTACCAGTTGCTGCGCAGCGGTTGCCCGAAGGCGTTGAATTCGACGCCGCCGCCGCGTTCGCCGTCAAAAGGGTGAAAGCGCGACCGCTGGCTGACCGCGGCCAGATCGGCCTGGCAGGCGCAGTCGATCAGGCCGGTCACCGCCTCGCCTGTCTGGAACCAGCAATCCGCATCGACAAAGACGAAGATGTCATGGTCGGGAAACAGCGTTGGAAGATAAGGCTTCAGCAGCAGCACATTGGCGCCCGGCGGGCCGACAAGCGTGCCGGCATCGATCATCTGCTGATAGATGTCTGGCATGTCCACCTTGCGGACCTGCGCTGCGTGCCGGCCCAGCTGGTCCCGGTGCTGTGCGGACAGGCCGAAATCGAGGATCGCAATGTCACCATCATATCCGACCTGGCGAAGCGAGGAGACGCAGTCGACCTGCATATCGCCGAATTTTTCGTCAGCACCCGATACGATGAGGACCTTTTGTGTCATGGTGTCCGGCCTTGCATGGGGCGGTTGCGGGAAGATGCCTCCGGGCCGTCAGTCCGGCTGCGCGACGAGGTTCGCGGCCTCGATCCCGGCAATGGCTGCAGCCTCGTCATTATCCGACGTGTCGCCGGAAATGCCGATGGCGCCAAGAAGCGTGCCGGCCCTGTCCTTGATCAGAACACCGCCCGGAACGGGAACCATATCGCCGCCGAAGGCGCCGTTTACCGCCTGGATGAAATAGGCCTGCTGTTCGGCGCGGTTCATCAGCGCGCGCGATCCCATGCCAAGGCCGATGGCGGCGTTCGCCTTGCCATGCGCGATCTTCGCGCGAAGCTGGCTGACCCCATCCTCGGACAGGGCCGCGGTGATGGCGCCGCGCGAATCGAGAATGATGACGCTCAGCGGCTTCAGGCCAAGCTCACGCCCTTTGGCGAGGCTGGCTTCGGCAATCTGGCGTGCTTGGTCAAGGGTGATGTTCATGTAAGGCTCCTGTAGACGACGGGACCCCAGCCATAGCAAACCCGGCAGGCCTTCTCAACGACAGATCAGCCGGCCGACTTGTAAATGCCGATGATCTCGGACAGCAGGTCGAGCGCCTCGTCACGGGGCCGCTGGAATGTGTTGCGCCCGATGATCGACCCGTTGGCCCCGCCATCGCGAAGACCTCGGATTTCTTCGAGCAGCCCGTCGCGGTCCTTGGCGGCGCCACCTGAAAAGACCACGATGCGCCGCCCGGCGAAGGAGGCCTGCATGATATGGCGGATGCGCTCGGCAAGCTCGGCACGGGGAAGGTTCACCTGCTCATAGACCTTCTTCGCCTCGGGCTGTTCCAGCACATCTGTCGGTGGCTTCACCTTGATGACATGCGCCCCGAGAAGCGCCGCCATATGGGCCGCATAGGCAGCGATGTCGAGCGCTGTCTCGCCTGGTTTCGACAGGCCTCCGCCGCGCGGATAGGACCAGAGCACAACAGCAAGGCCAAGCGCCTTCGCCTCGGCAGCCATCTCCTGAAACTGTTCCATCATGTCGAACGCGGCGTCCGACCCCGGATAGATGGTGAAGCCGATGGCGCTGCATCCAAGGCGCAATGCCTCGGCAACGGACCCGGTGATGGCCTGGCTGGGGGCATCGCCGCCGCGGGAAAGCGAATTCGAGGAATTCACCTTCATGATGGTCGGGATCTGTCCGGCGAACCTGTCGGCGCCGGACTCGATCATGCCAAGCGGCGCGGCATAGGCCGACAGGCCGGCATCGATGGCAAGCTGGAAGTGGTAATGCGGGTCATAGGCGTCCGGATTCACCGCAAAGCTGCGCGCCGGGCCATGCTCGAACCCCTGGTCCACGGGAAGAATGACAAGCTTTCCGGTGCCGCCGAGCTTGCCCTGCATCAGGATGCGCGCCAGGTTGGCCTTCACGCCGGGGCTGTCGGCGCTGTAATTGTCGAGAATGGATCTGACCTTGCGGGTGATCTTCATGGGGTGCTCTCCGCAGCTTCTAACATGGGTGTCCAGAGTGCGTCATGGCGACGGCGTCAAGGACATCTTTGCACCGGCGGCACCCCCCACATGGTTTTTCAACACATGAGCCGCCAGTGTCCCCCAATCATATAGTGGGACAGGCCACTTTGCGCTACAGGAAATTGGCGCGTGCCGCAGCAGAACCTGCCGTCAGGAAATGGCCTTCAGCCCGGCCTCCATCGCGCCAAGGACGGTGTCGATATCCGCCTCATCGATGATAAGCGGTGGCGAAATGATCACATTCGGGCCCGATACACGGATCAGGGCGCCGGCGGCATAGGCGGATTTCTGCATCTTCACGGCCAGTTTGCCGTCGATGGGGGTCTTGCTGTCGCGGTCGCAGACAAGCTCCATCGCCGCCATCAACCCGTGGCCGCCGCGAACGTCCCCCACCACCTCATATTTGTCGGCAAGCGCCAGCATGCCGTTGAACAGCTGGCTGCCGCGGGCCGCCGCGTTGTCCACAACATCCAGACGGCGGGTCTCCTCCAGCGCGGCAAGGGCCGCCGCGGCGCCCACCGGATGCCCCGAATAGGTGTAGCCATGCCCGATCGCGGCAGTGCCGGAGCTGTCGGCCTCGAACGCGTCTGCGATGCGATCATCGATCAGCGTCGCGCCAAGCGGGAAATAGCCGCTGGTAATAGCCTTGGCGATGCACATCATGTCAGGCTTCACGCCCCAGAGGCGCGATCCGCTCCAGGCGCCGGTGCGCCCGAACCCGGTGATCACCTCGTCGGCGATCAGCAGGATGCCATGCCGGTCACAGACCTCGCGCACCATCGGCATGAAGCTCGCATGCGGCGGGATCACGCCGCCCGCCCCCAGGATCGGCTCCATGATGAAGGCGGCGATGGTGCCTGCCCCCTGAAAGCGGATCTCGTCCTCGAGCGCTGCGATGCAGGATTTCGCCAGCTCGGCCGGATTCGTCTGGTTGAACGGGTTGCGATAGCTGTAGGGCGCCGGAATATGGAAGCATCCGGCCAGAAGCGGCTCGTACTGGGTCCGGAAATTGGCATTGCCATTGACGCTGGCCCCGCCGAAATGGGTGCCGTGATAGCCTTTCTTCAGGCTGAGGAACTTGGTCCGCGCCGGCGCGCCATTCACCTTGTGGTACTGGCGGGCGAGGCGAAGCGCGGTTTCCACCGAATCCGATCCGCCGGAGGTGAAGAAGGCGCGCGCCATGCCGTCCGGCGCGAAGAAATCGACCACCTCATGCGCCAGCCGGATCACCTTGTCGTTGGAGACGCCGCGAAAGATATTGGCATAGGGAAGCTCGGCAAGCTGGCTGGCAATGGCCTGCTTCACCGGCTCGCAGGAATAGCCGAGATTGACATTCCACAGCCCGCCGACAGCGTCGATTGTCTCATGCCCGTCGATATCGGTGACCCGCACACCATGACCGGATGTCAGGATGACCGGAAGATTGGCCTGGCTCTCGGCCGGATGCGCCATCGGGTGCCAGAGCTGGCGTGCGTTCATCTCGCGAAGGAAATTGTCATCGAAGCTGGTGCTTTCCGGCATCTTGCCCCCTCCCCGGTGTCCTTGTCTCGACTTGGCGCGGCCTGCCCGACGTTCGTCTCCAACTTTCGTCATTCCGCGCCACCGGTCAATGACTTTGGCGGATCAATGACTTTGGCGGCCGGGCGGCGATGATCAGAATGCGCGCCGGTAACGCGATGTCTCGAAGGGCGTGACCTGCTGCCAGAAGAAATCAAGCTCGCGCTGTGCCTGCTGCATCCAGACAGCGTACTGATCGTCGCCAAGCACATCCTTCAGCCAGCCTGATGTGCTGGCAAGATCGATCGCCTCCGCCAGCTGCAGCGGGATGGGCGGGGCAGATGCGTTGTCATAGGCGTTGCCGGCCGTCATCGGCCCCGGTTCCATCTCTTGCTCAAGGCCGTCAAGCCCGGCGGCGATATCGGCCGCCATCATCAGATAGGGATTGCAGTCGGCGCCGGCGTCGCGCTTTTCGACGCGCACTGCTGACGGGCTTCCCTCGATCACGCGAAGGGCGACGGTGCGGTTGTCCATGCCCCAGCTTGCATTTGTCGGACAGAAACTCTCGCGCTGTCGGCGGCGATAGGCGTTGACGGTCGCCGCCCCGCAGATCGATGATTCGGCCATGCGGTGCTGCATGCCGGCAAGGAAATGCCGGCAGCTGTCATTCATCCGGCTGCCATCGGCGAAGACGTTGTTCCCGCCCGACCAGAGCGAGTAGTGGAAGTGGAAGCCGTTGCCGCTCTCGGCGAGGAAGGGCTTTGCCATGAAGGTGGCATCATAGCCGTGGCGCGCCGCCAGCTGCTTGACCAGGGCGCGGAACATCACCACCCGGTCGGCCGCCAGAAGCGCGCTGTCATAGCGGATGTTCACCTCGACCTGGCCGGCGGCATATTCAGGATTCGACTGTTCGATCGGGATGCCCATCGCGCCGATCTGCTGGCGGATGGGCCCCAGCACCGGTTCCAGCTCGGCGGCGCGGACCAGCCCGTAGCAGTCATTGCCCTGATCGCGCGGCAGGCCGGTCTCCGGATCCAGAAGGTAGAACTCCAGCTCGGTGCCGACCTTGATCTCGACCCCCATCGCCGCGGCGCGTTCAACCTGGCGGACAAGCGCCTGGCGCGGGTCTACTGTAAGCGGCGCATGATCCATGCCTTCGGCGCGGGCAAAACACATCGCGACCCCCGGCTCCCATGGCACCGCCACAGGCGCGTGGAGCGGGAAGATATGGCAATCGGGAAAGCCGTTCTCGAAGCCGACCACCGGCGTTTCCCAGATGTCACAGGTCATGTCCATCGTGAAGAGCGACATGGCCAGCGCATTGCCATCCTCGCAGATTCGTTGCCATTGCTGGGCCGGAATGCGTTTTCCGCGCAGCAGCCCGTTCATGTCGCCAAGGCCGAGGCTGACGGTATGGGTGCCGTCGGGAAGTGAAAAATTCGACGTGGTCACGGTATCTCCCGATCCTTTTCTGGCCAGCTTGTTCTGGCCAGCTTGGGAAAAGCTCTGGCCAGCTGGGAAACAGCGGCGGCTGCCGCGTCGTCAGCTTGACAGCGCTGCCTTCCCTGCCCAGAATCCGTGGCATTATCGGACCCTGTGCAGCTGGGCAAGCGCGAACCCGGTGATGCAAACATACGCGGCCCGTCAATGCAAGCCGGGCAAGCCGGGCAAGCCAGGCAACCCGGGAAAGCCGGGCACGCAGGACGTGTCTTGCGCGATGAGGGGGGACAGCGGAATGACAGACGATGTCACCATTCTGATCATCGGCACTTTTGACACGAAGTCCGAGGAGTTGTCCTTTCTTCGCGAGCGGATCGAGCGCCAGGGCGCCGCCGCCATCTGCATGGATGTCAGCGTACTGGGCGATGCCGGCATGCCGGTCGAGATCAGCAAGCATGAGGTGGCCGCCGCCGCCGGCAGCAGCATCGAGGCCGCCGCTGCCGCAGGGGGCGAGAACAGCGCCATGCAGATCATGGCGCGCGGTGCGGCGAAACTTGCCGCGGGTCTGCAGGCCGATGGCCGGATCGACGCCATGGTGGCGATCGGCGGGACCATGGGAACCGATCTGGCGCTGGACTGTGCCCGCGCGCTGCCGACCGGCGTGCCGAAGGTGATTGTATCGACAGTTGCCTTCTCGCCTCTGATTCCGGCCGACAGGCTTGCCGCGGACGTTCAGATGATCCTGTGGGCGGGGGGTCTCTACGGGGTGAATTCGCTGTGCCGTTCGACGCTGGCGCAGGCGGCGGGAAGCGCTGTCGGCGCGGCGCGCGCCGCATCTCCGCCCTCCTCCGAGCGGCCGGTGATCGGCATGACCAGCCTTGGCAGTTCCTGCCTGTCCTACATGAAGCTGCTGAAGCCCGCCCTGGAGTCGCGCGGCTTCGAGCTTGCCATTTTCCACGCCACCGGCATGGGCGGCATGGCGTTCGAGGCGATCGCCGCCGAGGGCGGGTTTGCTGCCGTCATGGATTTTGCCCTGTCGGAGGTCGGCAATCTCTATGCCGGATCTGTGGTGAACAGCGGCGAGCAGAGGCTGCGGGGCGCCGGCGCGGCAGGCGTGCCGCAAATCATCGCCCCCGGTTGCGTCGACCTGATCGATTTCGCTGGATGGCAGGATATTCCGGAACGCTTCGCCGACAGGCCGTTTCACGCCCATAACAGGCTGATCAAATGTTCCGCCTTCAACAGCGAGGAGCGGCGCGAGACAGCGCGGTTCATCGCCGAGCGCCTGTCGGGCGCGGCCGGGCCAACGCAGTTTATTCTTCCCGCTGGCGGCATCGAGGAGTGGGACAGGCCAGGCGAGGCTGCGCACGATCCGGACGGCCTGGGCGCCTTTTGTGACGAAATCCGGAAGGTCATCAGGCCGCCGGTAACCCTTGTCGAGACAGACGCCCATATCAACGACCGGACATTCGCCGACACAGCGCTTGCCATTCTTGATGGCTGGATGGCAGATGGCACGGTGCCGGACCCGCATGCGCGGTGAGTGTTCCGCCTGCCTGAAAGGAAAAATACCATGACTGACAGCTACCTTGCCCTTCTTGGCACCAAGGGTGGACCCTCGGTGCGGCCGGGATCGACAATGCCCACCTCCAGCCTTCTCTGTCTCGACGGCCGGCTGGTGGTCGTGGATTGCGGCCTTGGCGTGACCCGCGGCCTGGTCGATCAGGGCATGCGGCTTGAGGCGCTGTCCCTGATCTTCATCACGCATCTTCATTCCGACCATTATCTGGAGCTTGGCCCGCTGATCCACACGGCCTGGACCACCGGGCTGAAGACCCCGGTGCTGGTGTACGGGCCGCAGGGGCTTGCCGATTACTGGCAGGCATTCCTGGAATCGATGGCGGCCGATATCGCGCTTCGGATCGAGGATGAGGGGCGGGTCGACCTTGCCGGGCTGGTTGAATTCCGCACCATGGAGGCCGGCCGGTTGCATCGCGAAGAGGGGCTTGATGTCACCGCCATGCGGGTGGCGCATCCGCCGCTCGTCGACTGTTTCGCGCTGCGGTTCGCTGGCGGCGGGCGCATCGTGGTGATGTCCGGCGATACGGCCTACCTGCCCGAGCTTGCCGATTTTGCGCGCGGTGCCGACCTGCTTGTTCACGAGGCGATGCTGGAGGCGGCGCTGCCGGCGCTGGTGGCGCGGGTGGGGACCTCGAACGACAAGCTGATGAAGCATCTGAGGCGTTCCCACACCACTGCCGGCGATGCGGCGCGCCTCGCCGCCGCTGCCGGCGTCGGGGCGCTGGCGCTGAACCATCTCATTCCCTCGGATGATCCTGACTATACGCCGGATGACTGGCATGCGGCGGTGGCCCCGCACTGGTCCGGAGCCTTTCACCTTGGTAGCGACGGGCTGCGGATCCCGCTCTAGTCCGCCATGATGCCGGTCGGGACCGGTCGGCCGTCGATGACAAGCTTTGGCCCCACCCCGACCCCGATCAGCTCTGGCCGCTCGGCAAGATAGGCGCCTATGCCGGGCAGCGCGCGCATCGCCTCGTCAAACGCGCGAAGCTTCGGGAAATCCGCCAGAACCGCCTCGTCAAGGAAATGCGACAGGTCGATATGGTGGAAAGCCGCGAAGTCACAGAAACAGGCTGTCCCGCCAAGAAAGAACGGCCCGTCATGGCGCGCCAGCAACCGCTCGAAATCCGCAAAGCGGGCCTTCACGATCGACAGGCAGGTCTCGCGGGCCTCGCCGAAGGCGTCGCCGGTCCTGAAGTTCACCACCGGGTTCAGCGGGGCAAACAGCTCATGCGCGCCTTCGAAGACCTCGTCGGCAAGCGCCGCCATCACCGGGTCGTCCGGCATCATCCCGAGGCGGCGCGCCAGATATCGCATGATCGCGCCGGTCTGCGTGATGCGGGTTCCGTCCTCGGTCACCAGCATCGGCAGCTGCCGGTAGGTGGCCTCGGATTTCGCTTCTGCCCAGGGCCTGTCGAAATAGTCCCAGGCCATCGCGTAGCGATAGGGATGATCCCGATAGCGCAGCATCATCTGCGGTGCCTCGCCAAGAGCGCGCATCTTGAAATAGACAAGGGTCAGATCAGTCATGGTGGTCTCCTGTGTTACGGCAGGGCTGCGGGGCGCATATGGTGCGTGGATGACGGCTAAAGATGGACATCATGGAGAATGATCCCGCGTGACGCCACGATGATCGAGGATACGCCGGTGCGCTCGGTCAGCTTTGCCTCGGCTTCGCGGAACAGCTCCTGGCAGGCGACAAACGCCTTCTCATCCGCATATTCCCAGAGATTGCCGAGGATGAAGCTTCCTTCCTGGTTCCAGACCTGGGTGACCACCTGACGCATCGCGCCCGCCGCCTTGAAGCGCGGCAGCATCTCGCCAATGATGTCCTGCCACTCGCGCTCCGCCAAAAGCATGTCCGGCTTCGACGCGAATTTAGATGTGATGTAGCTCATCAGCTTGGGTTCCAACACAGCCTCCCTTCATACCAAAGATGTCCCGTCCGCCGATGGTGTCACAGGCGGGCCCGGATTGGCCAAATATTTCAGAAATTTCTAATATACTTCCATGCGGGATGCGCGGCGGCCCCCTTTCGGCACCTGTCACAAAAGGCAATAAATTTGCTGTTTGGGAGGTTTGATAATCAAATTTTCTGTTTCCCTGTCTGTTGTATGAAAAAATAGAAATTTCTTGCAGGCATATGCTGGCAGCAAAGG
Source organism: Puniceispirillaceae bacterium (SeqCode) (assembly GCA_049890015.1). Lineage (GTDB taxonomy): Bacteria > Pseudomonadota > Alphaproteobacteria > Puniceispirillales > Puniceispirillaceae > UBA8309. Next base: position 14,578 of record JBMHCH010000172.1, read on the forward strand.
GTCCGGGCGCCTAGGTTTGTGGCACCGGCACGGGTCTGCCGTCCGGATGAACACCGCGACAAACAGGAGATGGACCATGGCTCTTCGCATCAATGACATCGCGCCGGATTTCACGGCGCAGACAACGCAGGGCGAGATCGCCTTCCATGACTGGCTTGGCGACAGCTGGGGCGTCCTGTTCTCGCACCCGAAGGATTTCACGCCTGTCTGCACCACGGAGCTGGGGGCCCTTGCCGGGCTGCATGAGGAATTCACCCGCCGCAATGTCAAGGTGATCGGCCTGTCGGTCGATCCCGCCGAGGATCATGCGCGCTGGCTTTCGGATATCGGGGATGTGACCGGCCATGTGCCGTCCTATCCGATCATCGCCGATACCGACCTTGGCGTCGCCAAGCTCTATGACATGCTCCCCGCGGCCATTGATGGCGGATCGGAAGGGCGGAGCGCGGCCGACAATGCGACAGTGCGGGCGGTGTTCGTCGTCGGACCGGACAAGAGGATCAAGCTTCAGCTGACCTATCCGATGTCGACCGGGCGGAATTTCGCCGAGCTTCTGCGTGTCATTGATTCGCTACAGCTGACAGCCGGCCACAAGGTCGCGACCCCGGCCGACTGGCAGAAAGGGGATGATGTGATCATTCTTCCCGCCGTGTCCGACGAGGACGCCGGCAGGCTGTTCCCCGGCGGCTGGGAGACCGTGAAGCCCTATCTTCGGCGGGTCCCGGATCCGTCCTGACCGACCCGGCCTGACCGACCCGGCTTGACCGACCCGGCTTGAACAACCTGGCTTGACAGGCTTCCGGCTTTCCGGCCTGTTGAAACGAGGATCTTCAGGCAGGGAGCCAACCCCATGACCAGTACGCCCTTTGCGATGGCTCCGGCCGACGATGCTGACGTGGCGCTTGTCGAATCACGGCTGTCGGAACTGCCGGACAGCCGGACGGTTGCCGATTTCGTTCCCGGCCCCGGGATCGAGAGGCTGTCGCTTCGCTTTGACATCGAGGCGCTTCGCGCCGCGCTTGAGGAATGTCTCCGCCGCGCGGACTTCATGGGAGGCATGAAGGATCAGGGCTTCGCCGCGCTGCCATTGACGCAGCGCCCCGGCCAGACCGAGTGGACCGAGAACGACCTGTCGGGCCGTTACTGGCTTCGGGGGGATGACCGTTACCTCGAGGAGGCGCGCGAGGAGCTGGTGCCGGAGATCGATTTCAGCGCTTTCAACCCTGACTTCGCCGGCACCTATTTCGAACATGTCCATGCCGAACTGGCGCGCCGCTTTCCCATCGGCAGGATGCGGGTGCTGTCAAAGGGGCTGTATAACTGCAATTCCTGGCACCGCGACCCGGAACCACGGCTTCACATCCCGATCCTGACAAATCCCGGGTCGCTGTTCCTGGTGAATCATCATGTGACGCATCTTCCTGCTGACGGTTCGGTCTATTTCACCGATACGCGGGGCTATCACACGGCGCTGAATGGCGGCGACACGCACCGCGTCCATATCGTCGCGGCGCTGGCTTATCCGCCGGTGACCAGCTGAGAACAAGGGATATCCGGAGATCGCGGGGTCACCCGCCGCCAAGAAGCTCGTTCACCTCGCGGTGGCATTCGATGACATGATCATCGCCGTCGACGCGGCGCGGCGGCGCGATCCTGTCACAGGTGCCCTCGATCGCCAGCGGACAGCGTGCGAAGAAGGGACAGCCGATATCGGTCAGCTCGACGCCGCCGCTCATTCCGGTGATTGTCTCCTGGCTTGAAATAGTGTCCTCAAGCCAGCCTGTCCGCATCTCCGGCACCGACGAGATCAGCAGCCTTGTATAGGGGTGGTAGGGCGGCGACAGGACCTTGTCGGTCGGCCCCTGTTCGGCGACGCGGCCGGCATAGAGGACGACGATCTCGTCGGCGAAGGAGGCCACTGTCGACAGGTCATGACTGATGAAGACGAACCAGACGCCGGTATCCCGGCGAAGCGATTTCAGCAGCTCGATCACATTCGCCCCGACAATGGTGTCGAGCGCCGAGGTCACCTCGTCGCAGAGAACCACTTCCGGGTCGGCGGCAAGCGCGCGCGCCAGGCTGATGCGCTGCTTCTGGCCGCCCGACAATTCATGCGGGTAGCGCTCGGCAAAGGGCGGCGGCAGCTCCACCATCTCCAGAAGCTCGTTGATCCTGTCCTTTTTCGCGGCGCCCGTCAGCCCGCCATAGAATTCCAGCGGCCGGCCGATGATGTCCTTGATCCGCTGGCGCGGATTCAGGGCGGTGTCAGCCATCTGATAGACGAACTGAACCTTGCGAAGCTCCTCGCGCGAGCGCTGCCTCAGATTGGGCGCGATGGGCGCGCCATCCAGCATCAGCCCGCCATCGCTTGGTGGCAGCAGCCCGGCAAACACACGGGCGAGGGTGGATTTGCCGCATCCGGATTCGCCGATGATGCCGACGGTCTTTCCACGCTCGATGGCGACATTCACATCGCGCAGCACCATGGTTTTGGGCATGCCGTCGGCGCCCTTTCCGTAGCCGGCATCGACAGCCTTCGCCTCGAGGGCGGGCGCCTCGCGCATATGCTGATGGTTGCTTGCCTCGCCAAGGCCTGCCTTTGGCAGCGGCTTGATCGCGCCCATCAGCCGTTTCGTGTAGGGGTGTTCGGAGCTGCTGATGATGGTCTCGACCGGACCGGCTTCCTTGATCTCGCCATTATAGAGAACGACGATATGATCCGCGACCTGCGCCACAACCGCCAGATCATGGGTCACATAGATGGCGGCGGCACCCTCTTCCTTGATCACCTTCTTGAAGGCTTTCAGCACCTCGATCTGGGTGGTCACGTCAAGCGCTGTTGTCGGCTCGTCAAGCACCAGAAGATCGGGCTCGCCGCAGAGCGCCATGGCTGCCATCAGCCGCTGGAGCTGGCCGCCGGACACCTGGTGCGGATAGCGGGCTCCGATATTTTCCGGATCGGGAAGCTCCAGCGCGTGATAGAGCGACAATGCCTTGGCATCGGCTTCGGCCTGCGTCTTCGAGCCGTGGAGGACAGGGGCCTCGGTAACCTGTTCGTTGATCAGGATCGAGGGGTTGAAGGTGGCCGCCGCGCTCTGCGCCAGATAGGCGACCCTCTCGCCGCGCACCGGGCGAAGCTGCTCGGTCGTCATGCCGGTCACATCCTGGCCGAGCAGCAAGGCCTCGCCGCCGGCAAATTTCAGGCCTGGCTTGCAATAGCCGAGCGCCGAGAGCGAGATGGTTGTCTTGCCGGACCCGGACTCGCCGATCAGCGCGACAACCTCGCCGCGCCGGACCTTGAAATCCACGCCCTTGACGATGGGAAGCTCGGAGCCGTCATCGCGAACAGCGTTGATCCTCAGGTCGCGCGCCTCGAAGATCACGTCGTTGGTATCGGATGTCTTCGCCATGGATTACAGCCTCTTCGACAGCTTGCCGCCGCTATGCGCGGAGATGTCATCGACAATCAGGTTGATGGCGACGGTCAGGGTGGCGATCGACAGCGCCGGCGCGATCACCGGAATGACGGACTGGCCATAGGACAGCGCCCCCAGATTTTCACGCACCATAGAACCCCAGTCCGCTTGCGGCGGCTGCACGCCAAGACCAAGGAAGCTCAGGCTCGAGATGAACAGGATCACATAGATCAGCCGCAGACCGAAATCCGTCATCAGCGGCATCGCCGCATTCGGCCATATCTCGCGGGTGATGATCCAGAAATAGCCTTCGCCGCGCACCTGCGCCGCCTCGACGAAATCCATCACCATGATTTCCTGGCCAAGCGCCCGCGCCAGGCGGAAGACGACGGTGGCGTAGATCACCCCGGCGGTGATGATCAGCACCGGGATCGAGGATCCGACGGCGGCGACGACGACAAGGCCGAGCATGATGGTCGGCAGGCTGAGAAAGGCGTCATTGATGCGGCTGACGATCATGTCGACCCGCGGCGACGAGATGGCCGCGCCAATGCCAAGGATCACGCCGAGGAAATAGGCAAGCACTGTTGCGACAAAGGAAATGCCGATGGTCCGGCCGGCACCATACATCAGGCGGCTCAGGATATCGCGGTCATCCACATCGGTGCCAAGCCAGGCTCCGGCCCGCGGCGGCTGGAATTCGGAATAGTCGTCCGGGAAGGGAAGGTCGTTCTCGCCAAGCGGGGCGATGTAGGGCCCCAGGATGGCGATGAACACCCAGAAGGAGACAACGCCGATGCCAAGCCAGCCTGTCCAGGATGGCGTGTAGCGCGAGGATGGCGCGGAATCGGGAAGCTCGTCGAAGCTGACCCCTTCATCATAGGGGGCGACATAGTGTCTGTCCGGCTTCGCGGCGGGCGGTGTGGCGGTCTTTTTGGCCTTGCTCATTTCGGATGCCTCAGGCGTGCGTTGGATGCGTAGGCCGCAATGTCTGCGATCAGCATGAGGATGACATAGGTCAGGCAGAAGATCATGCCGAGACCCTGGATGAGGATGAAATCACGGGTCTGCACGCCCTGGACGATCAGCGTCGCCAGACCGTTATAGCCGAAATAGACCTCGACCACGATCACGCCGGTGACCAGATAGGCAAGGTTCAGCGCGACAACATTGACGATCGGGCCGATGGCGTTCAGCAGAGCATGGCGGAAAATCACCCGCTTGCGCGGCACGCCTTTCAGGATGGCCATCTCGATATAGGGCGAGCTCATCACGTTCAGGACCGCGGCGCGGCTCATCCGGATCAGCTGCGAGGCGATGACGAAGCTCAGCGTCGTGATCGGCAGCGCGAAATGCGCGATCAGCTCGAACAGCCCCTTGCCCTCGGTCGAGCCGACGACGATGGCATTGCCGATGCCAAGGACAAAGACGAACAGCAGCACCAGAAGGGTGGCTGTGAAGAATTCTGGCGCGGCGACCAGGGATACCGACACCAGGGTCAGCACCCGGTCGTAGAGCGTGCCGGGATACATCGCCGCCGTGATGCCAAGGGCCAGCGAGATCGGCACGCCGATCGCGGCCGTGAGGGCAGAGACCAGAACCGTGTTCTTGTAGCGGTCGGCAATCAGCTCGGTAATCGGAACATCGCTGGCCAGCGACGTGCCGAGGTCGCCCATGACAAAATTCTTGAGCCAGTTGAGATACTGGATGATGTAGGGCTGGTCGAGGCCGAGACGCGCGCGGAAGGCGGCGACATTCTCTGGCGTGGCGGTCTGTCCGAGGCGGATCTGCGCGGCGTCACCAGGCAGGATCTTGGTGCCGAAGAAGATGATCAGCGAGACCGCAAGCACCGTTACAAGGCCAATGCCAAGCCGCTTCAGGATCAGTATCGTCATAACTGGAATTCCGGTCAAAAAACAGGCCCCATCCGGAAGATGGGGCCTGTCCTGATTTCGTGGTTAGGAGTCGAGCCACATGGTGACGGGTGACTCGGCGCCGCCGAAATTGTTCAGCGGCACATGGGTCAGGCCCTTCACCTTGTCCGACACGGCGTCGACATAGTTCCGGTACGCCGGAATGACGCTGCCGTTCTCGTTGTGAATCTTCTCCTGAAGCGTGTGGTACATCTCCTTACGCTTGGCAGGGTCGGTCACGCCGCGGACCTCGACAAGGATCTTGTCGAATTCCGGATCCTGGTGATAGGTCTCGTTCCAGGCCGCGTCCGACTTGAAGGCAAGGGTCATCATCAGGTTCGCCGTCGGGCGCATGTTCCAGGAGACGACACACATCGGCGCCTTCAGCCAGACCGCACCCCAGTAACCATCGGTGGTCACCTTCTGGACATCGACATTCATGCCGATCTTCGCGGCTTCACGCTGCAGGAACAGACACTGCTCGACCGCGCCAGGCGCCACTTCAGCGGCGACGATCGGAACGGTTGTGTTGCCGATGCCGGACTTGTCGAAATGGTACTTGGCCTTGTCCGGATCCATCATCCGCTGCGGGATGTCCGGGCTGTGGTCGAAATAGGCAGGACCGATAGGCTGGTCGTTGCCGAGCGATGCCTGACCCTTGAAGACGCCCTTTACAAGACGCTGGCGGTCCATCAGATGCTTCATCGCCATGATCAGGTCGTGATTGCCGGACAGATCCATGTCCTTGCGGCAGGCGATGTTGATATAGGCCGAGGATTCCAGCGACCAGACGCTCTTGCCGGGTGCTGATTCGACCTGACCGATGGCCTTTGGCGGCAGGTTCACCATAGCGTCGACGGCGCCCGCCCGGACGGCGTTCAGACGCGCGACCGGGGCACCGATGCCGAAATGCTCGATCTCGTCGAGATAGCCGCCTTCACCCCAGTAATTGCCGAAGCGCTCGCCGATGGTGCGGACACCGGGCTTGAACTCCTTGACCTTGTAGGGGCCGGTGCCGATGGCGGTGGAGAAATCTTCCACGCCTTCCTGCAGGATCTTGAAGTGGAAGGTGCCAAGGGCGATCGGAAGATCGGCGTTCGGCGAGGACAGGATGGCCTTCACCTCATAGTCATTGACCTTCTTCCACTCCTTGACCATCGCCACAAGCGAAGAGGCGTTGGAGATGGAATCCGCGCCCATGTGACGGTTCATCGTGTAGATGACATCGTCGGCGGTCAGGGTCTTGCCATTGTGGAACTCGACGCCCTTGCGGATCTTGAAGGTCCACTCGGTAGCGCTGTCGTTCGACAGGATTTCCTCGGCAAGCTCCGGCTCGTAGCCAAGCTCCTTGGTCAGGCGGGTCAGCGACCCGTAATACATGCGACCGCGGAAGTAGTCGAGAGCCGAGGTGTACAGAGCCGGATCGAGCGTGTCGTTAGGGCCATGCTGGTCACCGGCGAACACCACGCGGCCGCCGCGCTTGGGCGTGTTGGCCCAGGCATCTGAGACACCGGTGAACAGAGTGCCGGAAGCGGCAGCGGTCGCGCCGGCAGCCATCATGTAGTGCATGAAGTCGCGGCGGCTGATGCCTTTTTTAACCATGTTGAGGAACCGTGCGCGGTCAGCTGGATTCAGCGTCTCGAGAACGGGATCGTTGCGCTTTTCAGACATAAATCCCCCCTATGTCTTTGCAATTTCGATGTGCGATTTGTCGCGTTTGAGTGGTAAAGCGTAACATGAATTTTTTCCGGGGTTCAACCGGCGGCACAGGCAAGATTATAAAAAAAACGACCTATTGTTCTGCATCAGACCCGATGTCTGACTGATCAACTAGTTACCTCCGCCGGATGGCCCCTATCGCCGGCGCGTATGATTTCCGCCTCGCTAAGGGGCTGGCGTTCGGACAGTTTCCAGCTTGAATCAGGCAGCCGTCGCCAGCAGATACGGTCCCAGGAACCGTCAGGCTGCTCCTCCCACCACCAGTTCTCGCCGACAAGATCGCCGGTCCAGCCATAGGCCATCAGGCATGGCGCGTCTCCGGTCCGCAATTCATGGACCTGATGGGGCGGGGTCACCGAATGGCCGCCGGCGGTGATATGCATCGCTGGCGTCTTGCGGCCATGCCGGATGAAGACCTCGCCCGACAGGACGCAGTAGATTTCCAGCGCGGCATGCTGGTGCAGTGGATAGGTGACATGCGGCGCCACCAGAAACAGCCCGAAGTAATAGTCCTGGCTTCGCAGCAGGCCGCGACCGCCGATCAGCTGCCCCGCCATCAAGCCGTTCGACAGCGAGTCCGGCGCATATCCATGATCGAAGATCTGATACCAGTCCAGCTGCTGAGCAAGGGGGCCGACAAGATCGGCAAGCGGTGACGTAAGGATGCCCTGCAGCAGATCGGGAAGATATGCTGTCACTGTCGGCGGATGTGCCGATGGCTTCGCGCCTGGCGCTGCTCCGGTCACGGCCGCACCGCGCAGATTGTCCGCCAGCATGGCGATATGGCGTCCCTCACCCGCGGTCGCGTTGCCGGATTCGCCTCTTTGCTGTGTGACTGTCGCCTCGAAGGCCTCGGCAAGCCGGTCTTGCAGGCTGCCGTCCGTGGAAACTGTTGCTGTCGCTTCGCCGTCCCGATCCATAATAAGCGTCCTCCTGGCCTTGCCGGTCTCCGGCAGGCAAGCCTTGCCCGGCCATCAGGTGCTGTCAATCATCCGATCATGCGCGGGATGCGCCGAAGGGCGTCCGGCCGGCCTGCAGAAATCGATCGCCAAGCCTCGCCGGACAGGTCTAGGCTGGGGGCAAGCTGGCGGGTCCGGGCATGGGCACGGGAGGTGTGCATGAAGCTGTCTATTTTCGAGGGGCCGAAGGAAGACAGGCCGATGGCAGCGCTGCTTCTGCTGCTTGTCGGTGTCAGCATTCTGTCACTTCAGGATTCGGGTGAAGCTGATCTCGCCGATGACCAGCTTCTGGCAGCTCCAGATCGTCCGCTCGGTCTTCAACCTGATGATCGCCTTCGGGCTTGCGTTGGCGGCGGGCGGTATTCACCTCCTGTGGCCGGCCCGGCTTTGGCCGGCCGTGGCGCGGGGGGTGTTGCTGGCGCTGTGCATGCTGTGCTTTTTCGGCGCGGCGCAGCAGATCACCGTCTCGCAGATGGCGACGGGCCTCTACACCTATCCGCTGTTCATCACCCTGCTTGCCGGGCCGGTTCTTGGTGAGCGGATCGGCCCCTGGCGGATTGGCGCGCTGTGCCTTGGCGCCTGCGGCTGTGTCCTTGTCCTTGACCCTTTCGGCGCGACGTTCACCGGATTCCAGCTGGTGCCGGTGATGGCCGGGTTCTTCTACGCCTGCAATATTCTGGTGCTGCGGCGCTATTGCCGCAACGAAAGCCCATTGGCGCTGGCCTGCATTGTCGCCCTTGTCTTCATCGTGACAGGAAGCTGGGGCGCGGTGTTGCTGGACCTGTTTCCGGTATCCGCGTCCTGGCGTCAGGCCGTGCCCTTTGTCTTCATCGGCTGGCCGGCGCTGACCCTGACGGTGATCGGGCTTCTTGCCCTAATGTCGATTCTCAACCTCTTCGGCAATCTTCTTCTCAGCCGTGCGTACCAGACTGCCGACAGCAGCTGGCTGGCCCCGCTCGATTTCGTCTATCTGCTGTTTGCCGCGGTATGGGGGCGGGTTCTGTTCGACAGCTGGCCGACGCCGCTTGCCGCCTTCGGCATGGCAATGATCGCCGCCGCCGGTATCGTGACCGCGGTGCGTGAGCAGCAGCGCCAGCGGCAGGCACGCCTGGAGTCGGGCATCGAGGCGCCGCCGGCGCAGAGCGGGGCTGACAGCAGGGGGTGAATTCCTCTAGAAATGGCGCCGACTACCCTTTCGACACGGACAGGTGTGATGACCACGGGACCAGAGACGAAAATCATGGTGAAGGAATCGCCGATCCACGGGCTTGGCGTCTTCGCGCTCGAGGATGTCGCCGCCGGCGACACGCTGGAGCGATGCGCCTATATCGTCATCGATGATGACGACCTGCAGGAGGAGAACAGGTTGAACGACTATCTGTTCACCAGCCCGGACGCCGCGACAGACTATCTGGTGGTGATGGGCTGCGGCATGCTCTACAACCACGCCTCTCCGCCGAACGCGAAATGGGAGGTCGACGAATCCGACAACCGTTTCCTGCGGTTCTATGCCGACCGCGATATCAAGGCCGGCGAGGAGATCTTCCATGACTACGGCGAGGAATACTGGACGACCCGCGCCGAGGATTAACGCAGCAGGCCTGGCACCGGCCTAGAGTCCCGCCAGGCGCAGCGTCTCGCGGGCCGTGCCGATCGCAAGCCAGGCGAAGGCAAGCGCGCACAGCCTGTAGGTCCAGACCCGCCAGGCTCCGCCGCGCCCGCCGAACAGCCAGCTGACGCCAAAGGCGCAGACAAAACACCACAACACCGACGAGGCCATGAACCCGGCGAAGAACAGCGCGTAATCAAGCCTGTCAGGATTGGTCATGCCAAGCGCGCCAAAGGCGCTGCCAAGCGCCGCCCAATAGGCGACATTCTGCGGGTTGGACAGCGACAGGATCACGCCAGAGCGCATCGCCCCTGTGGGTGAGCCTGCAGCTCCGGCGGCCATGTCCGTCGCGGTGGCCCCGCTTTCGCGCCAGCTGTCAAAGGCAAGCCAGGCAAGATATCCCGCGCCGGCAATCCCGACAGGCACTTTCAGCGCCGTGGACTGCAACAGGATACCGATGCCGGCAAGTCCCAGACCGGCCCAAACGGCATCGCCGACAAGCGATCCGAACTGCACCGCAAGCGCCGGACGATAGCCGCCGTCAAGGCTCCGCCTGATGGTCTCGGCAAAGACCGCGCCCGGCGCGGCGTTGAACAGCAGTCCAAGGCCGAAGGCCATCACAAAGATGCCAAGAGGGGAAATCATGCTGGAACCGTATCGGGAATATGCGGAATTGTGCAGAGATCGACGATAACATGCTGCCTGTTAGGCTTGCAATTCAAGGGCCAAGGCATAGACTCGGGTGCCAGTCGCGGGCCGGGGGAGGCTCGTTTCCATCACGTCAGGAATAGTTTGCAAAGGATTTATGTATCCATGATGCCTGCCACCTTGCCGCGCGCCACCAAGATTGTTGCCACCATCGGAACCGCCAGCAGCACGCCGGCGGAGCTTCGCAAGCTTGCCGATGCCGGCGTCAACGTCTTCAGGCTGAATTTCTCGCACGGCACACAGGAAGAGCAGGCGGCGCGGATCGAGGCCATCCGCGCGCTGGAGGACGAGACCGGCCGACCAAGCTGCATCCTTGCCGACCTTCAGGGCCCCAAGCACCGTATTGGGGTCGTCGAGGATGGTGTCGTGCTCGAGCAGGGCGCCAGCTTCACCCTCGACCAGTCGCCGGCGCCCGGGACAGCGTCACGCGCCTGTCTGCCGCACCCGGAGATATTCGCCGCCCTGCAGCCGGGGGCGCGCCTTCTTGTCGATGACGGCAAGCTTGTCCTTCGTGTCACCGGCATCGCCGATGACAGCCTGGCGACAGTGGTGGAGGTTGGCGGACCGCTCAGCAGCCGCAAGGGCGTCAATCTTCCCGATGCCGTTCTCGACAGCCCGCCGCTGACCGAGAAGGACCATGCCGATCTCGCCTTCGCGCTGGATCATGGTGTCGACTGGGTGGCGCTGTCCTTCGTGCAGAGAGCCAGCGACATCCTTGACGCAAAGGCGGCCATCAATGGCCGCGCCGCGCTGATGGCGAAGATCGAGAAGCCGGCGGCGCTTGCCGAGCTGTCGGACATTGTGGCGGCGTCGGACGGGATCATGGTGGCGCGTGGCGATCTCGGTGTCGAACTTCCGCCGGAGTCCGTGCCGGGATGGCAGAAAAAGATTGTCGATGAATGCCGCATGGTCGGCAAGCCGGTGATCGTCGCCACGCAGATGCTGGAATCGATGATCAACAGCCCGACGCCGACCCGTGCCGAGGCGTCGGATGTCGCCGGCGCGGTGTTCGATGGTGCGGATGCCGTGATGCTGTCCGCGGAAACAGCTGTCGGCAGCTATCCCGTTGAGGCGGTCGAGATGATGGCGCGGATCATCATGGCGGCGGAATCGCATATCCGTGCCAATCCGGAGTCGGGGCCGCCAAAGCTTCCGACCGAACCAAGTCTCTATCACGCCGTGGCGCTGGCCACAGTGTCGCTTGCCGAGACAGTCGGCGCCGAAGTGATCGTAGCCTTTTCGACATCCGGCAACACCGCGGTGCGGATCGCCCGCGAACGCCCGCGCATTCCCTTCCTTGTCCTTTCGCCCTTCGATCATGTGCGGCGCCGGCTGTCGATCCTGTGGGGAACACAGACAGCGGCAAGCACCATTACCGAGGATTTCGAGGCCGCCATCGAAGAAGGGGTTGGCGAGATCAGGTCGCGCGGAATCGCGGCCTCGGGGGCGCATGTCGTGATTGTCGCCGGCATGCCTTTCGGCATTGCCGGAACCACCAACTCGATCCGCGTCTCGACTCTCTGACCACCCTGCCAGATTGCCGTTGCATTTTGCCGCGTCCCACTGTTCAAATTCGGACAGCGCGGGCGCGCATGCCCGCGACCTGACAGGGGACAAAATCTAATGACAAAAGTCGGATTCATCGGCCTTGGCAATGTCGGCGGCAAGCTAGCCGGAAGCCTTCTTCGCAATGGTATCGAGGTCACGGTTCGCGATCTTGACCGCGCGGTGGCGCAGCCTTTCATCGACGGGGGCGCAGGCTGGGGTGACAGTCCGCGCGCCATGGCGGAAAGCTGTGACATCGTGATCACCTGCCTTCCCTCTCCGGCGGCAAGCGCCGCGGTGATGGAGGCTGAGGACGGCATTCTCGCCGGCCTTGGCGCGGGCAAGATCTGGGCCGAGATGAGCACCACCGACGAAGCCGAGGTCACGCGGCTTGGCGCGCTGGTCGCCGCCACCGGCGCCGCTGCTGTCGACTGTCCTGTGTCCGGCGGGTGCCACCGCGCAGCCACCGGCAACATCGCGATTTTCGCCGGGTGCGAGCGCGAGGTGTTCGACCGCATGCTGCCGGTCCTGACCGTTCTGGGTCGGCGGGTGCTGCATACGGGCCCGCTGGGGTCGGCCTCGATGCTGAAGGTGATGACAAACTATCTGGCGACGGCAAACCTGATCACGCTGTGCGAGGCGCTTGTCACCTGCCGCGCCACCGGCCTTGACCTGAACACCACCTATGAGGCGATCCGTATTTCCTCCGGCAATTCCTTCGTTCATGAGACCGAGAGCCAGGTGATCCTGAATGGAAGCCGCGACATCAATTTCACCATGGATCTGGTGATCAAGGATATCAGCCTGTTCCAGGAGCTTGCCGAGCGTGCCGGCGTGCCGCTGGAGATTTCGCCGAAAATGATCGAGATCTTCAAGGATGGCGCTGAAAAATTTGGTCCGCGCGAATGGTCGCCCAATATCATCCGCCGTCTGGAGGACGCCACCGGGCTGGATATCCGGGCTCCGGGCTTTCCGGCTGAGATTCTTGATGACGAGCCGGAGGAGCCCGGCTACGAGGTGGTGCCGAACCGCGGCTAGTCGCCGGCTGGCCGGCGGGTCAGCTCGACAAACAGATCGGCGACCGGCGCCGACGCGGACATGCGGCTGACAAGCGTTCGCGATGCCCCTGGCTGAAGGGTCATCTCGCGCGCGGCGATGGGACGTCGCAGAAGGGTGTCTCCTTCGGCATCGACAAGCCTGACCACGACCTTTTCCGGCGCGCCTTCCGCCGTGCCGAGATTGGCCAGCGTGACCGACACCAGAACCGACCGGTCGTCTCCGGTGACTGTCCGCACCGCGGTATCGGTCACGGCGATCCGTGGCACCGACGGTGCCGTGGCAAAGGGGAGTTTGGGCAGATCAGGGGTGAACCCTTCCAGGGTGGCGCCGGCCACGCCGGCAAGAAGCACCCCGCCAAGACATGTGGCGATGAGGCCGCGCATCCAGCGCCGCCTCGGGCGTGCCGGTGGCAGCTGGGCCACGGCCTTGGCCATGATCTCGCGCCGCGCGTCAAGACTGGCGACCTCGTCCGGGAACATCCGGTGCGCGCAATGCGGGCATTCGATCAGCACCGCGTCGCCGGCATCGAGAGGGTGCAGGGAAAAGCTGTTGCCGCAGGCGTTGCAGCTTCCGATGCGCCGGTTCGGCTGCGACCTGCCTGGCGGCGCACCACGCACATCATCGGCGATCCGGGTGTCATTGTCGGGTCTGAAGATGGCGTCACATTTGTGGCAGGCGATGCTGACCCTCTGGCCGGCGTTACTGGCGGCCCTGATCCGCTCGCGCTCCACCGCACAGGGCGCACCGCATCCCGGACACTGGTGGATATCGCTTTCTGGTGTTTCCAGAATGAGGGTCACCGCCCATCACCCCATCGCAGCACAATTTCGGCCGGCATGGTATCTCCGCGACAGCAAAGCATGCCGTCACTCTACGGCCGCGGCGCGATAAGTCAATCTGGGGCGGGTTGCGGGACGGCTGACGGCTACAATGCCCGGCCGCGAAGCGAGCTGCGAAGGCGCGCGACCATGTCGGCTGCCTGCGGCATATGCGGGTTGACGCGAAGCGCGGCCTCGAAGGCCTTGAGCGCGCCGGCAAGATCCCCCTGCCGCACATTGATCATGCCAAGCCCGCTCAATGCCCCGAAATGGCGCGGCTCAAGGTCGATCACCCGCGCGATGTCGCGGCGCGATCCGCTGTCATCGCCCCGCATGAAGCGCACTGTCGCGCGCTTGTTCCAGACCTCGGCGTGATCGGGATGCGTCGCGGCAAGCTCGGTGAAGACGCGTTCGGCTGTCTCCAGACGGCCATCGCCCATCATCTGCATGCCGGCAGCCATCAGACTGCTGGCGCGCGGGTCATCTTCGATTTTCGTCCATCTGATCCAGATTTCGGAAACCAGCCTTTCCGCCTCGGTCACGCTGCCCGTCTGCTTCAGTTCGGTGAACAGCGCATCGAGCTGGGGATCGCGCTGGTCGGCGGCGGCCGTCGGCACAGCCGGCGCGGCGGCAAGGGCGGCGACAAGACACACCATCGCCAGGGCCGATGCAGCGTACCTCCACACTGCATCCAGACAACCGGACAAACAACCTGTCCGCGGGGTATGGATCATGGTCCTCATAGAGGGCATATAGGAAGAGCCGCGCCGCAGACCAAGGTGCCGCCCGCCATATCGGTCAAATGCCAGGCGGCATGCGGGCAGCAGGACGCATAGCGGTTTGTCTCAGATGCTAAAATGCCATAGACTCGCAGCGCATTCCGGAGACGCAGTCATGAAGCCATCAATTACGCGTTTGGCCATCGCCGCGGTGCTGTCCGCCGGCATCATTCTGCCGGCGCAGGCCCTCGACAATCAGGTTAAGATCGATCTTCAGGCGGCGTTGCTCAGCTTTCTGGAACAGGCATCGGACGATGCCGGCCGGTTTGCCGTGATCGACCGCTCGACCGGGCGCCAGCTTCGTGTCTATTCCGGTGCCATGCATCCGAAAATCGTGCCGTTCGGCGATGACCAGGTGCTGTGTATCGAGATGTTCGACGACGCCGGCGCAAAGCATGATGCCGATTTCGTGATGCGGCGGGGCAAGGGTGGCTGGATGGTCGTCGATATCCTGTTTAACCAGCGACCGCTTCTGAAAAAAGCGTTGAAAAGGTCCAACTGACCACGATGGGGACGGCACCTTTCAAGGGTGGATTATTCGCGCGTCTGCTGACGCTGTGCGTTCTGGTGTCCGTTGCCAGCGCCGCGATCGTCACCATTGCCTATTACAGCTATCGCGATGCGGTCACGACGAACAGGCTGGCTGCGGAGCTGTCGGCGCAGGCCTTCGCCACCGCGCCGGTGGTGGCGGACAGGCTTGCCGATGGCGACCAGGGCGGCGCGTCGCGTCTTCTTCGCGGCTTTGGTGGCCTGCATTACGTGACCTGCGTCGATCTTGTCCGCAACGGCCTGCTGCTGGCGTCATGGCCGCCGCCAGGATGTGACCTTGTCGAGGCGGCCGGCGAGGATCGCTGGATTACGGTGCCGCTGTCCGGAGGCAAGCAGATCGACTACCGGATCCGCGTTGATGACAGGATTCTTCTGACACCGGTTCGCCAGGAAACCGCCATTGTCGGCAGCGTCATGGTGCTGCTGTCGCTGATCATCTTCATCAGCCTCACCTTTTCCTTCAGGCGCTTTGTGCTGACGCCGCTGGACGGGCTGCGTCAGGCCATGCTGGATTCGACCCCGCGAAAGCCGGTGCGCGCCAGACATGTCCATGATGACGAGATCGGCGCCATCGTGAAGGCCTACAACTCTCTTGTCGCGGCGGCGCGGCTGTTTGTGCGGCGGCTCGACAGGTCGCAGGCGCAGCTGGCCGACAGTGAAAAGCGCTTTCGGGAACTGGCCGAGGTGTCGGGTGACTGGTTCTTCGAGATGGACAGCGACCTGCGTCTGTCCTTCGTGTCCGACAGGTTTTTCGAGATCACCGGCCTTGCGCGCGACAGCGTCATCGGCAAGCGCCGCCAGGACATTGCTGTCGACGCCAACATGCAGGGCGCCTTTGCCGGGCATCTTGCCGACCTGGAGGCGCGCCGGGAATTTCGCCGCTTTGAATATGAGCTGAAGGGCGGTGACGGCCGTTCGGTCTATATCAGCCTGAGCGGCGTTCCGATTTTCGACGATGAGAGCGAGTTTCTCGGCTATCGCGGAATCGGACAGGACATCAGCAACATCAAGGAAAAGGAACGGCTTCTGGCCGAGACAAACCGGAATTTCGGGGACTCGGTGACCTATGCAAGCTCGATCCAGCGCGGCCTGCTGCCCTCCGCCGACAGGCTGAGCGACCATCTTGGCAAAACCCGCACCGTCTGGCAGCCGAAGGATCTTGTCGGCGGCGACTTCTACTGGGTGAAGCGGATCGGCAATGTGGATTATCTGGTGTTTTTCGACTGCACCGGCCATGGCGTTCCGGGGGCGTTCATGACATTGATCGTGACTGCCGTCCTCGACCAGATCGCCGTATCGGCGCCGGCCGCGCTGCCAGCCTCGCGCATGTTGCAGCGTGTGCATGACGGGGTGTGTCAGCAGCTCGGGATCACCCAGGACACGCCCGGGCATGACGGTCTCGACTGCGCTGTTGTCAGGTTGGACCGCAGCGAGGATTCGCTGGAATTCGCCGGCGCCTCGATCGATCTGTTCGAAGTCGACCCGTCAGGTGAGGTGACGCGCCATCGCGGCGCGCGGCTGACGCTTGGTTACCGGCGGCATCTGGAGCCGCTGGCCCTGACATCATCCGCGCTTCGCATCGGCGATGGCGCGTTCCTGATGTCGACCGATGGGCTGCTGACCCAGGTTGGCGAGGAGACAAGGCGGGTTCTTGGCACCCGCCGTTTCCAGGAAGCACTGGCCTCTGTCGGGGACAATGATCCAGGGCGGCTGGTGCGGGCGGCGGGACGGGTCCTGAAGCAATGGCAGGGGCGCGAGGAGCGGCGCGATGATGTTGCCGTGATCGCCTTTAAACCAAGCGATTTTGCGTGATCACCGGCCTTCAGGCGCAGGGATGCGGCCTAGTCCTCTATGTCGATGGCGGCCTTCACCGTCGTGGTTAAGACCGCGGTCTCCACGGAGAACCGCCGCGGCACCGCCGCGGCGCCTTCCATCGATGACTGCACCCATTCCATGGCGTCCTCATCCGGATATTCCCAGATCTCGAACATCACAAGCGGGTCATTATCGCAGTGATACAGCCGGTATTTCACATCGACAGCGGTAAGGCGCGATTCGATCACCGGCACAGCTTCCAGAAAGGCATTGGCGTCTGCCTCGCTGGAAAAGACACGCTTGTAGATCCGTGCGATGGAAGGGGTCATGCCTGCGGGTCGTCCTGCTCTTCGATCTGGCGCACCGCCTCGCGGAGAAGCGAAAGCGCCTTCTGTCGGTCAGACAATACAGCAGAATCGAGAAAAAGGCGAAACCCGTCCCCGCTGCCGACGACGAAGTCGCTGGCGCGGGCGGCCTGGCCGGCGGTGACCTCATAGAGCTGCACCGGATGTTTGCGCCCGCGAAGCGTCACCGTGTCGCCGCGCCTGCATGACAGGCTGTCCTGGACAAGCGCCTTGGTATCGGCATCGATCAGGATGCCGTCGCCGGCTGCCAGCGCCTGGATCCGCGCGGCGCTGTTCACGGCATTGCCGATGGCGGTGTAGTGAAGGCGGCTGTCGGACCCGAAATTGCCGACGGTGGCGTAGCCTGTGGACAGACCCATGCGGACATGAAGCGGCGGGCTGAGTCCCTCGTCGGCCCATTTCACGCGAAGCGCCTGAAGCCGCGCCTGCATTTCCAGCGCCATGCCGGCGGCATTGCAGGCATCGGCCTTCGCCCCCTTGCTTTTTGGGGCGCCGAAGAAGATCACGATGGCGTCGCCGATGAACTGGTCCAGCGTGCCACCCCAGCGGGCGCACAGCCTGTTCATCTCGGAAAAATAATCCATCAGCAGGGTGGAAAGCTGCTCCGGCTCCAGCTGTTCGGTCATGCTGGTGAAACCGACAATGTCGGAGAAGAACACCGTCAGCTGCCGGCGCTCGGTGCCGGCAAGCTGCTCATCGCCGGACTTCATCAGCGAATCGACAACGGTCTCGGGAACAAACCGGGCCAGATTGCGCGTCAGCGAGGACAGCGCGGCGTTCGTGCTTGTCAGTTTTTCCTCGTTCGCGTCCGACAGCTTCACCAGCCTGTCGATCTGCCGCGACTGCCGCCTGAACTGGTCGAGAAGCGCCGCGGCGCTGTCACGAAGGGCCTGCTGGTCCGGCGTTTCTGCTGTCAGCAGCGCTTCCAGCCTGGCGATCAGCGTTTCGGTCTTAGTCGGCATCGAGATCGAGAATGGTCACCTTCGCGCTGCTGACATCCGACGCGATGTCCTCGGCAAATTCGCGGGTGATGTCATCATCGGGGTCGCAGTACCAGTCGATCGTCACTGTCCTGCCGTTGCCAGCCGCCTCGTCGAGCTGTTCCAGAAGCTCCATCAGCGCGCGCGCCGAGCTGGAATTGAAATAGGTCAGCTTTATGTCGGCGGACAGGCCGTCGGCACCATTGTCGAAATAGACCGACAGCGCGCCAGTCAGCTGCGCGTAGAAGGCGGTGATGTCCTCGGGATAGGACTCGCCGGCAATCACCAGCTTGCCTGCTGCCGGATCGAGGGTGACAGCCGGCGTGCGGCTGGTGGCTTCAAGCTGCAATTCGGTCATCCCTGCACCTTATACTGTTGCCTTTATCATGAAGAACCGGAGCCCGTTATCTGCCGGCATTGCCTCGCAGACTATTGGCAGGGTCGAACGGCGGGCGATTTCTATCAGCCCGAGGCTGGCCCCCTTCGAGCGCTCGTCAGGCGATCGTTTCAGGCGTTCACGGTACATGCGGCGCAAATCCTCGGGGCTCTGCGACTGCAGCATGCTGACACGCTCGACAAGCTGGTCCGCCTCGCTGCTGGTGACATAGTTGCCGGCGATCACATCCATGCTGCCGTCATTCTCGGCAACCATGACGATGCCGAATGACGGCTTCTCGCCATCCTCGGGACCCGGCTGCGGCCCCTCAACACCATAGCGGATGATATTCTGCATCAGCTCCACAAAGATGGAAAAGACGTTCCTGATCTGCGCGCCGTCGCGGGCATGATCCTCCAGACGCTCACGAAGCGTGTCGCCAACGGCAAGGAGGATATCCTCCGAGACATAGCCTGAGTAGCTGAGGACGAACTCGTCACGCAGCAGCAGCTGGCTGAATTTGAAAAATCGATCGAACTCCATCACACCGCCAGTGTACTGCAGGTCCATTCAGGGCAGGCCCATGCACGCCAACGCGGCGCGAGTATATCCGATTTAATGCGAAAGGAGATTGAAAAAATGAGCATTTGCCGGATGGGATAGCTGGATGGGGGGCGCTCAGCTCTGGTGCCAGGGGAGCCCGTGGAACTTCCAGCCTTCGACAAGATTGCGATGTCCCTTGTCATTGGTCCGGCCCTCGAATCCTTCGGTGACATTCGCCAGCGACGTGAACCCGGCCTCGGCGAGAAGCCGGCAGGCATTCGCCGAGCGCCCGCCGACACGGCAGATGACATAGACCGGGGTCTGCGGATCGACCATGGAGGTGATCTGCGAGACGAAGTCCGGGTTCGGGCGGCCGCCCTCGTCGGCGATGGCGACAAGAAGCGCCTTCTTTCCGATGTCCGCAAGATCGGGAATGCCGGTGAAATGCCACTCCGCCGGCGACCGGCAGTCGATCAGAACCGCGGCGGCGTCATCCGTCAGCTCGGCATAGGTTTCAGGCGGGGTCAGTTCACGAAACATCGCTTTCCCTTTTTTCTGCGTTCTGGCAGGTTTGCATGGCTGTACCAACCATTCGAATGCCAGGCCGACAACGGTCTTTCCTAGCAAAGGTAAATCCCATGATTAAAGCGTTAATTGTCGATCAGGCCGAAGACAAGTCGGTGTCCGCCAGCGTCCAGCAGATTGATCGATCGCGCCTTCCGGAAGATGGCGAGGTCGATATCGCTGTCGAATATTCGAACATCAACTTCAAGGACGGGCTGTGTCTGAACGGCCTTGGCGGGCTGGTCCGCGCCTATCCCCATGTGCCGGGCGTCGATCTTGCCGGCACCGTGACCGCCAGCCGCGATGACCGGTTTGCCGCCGGCGACCGGGTGGTGATGAACGGCTTTCGCAGCGGCGAGGTCCGCTGGGGCGGATACGCCACACAGGCAAGCGGCAAGGCGGACTGGATAGTGCGGCTTCCCGACGGTCTGAGCACCCGCCATTCGCAGATGCTTGGCACCGCCGGCTTTACCGCGATGCAGGCCATCATGCGGCTCGAGGCCAACGGCATGACGCCTGACGGCGGCGAGGTCCTGGTGACCGGCGCTGGCGGCGGTGTCGGTTCGGTCGCCGTGGTGCTGCTTGCCCGCCGCGGCTATCAGGTGGCGGCGATGACCGGCCGTGACGAGGTCGCCGACTATCTGACCGGGCTTGGCGCCAGCCGGATCGTGACCCGCGCCGAAATGCTGGATGATCCCGGAAAGGTGATGGAATCAAGCGTCTGGGGAGGCTGTGTCGACTGTGTCGGCGGGCAGATCATGGCCCGCGTCATCAAGCAGCTGAAATATGGCGCTGGTCTTGCCTCGCTTGGCAACACAGCGGGCCCGAAGATGGAGGCAAGCATCATGCCGTTCCTGCTTCGCGGCATCGCCGTGTTCGGCATCGATTCGGTGATGGTTCCGGTGGCCGAGCGCGAACGGATCTGGGCGGCGCTTGACGCCGATATGCCGCGGGACGTGCTGGAGAGCATGGCCGAGGAAATCGGGCTTGCCGATGTGCCGGACTATGGCAGGAAAATCCTCGAGGGGCAGGTTCGCGGCCGTATTCTGGTCGATGTGAACCGCTGATATTTTCGCTCGACAGGGGCGTTTGAAAAGGGCTTGCCGCGCCGCGCGAATCGCCGCAGTGTGATCGGGTGATACGGCTTTTTTTGGTGAGGCAGGCCCATGGACCAGACCATTATCGGCTCGAACCGCAAGATCGACCCCACACGGCGCGCGCATCTGAAACCCGATGTGACCGCGGACGAGAATGACCGGGTGGAGATCGGCCCGACCGATCTGGCCTTTGCCGAGTGGGCGGCCGCCGGCATCGAGGCCCCAGACATGCCGGCGCTTCGCGAATACAGGCTGTCGCGCCTCCAGGAACAGATCCGCAAGCATGACTGCGCCGGTCTGCTGATGTTCGATCCGCTGAACATCCGCTACGCCACCGACACCACCAACATGCAGCTTTGGATCGCGCACAACGCGGCGCGCGCCTGCTTCGTGCCGCCAGAGGGCAAGGTGGTGCTCTGGGATTTCCATAATTGCGAGCATCTGTCGGCGCATCTGCCGCTTGTCGGCGAGGTCCGTCACGGCGCCAGCTTCTTCTATTTCGAGACCGGCGACAAGACGGACGCTGCGGCGGCGCATTTCGTCGATGAGGTGATCGGGCTGATGCGCCGGCATGGCGGCGACAACAGGCGGCTTGCCGTCGACAAGATCGAGACCCCCGGCTATGTGCGGCTGGTCGGTCATGGCGTCACCGTGATCGAGGGGCAGATGCTGACCGAGCATGCCCGCGCGATCAAGAATGACAACGAGATCCGCGCCATGCGCTGCGCCATTCATGCCTGCGAGATGGCGGTCGAGGAGATGCGCTATGCGATGCGCCCGGGCGTGTCCGAGAACGAGATGTGGGCGGCCCTTCATGCCGGCAACATCAAGCGCGGCGGCGAGTGGATCGAGACCCGCATCCTGTCCTCGGGCCCGCGCACCAACCCCTGGTTCCAGGAATGCGGACCGCGGATCATGCAGGAAGGCGACATGATGGCCTTCGATACCGATCTTGTCGGCACCTACGGCTATTGCTGCGATATCTCGCGAAGCTGGATTGTCGGCGAAGTCGCCCCGAGCGAGGAGCAGAAGACCCTCTACAAGGTCGCCTATGAGCATGTGATGACCAATATCGGCCTGATCAGGCCGGGGATGAGCTTTGCCGAGATGACGGCGGTCGCGCACCGGTTGCCGGAACAGTACCGGGCGCTTCGCTACGGCGTGTTGGCCCACGGTGTCGGGCTGTGCGACGAATATCCGTGCGTGCGCTATCCCGAGGATGTCGAGGCGCATGGCTATTCCGGCTGTTTCGAGCCGGGCATGACGCTGTGCGTCGAGGCCTATATCGGGGCCGAAGGCGGGCATGAGGGCGTGAAGCTCGAGGAGCAGGTGCTGGTCACCGACACCGGGTGCGAGCCGCTCTCCACCTACCGCTATGAGGAGTCGTTCCTGACGTGATCCCGCCGTCGCGGCCGGGAGGGACTGTTTGCGGACCGGGGCCGCGCCGATCTATTTGCGGATGACCTATTTGCGGATGACGACGCCGATATGCGGCAGGTTGCGCCCCTGCTGCGCGAAATCGATGCCGTAGCCGATCACGAATTCATCGGGAATGTCGAAGCCGACCCAGTCGATATCGACCTCCACCTCGCGCCGCGACGGCTTGTTCAGCAGCGCGCAGACGCGAAGCGACCGCGGCTCGCGGGTCTCCAGGATGTCATAGACCTGCGAGAGCGTGTGGCCGGTGTCGATGATGTCCTCGACGATCAGGACATCGCGCCCCTTGATCGGTGTTTCAAGATCCTGGATGATCCGCACCTGGCGCGATGATTCCATGCTGTTGCCATAGCTGGAGACGGTCATGAAATCGACCTCCACCGGCAGATCCAGCCGCCGCACCAGATCAGCGATGAAGACGAATGATCCGCGGAGCAGCCCGACAACGACAAGCTGCTTGGTGTCGGTGTAATGCTCGGAAATCATCCGCGCCAGCTGCGTCGTGCGGGCGGCGATCTCGGTCTCGGTGATCAGGATGTCGATATCATGCTCGGTGGACAGAACGGTCATGTCGGGGGTCCGGGTTCCTCGCTGCGATGCAGGGTCACTATAGGCCAGCCGCATGCGAATAGAAAGCAAGCTCGGGCAGAAAACAGCACCCCGCGCACAGGCGGCGATGCCGCGCCGTGACAGTCCTCCCGGAGTCCTCACGGAGTCCTCCCGGGCGAAGGCGCCTCCCATATGGCCAATCCCATATGGCCAATCCCATATGGCTTGGGGGGCAATCCGTGATATCGTGCCGCGCAGTTATCGAATTGACGCCGGCATACCGGTTGCCGGCGGATCATCAGGAACAAAAGGAACAGGTTCAGACATGGCACAGATCGCGTTTCTCGGGCTCGGGGTGATGGGCTATCCCATGGCCGGACATATCGCTGGCGCCGGCCACACCGTGACCGTTTACAACCGCACCGCCGCGAAGGCCGAGGCCTGGGTGGCGCAGCATGGCGGAACAGCCGCGCCGACCCCGGCTGAGGCGGCGTCCGGGGCGGATATCGTGCTGTCCTGCGTCGGCGATGATCCGGATGTGCTGGAGGTGGCGCTCGGGCCGGACGGGGCCATCCCGGCGATGCGCGAAGGCGCGCTCTATATCGACAACAGCACGGTGTCGGCGGATGTCGCCCGCAGGCTGGCGGCGGCCGGGGCCGAGCGCGGCGTCGGTACGCTGGACGCGCCTGTCTCCGGCGGCCAGGCCGGCGCCGAGAACGGCAAGCTGACAGTGATGGTCGGCGGCGCGAAGGATGATTTCGACGCCGGTCTTCCGGTGATGCAATGCTATGGCGCGCGGGTGGTGCGCATGGGCGAGGCCGGCACCGGCCAGCAGGCGAAGATGGTCAACCAGATCTGCATCGCCGGCGTCCTTCAGGGCCTGTCCGAAGGGCTGAATTTCGCCATCGAGGCCGGGCTCGACACCGATGCGCTGCTGGAGGCGATTTCCGGCGGCGCGGCGCAGTCCTGGCAGATGGTCAATCGCGGCGAGACCATGGTGCGCAATGAATTCGATTTCGGCTTCGCGCTCGACTGGATGCGCAAGGATCTGCGGATCTGCCTGGAAGAGGCGGCCCGCACCGGCGCGCCGCTGCCGGTGACCGAGATCGTCGCCGGCTATTATGGTGAGCTGTCCGCCGCCGGCCATGGCCGCAACGACACCTCGGCGCTGATCCGCCGCCTGCGCAAGGGGTGACCTGTCGAAAGCACAGGACATAGGAAAAAGCCCGGCGGTGAGGCCGGGCTTTCTGGTTCGGGTGCAGGTCCGAGGGGTCAAATCCCCACGCAGACGAATTTGATCTCCAGGAACTCGTCGATGCCGTATTTCGAGCCTTCGCGGCCGAGGCCGGAGCTCTTCACCCCGCCGAAGGGCCCGACCTCTGACGAGAAAATGCCGGTATTGGCCGAGACCATGCCATATTCCAGCGCCTCGCTGACGCGGAACAGGCGCGAGCTGTTGTTGGTGAAGATATAGGCGGCAAGGCCGAATTCGGTGTCGTTCGCCATCGCCACCGCCTCGTCATCGCCGGAGAAGCGGAACAGCCCCGAGACAGGCCCGAAGGTCTCCTCGCGGAACATCTCCATCTGCGGCGTCATGCCGGTCAGCACCGTCGGCTGGAAGAAGGTGCCGCCAAGCTCGTGCCGGCCGCCGCCGGTCAGCACCTCGGCCCCCTTGGCGCGGGCGTCGGCGACATGGCGCTCGATCTTCGCCAGACCCTGATCATCGATGATCGGCCCCTGCTCGACCCCGTCCTCCATGCCGTTGCCGACCTTCATCGCGGCGGTGGCCTCGGTCAGGCGGGCGGCGAATTCCTCATAGATGCCGTCCTGGACAAAGATGCGGTTGGCGCAGACACAGGTCTGGCCGGCATTGCGGTATTTCGAGGCCATGGTGCCGGCGATCGCGGTGTCGATATCGGCGTCGTCGAAGACGATCAGCGGGGCGTTGCCGCCAAGCTCGAGGCTCATTTTC
>JBMHCH010000173.1:0-14226 GCA_049890015.1 Puniceispirillaceae bacterium (SeqCode)
GCCGGAACATCGGATGGCAGGGGAGAATTCAGGCATTCCGGGTCATCGACTGTCAGGATCGATGTTGCCCCGGCCACAAGCTGCGTCGAGGCGATCGGCGTGCTGGCCGTGCATCGCCCGCCGGCGTTTTCGACACCGAAGACGACTGTCGCGCCGGCGGCGATCACATCATTGATATTCTGGGCGATTGTCTTGGTTGTGCCGCCACCTTCCGGTGTCACCACACAGTTCGCTGGAAAGGAAACGGTTCCGACCGTCTCGCTTGTAGTGCCGATCGTCCTGCATTTCGCCACCGTAAGGCCGGACTGATAGCGGCTTTGCCGACCGAACACCGTGACAACCCGGAGGTCCTCGACGGCAACGCTGTCGTTGTCGTAGAGCGCCGGTGTCAGGCTATCGGCGATCTGGGTTTCCAGAAAATCATCATAGACATAGGACAGGGCCTGGGCCTCGCCCTTGCGGGACTCGAGGTCGTTGCGTGACTGGATCAGCTGTGTCTCGGTAAAGGCCATGACCTGGAATACGCCGATGGCTGTTATCGCCATCAGCGACACCGCCATCAGGATCTCTACCAGCGACGCGGCCTCAAGCCCCGGGCTCCGCTCCGCAGCCTGTGGAAACTGGCAGTTCAAATCATTGATTTTATGATTAAAATCGTGCATGCGCACAAACAAACCGAGTAAAATTCAAACCATTCAAGACGCGAGCCGATGCGTAGGCGCAAGGATAGACCCCAGCAACATTTACCGGCAACATTTACCGGCAAGAATATCCAGTCCGGATGACAGCCTGGCTTCGATCGCGAAAATGAATGACGAAGGTGTCGTGCGGTCAGCGGAAGACCTGCTGGCGGAAACTGTCGATCAGGCTTTCAAGACCATGCCCATCGCCTGCGCCCGCTGCTCCGAAGCAATAGAAGTCCGGACGCAGGATCAGGGCGGACAGACCCCTTTCATCAAGCATGGCCCGCAGTTCCTCATGCGCCGATGCGTCGATCACGATCATGCCATGTTCCGGCATCATGTTTCCAGCCGGCACCCCGTTGCGGGTGATCAGCGCGCACCGCCCCGCCATGACATCGCCAAGCCGCCTGCCATCAGCAAGCCATGGCTGCGGCATCCTGATGCCGGACATGGCATCACCCCGCGGCCCGATGGCGGGATCCAGATCGCGGCTGATGGAGTTCATCTGCGCGGCACCATCCGGCCGGATGGCGTGCGTCAAAGCCTCGGCTGTTTCGGCGCTGTTCATCATCTCCCCGACATTCACCGCTGTCTCGATATAGGTGCGGGTGTGGGTCCGGCGCTCGGCCTCATAGCTGTCAACAAGGGAGTCCGGCGCATTCCACCGCAGCCTCGCCACCAGTTTCCAGGCCAGATTGGCGACATCGCGGATCCCGGTGCACATGCCCTGCCCCAGAAAGGGCGGCATCAGATGCGCCGCGTCTCCGGCAATCATCAGGCGTCCCTGCCGCCATCTTTTCGCCAGTTTGGACTCAAAGCTGTAGACAGCCCTTCTTGCGATATCGCCATCCTCGGGCGTGATTGCCGGACGAAGACGCGGCCATATGAACGCGTCACGCGTGACCTCTTCGCGGGTTTCGTCTGGCCGGAGACTGATTTCCCAGCGTCGCCATTCGCGCGGACACCGGACATAGGTCGTCGGTCGATCGCGGTCGCAGGTCTGGATAGTGAAATCACCAAGGTCGGGGCGCGGCCGTTTCAGTTGCACGTCTATGACAAGCCATCGTTCCTGAAATCCCAGATCCTCCCAGTCACTGTCCATGGCCTGGCGGACAACCGATTTCGCGCCATCCGTGCCGATGACATAGTCCGCCGTCACCTTCTGCGGAACATCATCGCGAAGATAGGAAACCTCGACGCTGTCACCCTTGTCACTGACCTGTGTCACATGCGCCGAGCGCTGCAGCGTGACGCTGTCACATGCGGCAATGCCGCGATTCAGATCCGCTTCCAGATCAGGCTGGTGGAAGCGATAGCTCGGATACCAGCCAAGCGGCCCGACTTCCTGCGGACGCGGCCAGTCAAGAAGAAGGTTCTGGTCGCGATCGACAAATTTCGTGCCGACATTGACCCGCGCGTCGCGACCGATCGCATCTGCCAGGCCAATGGACTGGAATACCCGCATCGCCTCATCGTCAAAATGCACGGCGCGGGGCAGCGGATAGACCGCCTCTTCGCGTTCCAGAACCAGGACATCAATGCCATAGCCTGCCAGTATATTGGCAAGTGTCGCACCGGTGGGACCCAGCCCTACAATCGCCACCTCATACTCAGTCTTAGCCACTTACCTACCTGACTTCATTCACTATCACCCTGACTCTATTCAGTATGTGATCTGGTCATAGAGCCAGGGGCAGTCAACCAGCATCGGGGTGCGTTTGCCCTCGGCGGCTGCCTGAAGGCGCATATCACGAAGCACCGCACGCCGGTCTTCGGGGAGATGCACACGCTCATGTCCCCAGAAGCTTGGGCCGACATTCGTTTCATGCGGCTGCCAGCTGTCGATATCGATGATGCGTCCGCCCCATCCACTCTCGATAAAGAAGCGGGACGGCGTCCGCGCATAGAACGACGTCATGTAGTCATTGGTGTGCCGGCCAAGGGTGTAGGCAACGCGGTCCTCATCCTGAAGGGCCAGATCATATCCCTGGCCGACATCGTCGAGATTGCGATACTCCACCATGAAATGATGCAGTCCGCGACGGCCGGTGCCAATCATCGCAAAGCTGTGGTGACGGCCATTCACATGGAAGAAATACATCGGATAGGGCGACAGTCCGTAATCACTGACATGAAAGCCGAGCACATCCCTGTAGAACGGCAGCAGCGGCGCCACATCGATCACGTGAAGAACGGCATGGCCCATTCCATAGGGACCGGTCAGGAACCCTTCGATCGGCCGGCCGGGACAGAAAGGGTCGGTGGCAAGCTGCGGTGCGACGAAAAGCTCGACACGGTTGCCGTCCGGATCGTCGCAGAAAATCATGCGGTCGACGAAACGGCGGTCACACAGGTCACGCGATGCCTCGCTGACCGCAACATCCGCCCTGTCGAGCCGCGCCGCAAGATGATCAAGATCCGCCGCGCCGGACACCTGCCACCCCATGAAGGCAAGTTCGTCACCGGGCT
The DNA here is from genome assembly GCA_049890015.1 of Puniceispirillaceae bacterium (SeqCode). Taxonomy (GTDB): domain Bacteria; phylum Pseudomonadota; class Alphaproteobacteria; order Puniceispirillales; family Puniceispirillaceae; genus UBA8309. The sequence goes on from JBMHCH010000173.1 coordinate 3,153, forward strand.
CGTCAAGGACCACGAAGCGCTGTCTCCAGTCATCCATCCTGAATGCCAGCGACCCGCCGCCATGATCGACCTGCTGCATGCCAAGATACCGGCCTGCATAGTCGGACCAGTCGCCAAGCGCGCGCGCCCGGATGCCCATATATCCAAGTGCCGTGATCGGCATCGCCTATCTTCCTCCCGCATTCAGACTAGCGGTGGCCATGATGCACTGGCAAGCCGTCTTGCGACGACAGTTGCGTGATGCGTAACACTGTCGCGCAGGTACGCATGGGCCTGATTTGGGATTGACCGAACCCGCCGCGACATGGCTACTAGTCAACGGTGTCACGAGTTTCCAAATCAAACCTGCGAAGTGGCAGGCAACAGACATGTCCAAGGCATCCGGCAGCAACAGCAAGACATTTCGGGAAACGTTGACGATCTGGCCACACCGGTCGCTGTCGCCGCGCGGGTTCCTCGTGGTAATGGGATCGCTCGGCCTGCTTGCGTTCTGCATCGGCCTTGGCTTCTTTCTTCTGGGCGCCTGGCCTGTCATCGGCTTCCTTGGCCTCGAACTTCTTGTTGTCTGGGGTGCGTTCAAACTGAACTACCGCGCGGCAAGGCGCCGGCAGCACGTGACAGCGACAGCGGCCAAGCTGAAGATCGAGAATGTTTCGCCCCAGGGTCGAAGGGACACGACCGAGCTTCCGACTGCATGGGTCAGGGTTGAACTGACACCGCGCGACGAGCCGGAATCCCATTCGCGGCAGCGCCGAAAAGTCCTTGTCCGATCGCATGGGCGCACCGCCGAAATCGGCAACTTCCTGCATCCGGCCGAAACACCGAAACTGGCAAGCGAGGTGGGTCAGATGGTCGAAAGAGCGCGCGCCGCGGCGCTTCGCGACGATGAGCCGGTTGCCGTCGACGTCGTCGAGCCGGGCCGCTAAACCTCGCCCATGGCCTTCATCCCCCATCAAAAGGACGTGCATTTGCCGTCTTTACGCGCCACATTGCCGACATGGATATTCTGACCCCTTTCCAGATCGCCATGTCGCTGTTGTTAGGCGGCGATGCGGAATTGATGTCGATAATCGGGCTTTCACTGAGTGTCAGCCTGACGGCGGTCCTGACATCCCTGGTCATCGGTCTGCCGATCGGCGCGATCCTTGCCGCCTACAGATTTCCGGGGCGGACGCCATTGATTGTGATCAGCAACACGTTCCTTGGCATGCCGCCCGTTGTTATCGGGCTGCTGATCTATCTTCTGATATCGCGCGCAGGGCCGCTCGGCTTCATGGGGATCCTGTACACGCCAGCCGCGATGATGCTGGCTCAGACAGTTCTGGTGCTGCCCATCTCCATCGCGCTGTCGCGTCAGGCCTTTGAATCACTGAATGCTGAATACGCACCGCTGTTCCAGTCGCTTGGCCTAGGGCGCGCTGCCCGCATAGGCGCCCTCGTGTTCGAGGCACGCGCCGTTCTGATGACCATCGCGCTCGCCTGTTTCGGGCGCGCCATCTCCGAGGTCGGCGCTGTCATGATCGTTGGCGGCAACATCCGCCATTCGACCCGGGTCATGACGACCTCAATCGCGCTTGCCACCTCCATGGGAGAGCTTGCCTTTGCCATGGCGCTTGGCATTGTTCTGCTGCTGGTTGCGCTTGCGGTCAATATCGCCAGCCAGATCCTGCGCAGCTCATTCCGGAATCTGGGCCATGATGTCTGAGCCGCAAACCGATCCGATACTGACGGCGCGCGGCATTGGACTGGCGCGCAATGGTGCACGCCTGTTGCAGGACATATCGCTCGATATCCGGAAGGGCAGCATCACTCTTGTGCTGGGCCATAACGGGGCCGGAAAGACGCTGCTTCTGAATGCCCTTCACGGGCTGATCGATATCGACCACGGCAACATATACGCGCCGCCGTTGTCACAGCAGAAAATGGTGTTCCAGAAACCGATCATCATGCGCCGCACGACGAGACAGCATTTCCAGTTCCTGTGCCGTGACCTTGATCCAGACGATGTTGCCGACTGGATACAAAGGGCGGGCATCGCTGACCGCATTGATGCGCCGGCACGCGCCCTGTCCGGAGGAGAACAGCAGAAGCTTGCGCTTGTGGGGGCCTTGGCAGCCCGCCCGGACATTCTGTTCCTGGACGAGCCGACCGCCCATCTCGATTTCGCCGCGACCAAGTTTGTCGAGGCGATGATCGGCGAAGCCCATGAGGCTGGCACCACCATCGTGATGACAAGCCACAACAGGGCGCAGTCGGAACGGCTTGGACAGGATGTGCTGCTTCTGGATGGCGGAAGACTTGTCGAGGCAGCCACAGCGGACAAATTCTTCTCTTCACCGGATCACCCGCTTTCGCGGCAATATCTGGACCATCTCTGATGTTTTGGCTGCTTGGCTTTTTACCAAAAAAGTGACTAGATTGTCGCAGCATGAGCAGTGAGAAAAAAACGATGGTTCTGACCGGCGCAAGCCGGGGCATTGGACACGCTACGGTGAAGCGGTTCTCCGAGGCTGGGTGGCGCATCATCACCTGCTCGCGCAGCCCGCTGCACCCCAGCTGTCCATGGGATGGCGGTGAAGAGAACCACCTTCAGATCGATCTTGCGTCTCCGGCCGAAATCGAGCGTGGCGCGGCCGAACTCATGGAACGCCTTGACGGGGCGCCACTTCATGCGCTGATCAATAATGCCGGCATCTCGCCAAAGGATGACGAGGGCGCCAGAATGGATTCGGTGTCAACGCCACTGGATGTGTGGCAGCAGGTCTATCAAGTGAATGTTTTCGCCCCTGTGATGCTGGCGCAGGCTCTGATCGCCCCGCTTCAGCGCGGTCAGGGAACAGTGGTCAACGTCACCTCCATTGCCGGCAGCAGGGTGCATGAATTCGCCGGCACCGCCTATGCGACATCGAAGGCGGCGCTGAGCGCGCTGACCCGGGAAATGGCGTCTGATTTCGGCAAGCGCGGAGTACGGGTCAATGCCATCGCCCCCGGCGAGATTCTGACCGAAATCCTTACCCCCGGAAGCGAAGAAGCCATGCTGCCGTCGATCCCGCTGGGACGCTTTGGCACATCCGAGGAAGTGGCTGAAACGATCTTTTTCCTGTGTAATGCTACGGCAGGGTACATCAATGGTGCCGAGCTTCATGTCAATGGCGGACAGCACGTCTGACCCAGTGTCGCGTGATGCGGTGCCCATTTGGAGAATTGCATTATGAGCCCAGACGACGCCAAGGCAGGCCCCGGTGCCATGGGAGGCCCCGGAAATTCTCCCGGAAATTCTCCGGCAAGCCGCGATATTGCCTTCCATATGCACCCCTACACCAATCCGGCAATGCTGGCCGACCAGGGTCCGCATATCATCGCCGAGGGACGGGGCGTGTTTGTTCATGACGAGACCGGCAAACCCTTTTACGAGGGCATGAGCGGATTATGGTGCACCTCGCTTGGCTTTTCAGAGCCTGAGCTGGTGAAGGCCGCTGTCGAGCAGTTCAACCAGCTTCCCTTCTATCACAGCTTTGCCGGCAAGACGGTTGGCCCGGCCATCGACCTTGCCGAGCACCTGATCGGAATCGCGCCCCCAGCCGCCGATGGATCGACGATGAGCAAGGCGTTCTTCTGTTCTTCGGGATCCGAGGCCAACGACACAGCCATGAAGATGGTGTGGTATTATCAGGCGGCGCGCGGCATGCCGGAAAAACGCAAGATCATCAGCCGCCGGCGCGGATACCATGGCGTGACGATGGCGGCCGCCAGCATGACGGCGCTTGCCTATGCACAGACCGGGTTTGGCCTGCCGCTGGACTTCGTCAAGCACACCACGACACCTGATTTCTACAATGAAGGCCGCGAAGGCGAGAGCGAGGCGGAATTCACCGCGCGCTGCGCTGCCGAGCTTGAAGAGCTGATCCTTGCCGAAGGGCCGGACACGGTCGCCGCCCTGTTCGCCGAACCGGTGATGGGCGCCGGCGGCGTGGTCATTCCGCCTGAGGGATATTTTGCGGCGATAAGAGAAATTCTGGTCAAGTACGATGTTCTTCTGGTGGCTGACGAGGTGATCTGCGGATTCGGTCGCACCGGCAACATGTGGGGGTCGCAGACGATGGATGTGCGGCCGGACATGCTGACCTGCGCCAAGGCACTGTCATCAGCCTATCTTCCGATTTCAGCGGTTCTCATGTCGGACAGGGTTTACGGCACCCTTGCCGTGAAAGCCGAGGAGCTCGGCATCTTCGGTCATGGCTACACCTATTCCGCACATCCTGTCTGCGCCGCCGTGGCGCTTCGCGCGCAACAGCTGATGCAGGAACGCGATATCATTGGCAATGTGCGCCGGCTTGCGCCTCTCTTTACCGAGCGGGTCGCCAGCCTGGAGCGTTTCGGCTTTATCGGCCACAGCCGCGCGATCGGCATGATCGGCGCCGTGGAATTCAGCAGCGACCCCGCCAGCAAGGCCAAGTTCGACCCATCACACAAGATTGCCGCGCAGGCCGTGGCGGGCGTTCAGGAGCATGGTGTCATCCTTCGGGCCCTTCCCGGCGACATCATCGGTTTCTGCCCGCCGCTGGTCATGAACGAAGCAGAGATGACCGACATGTTTGATCGCATCGAAGCTGCGTTCGACCGCTTCGCGGACACTGCCACCAAGCTGCGCTGATGCCGCACAGCGGTATGGGCATTGACATCTGCATCATCGGAAGCGGATTCAGCGCCGCTGCCCTTCTCCTTCATCTCGATGCTGAAGGCGTGGACTGCGGCAGGGTTGCTGTCGTCGGCCATGGCTGTCTTGGCGCGGGACAGGCCTTCGGTTGCGTGAATGAAGATTTCCGTCTGAATGTGCGCTCGGAACTGATGCGGGTCTGGCCTGGCCGGCCGCTGGATTTCACCAGCTGGGCCGCCACACGGATCACCGATGACCCGGACGCGGCAAGCGATGCCGGGCATTTCTACCGGCGCCGTGATTTTGCCATCTACATGTCCGAGCAGCTGGATCGGGCCCGCGGCGCCCGAACGGCCTCGATTATCGAAGCCGAGGCAGTGGATCTGTCGCTCCGGGACGGGCGATGGCATGTCGCCCTTGATAATGGCGCGACAGTGGCGAGCCGGCAGGTTGTGCTGGCTACCGGCAACCCGCCTCCTGACTGGCCGTTTCGCGGCGATGTGGAGGATGCCGCCACATTGATCAGGGGTCCCTGGAAAGGCGACTGGGTGAATAATGTCACCGGGGATGAACGGGTAGTTGTGATTGGCAGTGGGCTGACCGCGCTTGATACACTTCACGCCCTGCATCGGCGTGGTCATCGCGGACGCATCACTCTGGTAGCGCCTGACGGCTTGCTCCCTCCCGTACAGACCGACTGGCATGGCGCGGACGATATTGAATGGCCGGGCTCGATGCGAGCGTCTAATTTTCTTGGCTTCATGAGACGCCATATTGGCAAGGGCGACTGGGCCGAGACCGAATGGCAACGGCGATTCGAAAGCCTGCGTGTGAATATATGCGATGCCTGGCAACAGCTTTCCCAGCAAGACCAGGCGCGCCTCATGCGACGCGTCGGCTGGCTATGGTCGCTGTGCCGCTTTCGCGCCGGGCCACAGGCCCACGGCTCGGCAGAGGCGCTTCTTGCCAATGGACAGCTGACCATCAGGAAGGACATGGTCACCGGCATCACCGCCTGCAACAATGCGCATCACCGCGTGCGGCTTGCCAGCGGCGGTGTGATCGAGGCTGAGTTCGTAGTGAATTGCAGCGGTGCCGGTCGTGACCCGCTTGTCAGCCGGCTGATGGATGACGGCATCGCCGCATCGCATGCCGGTTTCCACGGGAGACCTGCTCTCAACGCTGATCTGGCGCTTCTACGGCCTGACGGCATCCCGTACGAGACACTTCACGCCCTTGGCCCGGTGACAGCCCATGAGGCAGGTGACGTGGTGGGGGCGCCGGGCACCGCCACGCAGGCGCACAGGCTGGCAGGTCGCCTCGCCGCCAGACTTGCCACCAGACCTGCCGCCAAACCTGCTGGTCCTGCGACAGCCTGACTTGCACGAGAGGTCTGGACAGCACAGGATGATGCAGGAGGAGAGACCGCCATGGCGACACCGCAAAAGCTGATCATTGATACCGATCCCGGCCAGGATGATGCTGTTGCCATCCTGCTGGCTCTGGCAAGTCCGGAGATCGCGCTTCTGGGCATCACGGCCGTTGCCGGCAACGTTCCGCTGTCCCTGACCGAAGTCAACGCCCGCAAGATTTGCGACCTCGCCGGCCGGCACGATGTGCCCGTCTTCGCCGGCGCGGACCGGCCATTGGCGCGCGACCTTGTCACCGCAGAGCATGTTCACGGACGCACCGGGCTGGATGGCCCCGACCTGCCGCCACCCGTCACTCCGCTGCAGGACCGGCATGCCGTCGATTTCATCATCGACACCATCCGCAACGAAGCCGCCGGCAGTGTCACCCTCGCACCGGTCGGCCCCCTCACCAACATCGCGCTGGCATTGCGCAAGGCCCCCGACATCGCGCCTCGCATCCAGCGGATCGTGATGATGGGAGGCGGATGTTTCGAAGGCGGCAACATCACCCCGGCGGCAGAATTCAATATCTATGTTGATCCCGAAGCAGCACGCGAAGTCTTTGCGGCCGGCATTCCGATCACGATGATGCCGCTTGATGTCACGCACAAGGCGATGACCACCGCCCGGCGCATCGAAGCCATCCGCGCGACCGGAACACGCACCGCCATTGCCGTTGCAGAGATGCTGGAATTCTTCGAGAGGTTCGACGAGGAAAAATACGGAAGCGACGGCGGTCCGCTGCATGACCCCTGTACGGTGGCCTGGATGCTGCGACCAGGCCTGTTTGCGGGGCGGCACTGCAATGTCGAGATAGAAACCGAAAGCAAGCTGACAAAGGGAATGACGGTCATCGACTGGTGGCAGGTATCCGGACGCCCTCACAATGCTCTTGTCATCGGCGATATTGATTCTGACGGTTTCTTCGCGCTGATCACGGAAAGGCTGGCAAAACTGCCGTGAGCCGATTTTTCTGGTGGCGCCGGCGCGAGTGTGGCGGTACACAGACCCCCTTGTGTTGAGGCCGGAAACGGCCGCATATCCGGAATACAGCCATGCAGACTGCTTGCGTTAACTTTACTGAACTGCGCTTTACCAGCGACGCCGCCATGCGACGCTATCTTGCGGATATCGAGTCCATCTGGACGCCCGACATTATGCAGCAGATGGCGAAACTTGGACTCGAGCGAAAATCCATCACACGGATTTGGAACCAGCCCAACCAGTTTAAGCTGGGTATCTTGTGGGAATACAGCTCGCCAGAGGCGTTCAAGAACTGTCAGAAGCTGATCGCAAGACATATCCTGCCTCATGCGCACAAATATGAAATGGTGGCGCGCTCGCTTCGTGGTGTTCCGATTGTCGACTGGCGCAGCGACGCATCCGGCTTCACAAAATCAAATGAAGTCCTGCATGGCGCCGAGCAGAAAGACTATCTCGCCAGCGAAGAAGACGCCTCAACCAAGGAATGAGGCTTGCTGATCAGAGGTCGAGCTCAATCACGCCGTCCTTCCTGGCAGCGCGTGACTGGCACAGGATGATCTGCGTCTCCTGCTGCCTCGCCGACAGCACGAAATCACGATGCTCGACGTCGCCCGACAGAACGCCGCACTGGCACACGCCGCACAAACCGTCAGAACATTTCACATCGACAGCGACGCCATTCGCGATCAACGCGTCCGAAGCGGTTTCATCCTCGCCGACACTGATCCGCCTTCCCGACTTTGCAAGCAGAAGGTCAAAGGCGAAGTTCTCATAGTCCGGCTGTTCGGGTACCGAGAAATATTCGCGGTGCAGATGCTCCTCCGGAACACCTCTTTTCAATGCCGCCGCAATCACCGCCTCCATATAGGGATCGGGGCCGCAGACATAGACGTGATCATCACGTCCGGCATCGGCAAAGACGGCGGCCAGATCGAGGCGCGTCCCCTCGGATGACACATGAAGCCGGGCCTTGCTGCACCATTCGAAGCTGTTGATATCATTTTTGAAGGCAAGGTCATCCGGACGCGAGACGGAATAGTGGAAGGCAAAATCGCGTCCGTCACGGTGAAGCGTGTGCGCGAAGGCCACCATCGGCGTGATGCCGATGCCTCCGCCCATCAGAAAGCTGCGTCCCGACGTGGCGCGAAGCTCGAAATGATTGATCGGGCGTGAAATGAAGACGCGCCGGCCCTCGTCGAAGATCCGGTGCATCAGCACCGAGCCGCCGCGCCCGTCATCCTCGCGAAGCACCGCCACCTGATAATGGCCACGGTCCGCAGGATCGCCTGACATCGAATATTGGCGCATCATCCCCGGAGCCACCAGGACATCGATATGCGCGCCGGCAGTCCAGGCTGGCAGCGGACTGCCGTCGAGCGACCTGAATTCATATTTCGCAATCCTGTCAGACAGATGCTCCACCTTGCTGACAATCGCCTGGATCACCGGTGAGTCATCGGCCGGGATATCCGCGTTCATGTAACGATGAAGATGCGCTGTCTCGCCAGCGGCGATGCGGCGGCGATATTCGCCGGCACCTATCAAGGCCTCGAATGCCTCTATACCGGCTTCCCGGTCCATGGGATAGGGATAGGGATGGGGATGCGGTGCCAATGGTGCAGGATAGACCGCCATGGTCTGATCCTCGTGCCGCAGCTTCAGATCGCGGCTGAGACCCCGGCGGTTCACCGGGTGGCTGGCAGGGCGGTAGGCGCCATCCTCCGCAAGCTCGATGTCCCACCACCATTTTTTCACATCATTCAAACCGCCGCGACCTGCCATGTCATCGAGACCAGCCAGGAATTTCGCCGCCAGCGGCATGTTCGATGCCGCCCAGCGGAACGGCGCCTCGGCAAAGAGGCCTTCAAGGTTCCACGGACAGGTTTTCATGCAGCGCCCGCACATCGCCCCGCCCTTTGTGGTGATCCGGTAGGTTGTGCATTTCTGGCTGTCCGACTTCCAGGTCTCGTATCCGTTGAACATCCGCTTCGGACCGGCGGTGATCGCGCCGGACGGACATTCGCGGGCGCATTTCTGGCAATTCTCGCAGAAATTCTGCAAACCGAAATCAATCGGCCTGTCATGGGCCAGTGGCATGGTTGTCGTGACCACTCCCGACTTCAGACGCGGCCCAAGGAAGGGATGCAGGATCACCTCGCCGATGCGGCTGACTTCGCCAAGCCCGCTGAGCAGAAGCAGCGGCGGTTGCAGCACATCGCCGTCAAGCACGGTATGGGCCTTTGCCGTGAAGCCCAGATTGCGGATCTGTCGCGCAATCACCCCGCCAAGCATCGAGAAACGGAGATAGGCGCGCATGGACTGCGCCACTGAAATCCAGTCATCACCTGACGCCCCTTCCATGGTCTCGAACCCCTGGTCGATGACCATGCTGATCGCCTGATCATGCGGCGGGGTGACGGCCTCGCCACGCGCATCATGGGAATACCAGCTCCAATCCGGGCATCGCGATATGCCGACGGCGTCCACGCCAAGGAAGTAGCTTGCCGCTTTCAGCTGGTCGCTGTACCAGGCAGCGTCACGCGGCGGCGGGACATCGCCTTGAACCGGCCCGTCCTGAAGCAGCACGAAGGCCCCGAGAGCGCGTCTTTGCGCATAGGAGGGCGCAGCCTTGCGCGCGTAATAGCCGCCCGTCGCGGCGTCCTGAGTGGCCTTGCCCATATCGCCAAACTGCGCGCGCGCGAACATGTCGGTGCGTTTCGGCACGCGGGGAATATTGGCCTCGTCCATATAGGTGGTCGGACTATCAACCCGCCTCAGGACCTCCAGCTTCATGGCGCTGTCGCGATAGTCCCGCTTTGCGAAGGGATCCTTGTTGAAGGCGCTCTTGCTGGAATGCCGCCCAAGCTTCCAGTTGATGCCGTCAAGGTCGGCGCGGGGCTGGCTGCGGCGCGGCGCCAGTGGACGGTCATGGGCAAGCGTCATGTCGGTGGTGACAACGCTGACGCCAAAGCGCGCACCTAGCCAGGGCGCGACAGCCTCTCCCTTCTCGTTCCAGGCAAGGCCTGAAGCCACAGCGGCGCGGCGAAGACATATATCGGTCGATGTCTGGGTGTGCGCCTTTGCATCGAACCCCAGAAGCCGCATGTAATTGGCGATGACGACAGCCGCCTCGGATGACAGGAGACAGGCGCGATGCGCCTGCGCATCCTGGATCCAGGCCGCGCCGGGCTCGTCAGGGCGCGGGTCGCGCTGATGCTCATAGACAAGCACGATAGCCGTATGATGCTGGCCAATCGCGCGCGGCGGCGCGTTGATGGAGTCTTTCAGATCAGCCATGATCTGGTCGATGCCGGCAGCAAGGGTCTTTGTCTGTCTGCTGTTGATCATTTCCGCAAGGTCATCGATCGCAGGATTGCGGCGCGGCGTCGCAAGCCATGATTCCGGTGAGAGAGCACCGATGCCAACCATCGACGCATCATTGAAATATCCGAATGACTTCAGGTGATTGGATCTCTCCTTCGGATCATCCGGAATGTCGGAGCGCGCGCCATTCACCAGACCGTCGCGAATGGTGTCCAGCATCGCCTGATGCTCTGCCATCGCATTGACGATGCTTTCCGGGTCTTCCGGCCGGGCAAAGGACAGAACCGGCGTTTCAACCCCTTCAAGGCTTGCCGGCCCACCGAGGCGGGCCAGCCGGTGAAGCGGATAGGCGCCGAAGTGGATGGGGCGTGACCTGCTGGAAAACAATCTGTGGGCGCGCATGGGGCTGACCTGTTGAGCCAAAGGTTGGCAGCCAGCTCGGACATGGCTGACATGCACCGCGCAAGCTTGGCAAATTTCAGCCAAGATTGACAATAGACATCGCGCCGGGCACAGACCTTGGACGGACAAGACAAGGCCGCGGGCCGGGACATTGACATGAAGGCACGGTTTGATCACGTCGTCATCGGGGCCTCCCCGCGGCCGCCGGGTACAGAGCAGGGGGGAGAAATGCGTGGCGCGGCGCCAGGCGGCGGCGGCAAACATACCCGGATGGCGCCCCATAACAGGCGCAAGC
>JBMHCH010000174.1:0-9900 GCA_049890015.1 Puniceispirillaceae bacterium (SeqCode)
GAAATCCTCGGGAATGCCGTTCATGCCCCAGGGCTTTGAATTCGGCTCGAAGGCGCCAAGCAGGATCTTGCCGGCATCCTCCTTGTAATAGGCGCATTCATCCGGCACCCGCAGCACCGGCAGGTTCGAGGTCAGCCCGTCAATCCCCTCGGTGACGATGTAGAAATGCTCGCAGGCGTGGAGCGGCACGGCGACACCGGCCTTGGCGCCGATCTCGCGGGCCCACATGCCGCCGGCATTGACCACATAGTCGGCCTCGATCGGCCCCTGGTCGGTCATCACGCCGGTGGCACGGCCATCAGCCTGGTGAATGTCGGTGACCTTCACGCCCTGGATGATCTTCACCCCGACATTGCGCGCGCCCTTGGCAAGCGCCTGGGTGATATTGACCGGATCCGCCTGGCCGTCCTTCGGCAGCCAGACCCCGCCGACAGCGTCATCCACCTTCAGCCCGGGATAGCGCGACTGGATGTCGGACGGGCCGATCTCGTCAATCTCGACGCCGAAAGCACGGGCCATGGCGGCGGAACGGCGGAGCTCCTCCATGCGCTCGTCGGTCAGCGCCACGGTGATCGACCCGTTGCGCTTGAAGCCGGTGGCGACCCCGGTTTCCTCTTCCAGCCCGAAATACAGCTCCTGCGAATATTTCGCCAGCCGCGTCATGTTCTGGGTGGCGCGAAGCTGGGCAATCAGCCCGGCGGCATGCCAGGTGGTGCCGCAGGTCAGCTGCTTGCGCTCGAGAAGGACGACATCTGTCCAGCCAAGCTTGCCGAGATGATAGGCGATCGAACAGCCGACGACCCCGCCGCCGATGATGACCGCCCGTGCCTTTGCCGGAATATCCATCACATTACACCTTCATCTTCGCGTTTTCGGGATCATAGAGGACGTCGCCCGCAACCCGGTGTGCGGCGCGCTCGCGCCCCAGCACATCGACGCCCATCGCGCCGCCGCCCTCGAGCATCTTCGCATCGACGACCGCCATCGCGATCGACTTGCCGACCCGGTGGCCATAGCCTGCCGAGACAACCAGCCCGGCGTCATTGCCGTCGATCCGCACGGTGCTGAGATAGACAGCCTCGCCAAACGGCTCGCCATCGGCCGGGTCATCCAGCGTCAGGGTGACGAAACTCTGCGTCACGCCTGCCTGATGCTCGGCCTGAAGCGCCGCCTTGCCGGTGAAACTGTCCTTGTTCAGATTGACCCAGCGCGACAGGCCGCTCTGGAACATGGTGTAGTCGGATGTGAGATCGGCTTTCCAGGACCGGTAGCCCTTTTCCAGCCGCATCGAATCCAGCGCCAGCATCCCGAAATTGCCGATCTGGTGCGCCGCGCCGGCAGCCCAGACAGCGTCATAGAGAGGCTTCACGTCATTCATCGCGCAATGCAGCTCCCATCCGGCCTCGCCGGCGAAGGACACGCGGATGGCGGTCACCTTCACCCCGGCGATGTCCATCTGGCGATAGGTAAGCCAGGGGAAGTCATCATGCCCCATGCCCTCGCCGGTCAGCCCGGTCATCACCGCCGGCGCTTTCGGGCCGGTGACCAGAAGCGTCGCCATCTCCGAGGTGACGTCGCTGATGCTGATGGAGCTGTCGCCGGGAAGGTTGAAGTTCAGAAGATCGCGGTCGTGCCAGTAGGCGCCGGCACCGGTCATCATCAGGAATTCATCCTCGCCAAGGCGGGTCGCTGTCATCTCGGTCAGGATCTTGCCCTTCTCCGAGGCGAAATAGACAAGGCCGATGCGACCGACCCTGGGAAGGCCGCCGGTGACCAGGCCGCGAAGCCAGTCGGCCGCGCCCGGCCCCTTGACCATGAAGCGCGAGAAGCCTGTCAGCTCCAGCACGCCGACATGTTCCGACACATGGCGGCATTCCGCCCCGACCGCGTCGAACCAGGGCTGGCGGTCATAGCTGTCGGCGGCGTGCTCGCTCTCGCCGTCACGCGGGAACCAGTCGGCGCGCTCCCAGCCGCCATACGATCCGAAGGCCGCGCCGGCGGAGGCAAGCGTGTCATAGAGCGGCGAGGTCTTCGCCTTGCGCCCGGCAGGCCACTGGATCTGCGGGAAATGCATCGCATATTCGTGGCTGTAGGTCTCGATCGCCTTGGCCTTGGTGTAGGCAAGGTCGACATGGTCGGTGAAGCGGCGCGGATCGACAGCCCAGCTGTCGGTCTCGGACTCGCCCTCGACGATGATGTCGGACAGAAGCTTGCCGGCGCCGCCGGCCTGAACGATGCCGAAGGTGAAGACGCAGGCCTCGAAGGCGTTCGGCACGCCGGGCATCGGCCCGATCAGCGGCAGCCCGTCAGGGGCATAGGGGATCGGCCCGTTCACCACGCGGGTGATCCCGGCGGTTCCCAGGATCGGCACCCGCGCGCAGGCATCCTCGATATACCATTCCAGACGCTCCAGATCGTCGGAGTAGAGCTGGAAGGAGAAATCCTCCGGCATCGGGTCGTCATCCGTTGTCCAGTGGGCACGGCAGTTCTTTTCATACGGCCCGAGAAGAAGACCGTCCTTTTCCTGGCGCAGGTAGTAGGAGCTGTCCGGATCGCGAAGCAGCGGCAGCTTCTTGTCGCGCGCGGTCAGCTCGGGGATCGCTTCGGTGATCAGATACTGGTGGGCCAGCGACACGCAGGGAACGTTGCGCCCGAACATCGCGCCGACCTCATTGGCGCGGTAGCCGGTGGCGTTCACCACATATTCACAGCGGATCTCGCCCTGCGGCGTGGACAGCACCCATTCGTCATTCTCGCGCCGGACGCCCGTCACCGGACAGAAGCGGATGATCTTCGCGCCCATGTCGCGCGCGCCCTTGGCGAGCGCCTGGGTCAGCTGCGCCGGATCGATATCGCCGTCGAGCGGGTCCCACTGGCCGCCATGGAGGTCGTGGGTTTCAAGGAAGGGATAGACCTCCTTCATCTCGGACGGGGACATTTCCTGGAACTCGACCCCCATCTGCCGGCCCATGCGCTCGACATGGCGGAACTCCTCCATGCGCTGACGCGAATGCGCCAGCCGGATCGCCCCGGTGACATGATAGTTCATCGGATAGTCGACCTTCTCCCCAAGCTCGCGATAGAGGCTGGTGGAGTAGGACTGGATCTTCATCATCGTCCAGGAGCCGACAAAGTTCGGGCAGTTGCCGGCGGCGTGCCAGGTCGAACCCGACGTCAGCTCGTTCTTCTCCAGAAGCACGACATCGGTCCAGCCCTTTTCGGCAAGATGATACAGCACCGAGGCCCCGACCGAGCCTCCGCCGATCACCACAACGCGAGCGGTGCTTGGCAGCTTGCTGGTGGCCTTGTTCATCTCGCTGTTCGCAGATACGTCATCCATGTCCGGTCTCTCTTTCATCCTTGTGACGGCAACATCTGCCGCCCATTGTTTTCACGTCGGTCCAGTCGACAGACAGACTGATCAATAGACTGGCGGCGCAATCACCCAGATCAGCACCGCCGGCACCTCGCCTTCATTCACCCAGGAGATGGTTTCGCCGGCGAAGCGGAAACTGTCTCCCTGGTGCAACTCGAACCTCTCGCCATCGATGATCAGCGTCAGCGACCCCTCGATGACATATCCCGCCTCCTCGGTGGGGCGCACAAACGGCTCGGGGCAGCGCGCCCCGGCCGCGAACACCGAATGCACAATCTCGAAAGCGCCGCCGAGATCGGGAGACAGCAGGCTCTCGACCAGCCCCTTGCCTTCATCCGTCATTGTCCGTCTGCTGTCGCCGCGCACCACATAGGCGGCCTCGGCGGTATCGGGGCTCTGGCTGAAGAAGAAGCTGACAGGAAGGTCGAACATCGCGGCCACGCCGCGGATGTCGGCAAGCGCAGGTTCGGACTGGCCGCGCTCAACCTGCGAGAGCCAGCCAACCGACCTGTCGAGATGTTCGGCAAGATCGCTCAGCGTCCAGCCGCGCGACCGGCGCAGCGCGCGGATATCCGCACCGATAGATCCGGATGAGCGGATCGGCGCGTCAGCTGCCGTCTTCTTCTCGATCTTCATCAGCATGATGCGGTCCCCACGGCATGATGCGTCGTCTCACCCCAGATCGTTGCGCAAGGCGAATGAAAAAATCAAACAAATTTTCATTCCAGGGTAAAAAAAGCAGAAATTTTCACGCCGGATTTCATGCCGGGAGATTTCATGCCGGGAGATTTCATGCCTGGACTGGCAAATGATGACCGGGGTCAGCTGCCCCGCCTGTCCTGCTCGCCGGCATCGCGTGCTGCCGGATGGGTGAAGACATCCTCGCCGGTGGCGCCGGTGCGCCAGATCAACGCGATGAACAACCCCTTGAAACGCGGCAGACACCACCAGACGCCGGCAAGCATCATCGCCGCCAGCGCGGCGATCGCCGCCCAGACGGGGATACGCTCGTCACGGCCAAGGATGATCAGGAACGGTGCCAGAACATGCCCGACGACAATCAGCGTCGCCCAGGCCGGCCCGTCATCGGCGCTGATATGCGCCAGATCCTCGCCGCAGGCCCCGCAGACCGGCACCCGCGTCAGATAGCCGGTCAGCACCGCTCCCTCGCCGCAGCGCGGGCAGCGCCGCGCCAGCCCGCGGCGGATCACTGTCACCAGGGGAATGGAGGAAGGCGGTGTCGCGCTGTCGGCTGGCATCTGGCAATGTCCCGATGATGAGGTCGTGGTCTGTCTGCTATATAGCGAGCCGGCGCGCGCCAGCCTAGATGTCACTTCGACCCCGCCGGAAGGACAGGGGCGCTAGCGCCGTACCGACAGCCCGACCATCACCAAATTGTTGCCGAGCCCGCGCTGGTGGCTCCAGTTGCGGTGATGCGCGGCTGCGGCGAAGCCGGAAACGCCGTCGGCCAGCGGCGCGCGGTACATCACCTGCGTCATGCGGTGGCGGGAGCGCACGCCAAGATCAAGGCTGCTTTGCACCGGCTTGTAGGCCCCGCCGGCGGTATAGCCCATCACCGAGCTCTGGCGGATGGCCCCGCCGGTGACGGCCAGCGGCTCGCCATAATGAAGCACCAGCCTGCCGCCCGTTCGGCCCGCGTCACGGAGCGCCAGATACGCGCCGCCACTGCGCGCCGTGATCCGCGTGTCTTCCACAAACTCGTCATGGCGGAAATCGACGCGCGCGCGGAGCCTCATCACATTCACCCCGACCGACAGGCGGCGGCTCAGCCGGCGGCTGGCAGACAGGCGCAGATAGCCCGAGCGGGTCGGTCCGGCCAGCGCGTAACCGCCCTCCGGCTTGCTGCCAAGGAAGCGGCCATCCTCGCTCAGCCTGCCAAGGTGAAGCCCGATGCCGCTCTCGCCATTGCCGATGCGGGCGGAGACGCCAAGGTCGGTCATGCCATAGGCCTCGCCCCGCCGCGTCGCGCCTTCGGCCAGTGCCCGGCTGAAATAGGCGCCGGTGGCAAGGCGCGGAGCCAACCGCCATCCCGCGCCGCCCCGGCCCAGAACGCGCGATTGCGGGGCCAGAGCGCCCCAGTCATGCGGCGGGGCGGAGGTGCCCTTGTCCTCGGCGTCCTCGGCGTCCTCGGCAAGCAGCGCCGCCGGTGACAGCAGGGAACTTGTCCGGCGCCGCGCCACCGCAAGATCGACGCGCCCCCGCGCGCCGATGACGCTGAGCGCGCTGCCATCGCCGACAGCGCTCTGCGGATCCGTCGAGCTCCGCAGATAGGTGGCGGTCCCGCCGGAGCGGCCGATCATCATCGGCGGCGGCGCATTGTTCAGCGCGAGCACGCCTGACAGGCGCGGGCCCGGCAGCACCCGGTCCTGAAGCGGGGCGCGGTAGCGATAGACCCGGCCATAGCTGTCCAGCCCGCCGAAATGATGCGTTGCCGCCGGCGCGGCATTGCCGAAGGCGGATGAGAAGGCGATGCGGGTATCGGCGCTGGCGGCCACCGCGCTGCCCTTGCCGCCGGCGGCGTTCTGCTGGCCGATCGGCTGCAGCGCGCGGGCGAGGTTGACGAGGCCGTGGCCGTAGACCAGATCAGTCCCCGGCGCGCCAAGGTCAGTCGCGGTGCGGAGGAGGATATCAACCACCTGTCTGGCGGTCAGGTTCGGTGCCTTGCTTTTGACCACCGCAGCCGCACCAGAGACGACCGGTGCCGCCATCGAGGTTCCGGAATAAAGTCCATATTCCTTTGTGCGGGGAAATCCAATTTCGGTGTCATCTGCGTGTAGCGTTGACAGGACCCTTACACCCGGTGCGGCAAGGCAGTATCTCGCAGCCACGCCACATCCGTTGGAAAAATTGGCTATCTTGTTGTTTCCATCGGTTGCCACAACAGCCAGCCAAAGCCCTTCCAATGCCTTATTTCCTAAGAACGCTGCACTTAGCGGCGTTGGCAAATTTGATGGCGTTCCCGTTCTGGCGATCTGCGGCGCGGTTGCCGGTAAGAACGAAGGGCTCTTTCGCTGGTCATAGTTTCGATAACGATTGATCTGGTCTCCTTCAAACTTTTCCTCAAAGACGGCTACATGGCCGGTGTCAGAGTTCCACCCACCGTTTCCAGCTGAAAATATGATAGCCATGCCTTCCTTGCCGTCTTCATTTGCTGCAAGGATATTTTGAACTGTTGAATCGCCAAGCAGACGGCTGGTGAAACTTTCATAGCCACGCTGCACCACCCGCGGCTGTAAAAAGTAGCGCTTACTTCCGCCTGGCACGTCAATTTCAACGACTCGCGGTCGCCAACTCAGGTGCCAACTGTTGTTCACCACAAATGCATCATTATCGTCAGCAAACTTGAATACGTTTGCTAGTTCCGATTTACCCTCTTCCAATGACTCGTGTTCGGGGTCGATATCAGCCATGTAGGAAAATTCATCTGGAATTCCGTCTTGCAGGAACCGCATTGGTATAAGTTCAGCGTCCGGCGCAACCCCCTTAACTCCAAAACCATTGTCTCGTGCCGCGATAATGCCGGCGACATGTGTACCGTGAGAGATTGCCTTGGTGCCACGATGGAGGCTCACTCTGACATCATCTTTGTTGTCGTCGGGTGCGTAGGCGAAATTACGACCAAGTGGGTAATCGGTAGCTCTATCCTGATTCTCTCGCCAGATGAAGTTATCTCGCAGATCTGGATGATTTACATCAAATCCACTATCCACCACGGCCACTCGGATCCGTTTGCGACTTGGTGTGATGCCGGTGTATCCCGCGCTATGTGCGGAAACAGCGCCAATTATGGAAAGAGCTTTTGAGGACCTCTGCCCTGATGATAATGAAGGAGACGTAGCCAATGACGACTGAACCAAATTGTCTACATTTGAGGACGCAGCCACACTGTTAACTGGTGCAGCAAGTAAAGGCCCACCGCCACCGCCGCCGCAGGCGGCAAGGGTCAGGCAGGCCATCATCACGGCAGCAGGACCCAGGATGCCGTGAGACCCGGCAGCACCGGGGAATGAAGGCTGGGGTGCGGATGGCAGGCCAGCCCGGGACGCGTATGTGCGAGCGGTTCTTTCCATGACACAGGAACCTCCCCCGGGCCCGGTTAATTTTTCCCGGGGCCGGCTTCACAAGCAGGTGAGTGGAGAGCCGGCTGCGATGCGGGCGGATGCCAAGGCCTGGCCGCGCGCCAGCGCCATGCGGGACGTCTTGACGCCGGCCGGATTTCAGGCAGAGTGGCGGGGTGAACGGCGGGTGCCAGCCGGTCAGGTTCAACCCGGTGCGCGGCGTGCAGGCCGCGGGAGTGACGCGCGATGGCACGCGGCCAGACATCCTGTCTTTCCTGGAAATCCTATCTTCCCTGGCTTGTGCTGCTGTTCCTCGGCACCGTCTGGGGGCTGTCCTTCTCGCTGGCGCGCATCGCGACGCTCGCCGGCGGCACGCCCTTCGGCATCACTTTCTGGCAGAGCGTTGTCGGCGGCGTGATCCTGCTGGCCTACACCCAGGCGCGCGGCAGGCCGCTGCCGCTCTCGGCGCGGCATCTGCGGATCTATGTCATTGTCGCGCTATTGGGGGCGTCGCTGCCGAACAGCCTGTTCTATTTCGCGGCACCGCATGTCCAGGCCGGGGTGCTGTCGATCACCGTCGCGCTGATCCCGATCATCACCTATGGCATCGCGATGACATGCGGGTTCGAGCGGCTGTCGGCTCTGCGCATCAGCGGCGTGGTCTTCGGCGGGGTGGCCATCGGGCTGCTGGTGCTGCCGGAAAGCAGCCTGCCGAGCCCGGCGGCGATCCCCTGGGTGCTGCTGGCCTGCGGCAGCGCCGTCTGCTACGCGGCGGAGAATGTCTATCTGTCGCGCCCGGCGCTTGCCGATATCGGGCCGGTGCGCACCGCCACCGGCATGAACATCATGGCGGCCGTCATCATGCTGCCTGTCGCGCTTGCCACCGACCAGATGTTCCTTCCCGCCATGCCGTTCGGCACGCTGGAATGGACGATCGTGGCGCTTGGGGTGATCACCGCCGTCGCCTACACGATGTTCATCATGGTGATCAATATCGCCGGGCCGGTCTTCGCCAGCCAGACAGGCTATCTTGTCACGCTTGGCGGCGTTGTCTGGGGAATGGTGCTGTTCGGCGAGACGCATTCGCCCTGGGTCTGGGCCTCGGTCGCGACGATGATCCTTGGGCTGGCGCTGGTCACGCCGCGCAAAAAGGACGCCTCGGCCGATCCTCTGCCGGAGACGCCGGCGGGATCCTAGTCCAGAGGCGCGTAAAGCTGCTCACGCAGCGCCGACAGCGGCCCGCCATCATACAGCCCCATCACCGCATCCTCGACGGCTTTCGCCCGCGCATCGCCAAGCACAGGCGCGGCGAATTCATGGAATTTGGCGACAATCTCGGCCTCGTCCATCGGCCGTTCAGACCCGCCGCGCGCATGCACAAGACCGGAATCGAAGCTTCGCCCGTCATTCAGGGTGATCTGGACATCGGCATCGCGAGTATGCGGGAAGGTGGCATTGTGCGCATCGCTTTCCGCCACGGTGATCCGGTCGATCAAGGCCAGCACCGCCGGGTCGTCCAGCCCGTCGCCGGCCACCTGATCAAGCCCGATCCGGCCATTGACCGCCTGCGCCGCCACCGCGAAAGACAGGGAATATTGCGCCGCGGACGTGCTGTCCGGCGCGCCCTGGAACAGGCAGGCGCTTTCATGGAAGGTGTTGATCCGGATGGCTTCGATATCACTGTGGGCAAAGCCGTGCTCGATCATCAGATCGCGGACAGCGTCGATCGGCGCATGCGCCCAGCGGCAGATCGGATAGGGCTTCACATATTGCGATTCCATCACCCAGCGCTGCCCGAGATCATCCCAGATCGGGGCCACCTCGTCAGCCTCGACGGTAATCGCCGGCGCGCCGGTAAAGCCGTCCTCGGCAAGGATCGCCGCCGAGATGCCGACCATCGCGCCCCAGCCGGAGCCGTCATGAAGCATGCTGGGATTGGCAATCTCGCGCATCATCTGGCTCCGCGGCCCGTGATATTCGGCGATGCCGAGTGCTTGGCGAAGCTGCTCCGGGCTCAATCCGCGCATCCGCGCCGCCATGGCGGCGACGCCAAGCGCGTTCCACGCGCCCGAGGTGTGATAGTCCGAAACCGTGGCATGGAGCGAGAGACCGGCGCGCCCGGCAATCTCATATCCAAGGGTGATCAACGCCAGCGCGTCATCGCCGGCGATCTCGCCAGCCTGCTCGGCAAGCGCCAGCATGGCCGGAATGATGGCAACGCCGATATGGCCCTTCACCGGGTTATAGCCGTCATGCGCGTCGAGATTGTCCGTCTGCGTCGCCGCCGCATAGGCAGCGCCGGCGAGGCTGACCTGCCGGCCGTCAAAGATCATGCGGGCGGTGAAGGCCGGATCGCCGGAGGCATGAAGCCGGTGCGTCGCATCGCGGGCAATCCGTCCCGCCTCCATCGGCGCCGCGGCGGCGGCAACGCCAAGCGTATCAAGA
>JBMHCH010000175.1:0-19426 GCA_049890015.1 Puniceispirillaceae bacterium (SeqCode)
CGAGGTGAACCTGTCGACGACAGGCTGCAGGTCATCGCTGTAATCGACACTCGTCACCAGATCGGCGTCGAGCCAGTCGCGATGGAAAAAGACGCCGCTCTCTCCGGTTTCCGCAAGGATGATGAATTCATGGCTCATGTCGCCGCCGATCGGACCGGTATCGGCTTCCATCGGGATGGCGGTCAGGCCCATGCGGGCAAAGGTCTTCAGATAGGAAACGAACATCCGGTTGTAGGCGGCGCGCGCCGCCTCGGCGTCGAGATCAAAGGAATAGGCGTCCTTCATCAGGAATTCGCGGCCACGCATGATCCCGAAGCGGGGCCGCACCTCGTCACGGAACTTCCACTGGATGTGATAGAGGTTCAGCGGCAGCGCCTTGTAGCTTCGCACATGGGTGCGGAAAATGTCGGTGACCTGCTCCTCGTTCGTCGGGCCATAGAGCATGTCGCGCTCATGCCTGTCGCGAATGCGCAGCATTTCCGCCCCGTAATCGTCATACCGGCCTGATTCCTGCCAGAGTTCGGCAGGCTGTATGGTCGGCATCATGATTTCGACAGCACCGGCGCGGTTCTGCTCCTCGCGCACGATCTGGGCAATCTTGTCGAGAACACGTTTACCAAGCGGCAGCCAGGAATAGATGCCTGCGCTGGATTGCTGGATCATGCCGGCACGAAGCATGAGACGGTGCGAGGCGATCTGCGCCTCCTTGGGAGTTTCCTTCAGCAGCGGCAGGAAATACTGACTGAGACGCATGAGGTAGCCTTCCACTCGGATAAATCGGGCGGCGTCAATCTACGGCGATGCCGACAGCGATGCAAGTCGCCCGGACGCGCCGGAGCCTTACCGCAGAGATGGCAGTCCGTCGCGGTCGAAAACGGCATCAATCTGGGCCTTCGTCACATCTTCGAGACGCGACGGGGTCCACCGCGCATCGTTGGTCTTGTCGATCAATACGGCCCTGACGCCTTCACGAAAATCCTCACGCCGCGTCATCCGCAGCGCAAGATGATAGTCCAGCATCAGCGCCGCCGGTATGTCCGTGATCTCCCCGCCCATATCGACGAGGCGCTGGAACACGAACATGGTCATCGGGCATCGTGTCGCCAGTGCCTTGTGGATGTCGGCTCCAGGGCTGCTCCCCTTGAGGCGCGCGAGGTCACCCGCGCGTTCGCGCATCTGAACCGGATCATCGCCGTTGAAAATATGGTCGATTTCGGTGCGGTGTCTCTGCAACGGGCTCATGCCGGGATCAGCGCGATGACGAGCGATCACCGCGTCGATATCCCCGGTATCGGACGCCAGAAGCGCGTCACGCAGCCTGTCGATACTGTCGGCCGGCACCATCGCCCCTGCAAGCCCCAGCATCAGACAGTCAGCAGCGCCGATAATGCTGCCGGTCATGCCAAGATACAGTGCCAGCGAGCGCGGGCAGCGCCCGAGAAAGACGCTGGCACCGGCGTCAGGGAACAGGCCGATGGCGCTCTCCGGCATGGCAAAGCGGGTCTTGTCGGTGACAATGGCGTGACTGCCGGCCTGCATCAGCCCGGCGCCGCCACCCATGACGATGCCGTCGGCAAGCGAGATCACCGGCTTTGGAAATTCCGCGACCATCATATGCGCCATGTATTCGGCGCGAAAACAGTCGGCCATCCCGTCAAAATCGCCTTCACAAGCCATACGATAGAGGTCGCGTATATCGCCGCCAGCACAGAAGGCGCGCGGCTCGGCACCGGCCAGAACAATATGGCCTATGCTGTCATCGTCGGCCCAGTCACCAAGCTGTTCGCCGATCGCAAGCGCCATGTCGGTACTGAGTGCATTCAAGGCGCGTGGCCGGTCCAGAACAACAAGACCGGCCATGCCGTGTTTGGAAAAGCGGATGTCGTCCTGTTGCATTGCGTCTGGTCCGGATGGTGGCTATATGTCGGGTTTTGGGGATCGCCCCTGTCGGCATGGCGGACGCGCCGAGCCGTAAGCCACATTAGTCCCTTGGAGCAAGGATGAGTAGAGGTCAATTCCCAGCCACGCGCATGCGTCGCAACAGAATGAAGGAGTTTTCCCGCCGTCTGTTCGCGGAAACGCGGCTTTCGACGGATGACCTGATCTGGCCGCTCTTTGTCATCGAAGGCGAAGACACCTGCGAGCCTGTTGACGCCATGCCGGGTGTCATGCGCCACAGCATCGACAGGCTCGTCGGGGAGGCAGCGATGGCGGTTCGGCTTGGCATTCCCGCCATTGCCGTGTTCCCGTCGATCGATGCCGCTCTCAAGGATAATGACGGCTCGCTGGCGCGGGACGGCGACAACCTGGTCTGCCGCGCTGTTCGGGCGGTGAAGGCAGCGTTTCCGGATCTTGGCGTGATCTGCGATGTTGCGCTCGACCCCTTTACCGATCATGGTCACGACGGAATCCTCGTCGATGGCGATATCGTCAATGATGCAACCGTCGAAATCCTGTGTGAACAGGCCGTCCAGCAGGCCAATGCAGGGTGCGATATCATCGCCCCGTCCGACATGATGGACGGGCGGGTCGCCGCGATCCGCGCCGCGCTGGATCAGGCTGGCCACCAGAACGTGCAGATCATGGCCTATGCGGCGAAATATGCGTCCGGATTCTACGGCCCGTTCCGAAGCGCGGTCCGCGCCGGCACCCTTGCCGGAAAAGACGGCAAATCCACATACCAGATGGACCCGGCCAACAGCGATGAGGCGATCCACGAAATCGCGCTCGACCTGTCAGAAGGCGCAGACATCATCATCGTCAAGCCCGGCATGGCCTATCTCGACATTCTGGCCCGCGCCAAATCCGAATTCGCAGTCCCCTGCACCGCCTATCAGGTATCGGGGGAATATGCGATGATCATGGCCGCCGCGGCGAAGGGCTGGATTGATGGCGATCGCGTGATCATGGAGAGCCTTATCAGCTTCAAGCGCGCTGGCGCCGATGCGGTCATCACATATTTCGCGCCGGACGTGGCGCGCATGCTGTCAGGCGACAATCACTGATCCGGGTTAATGCGGGCGACACTGACGCTCCGATCTTCTTTAGCTGAACCATGGAGGCCTGAATGGGGGTCACAGCAGCCAACATTATCGACGCTGCCGATACGCTTCGCGGCAAGGTCATTCGCACACCTTTTGTAAAAGCGCCGATGCTGTCATCCACGCTGGGATGCGACCTGATGCTGAAGCTGGAGAATCTCCAGCACACCTCATCTTTCAAGGCACGCGGTGCCTTCATGGCGATGCAGGCGCTGGACGCTGGCGCGCGGGAACGCGGGGTCATCACAATGTCAGCAGGCAATCATGCCCAGGCTGTCGCCTATCACGCCTGCGCCATGGGCATTCCGGCAGTCATCGTGATGCCGGCCCAAACCCCCTTTGCCAAGGTGTCACGCACCCGGGCTTTCGGCGCGGAAGTGGTGCTTGAAGGCCGTAACCTGAATGAGTGCGAAGGTCTTGTCGAACAGCTCATCGAGGAACGCGGCCTGTCCCTCATCCATCCCTATGACAATGAGCTGGTGATGACCGGACAGGGCACGGCCGGGCTGGAAATGCTGGATGAGGCCGACGACCTCGACACTCTGGTGGTGCCGATCGGCGGCGGCGGACTGATCGGCGGCATCGCGACAATCGCGCGCGAACTCCGTCCAAATCTGAAAATTTATGGCGTGCAGACCGAACTCTACCCGACGATGAAGCTCGCCGTTGAGGGACAGGACATCGTGTGTGGCGGCGAGACGCTTGCCGAAGGCATCGCCGTGAAGAAACCGGGCGGCGTCACGCGACCCGTTGTCGGCAATCTGGTGGACGACATCCTGTTGGTGAACGAGCAATCGCTGGAATGGGCGGTCGGCAGCCTCATCGAGCAGCAGCGGGTTGTTGCCGAGGGCGCCGGTGCGGCGGGCATTGCCGCGATACATCAGCATCGCAACCTGTTCGCCGGCCGGAAGGTCGGAGTCGTGATCTGCGGCGGCAATATCGATCCGCGTCTTCTTGCTTCCATCCTGAACCGCAACATGGCAAGCGATGGCCGGCTTGCCCGTCTTCGCATCGACATCTCCGATGAGCCGGGCATGCTGGCAGCGATCACCGCCTCGATCAGCCGGTGCGGCGGCAATATCGTCGAAATCTATCACCAGCGGCTGTTCTATGACGTCCCGGCGAAGCTTGCGAAAATTGATGCTGTCATCGAAACGCGGGGCCCGGACCATGTTGACGAGATCATCGCCGACCTTCGCGGCTCGAATTTCCAGGTACGACAGCTTGACGACAGCTCTGTCGGCTAACATCTGGTGACGAAGAACCAGCAGGGTGCGGCATCTGTTGCCTTGCCAGCAGCGGCCAAACAGGACAGCCTGAGAACATGGATCAGGACAAGCGCCTACATCAACTTCCACCG
This sequence comes from Puniceispirillaceae bacterium (SeqCode), assembly GCA_049890015.1. Taxonomy (GTDB): domain Bacteria; phylum Pseudomonadota; class Alphaproteobacteria; order Puniceispirillales; family Puniceispirillaceae; genus UBA8309. The sequence goes on from JBMHCH010000175.1 coordinate 4,402, forward strand.
CTTCAGATGAGGCTCAGCATGCGGTCGGACTGCCCCTATATCAGTGGCAGGACCGAACAGCGTGTCGCCGTGGACATTTCAGAAAACCCCGCCTTGCATGACGAGCTGGCGCGGGCCGGGTTCCGCCGTGTCGAGAACTGGGTCTACAAGCCTGTCTGCCCGCAATGCCAGTCCTGCCTTCCCTGGCGGGTCGACGCGGCGCGGTTTCGGCCAGGCCGGAACCTGAGCCGGATCAAACGGGTCAACAGGGACCTGAAACGAAGCATAGTGCCGATCCGGCCGACAAACGAGCAGTACAGCCTGTTCCTGTCCTATATCCGTGGCCGGCACGGCGATGGACAGATGGCGAATATGGGGCGCGACGATTTCATCTCGATGATCGAGAACAGCCCGATCGAAAGCTTTCTTGCGAACTACCGCGATGAAGACGGGCGGCTGGTCGGATGTGTGCTGACGGATGTTCAGGATGACGGATTGAGCGCGGTCTATTCGTTTTTCGACCCTGCCGAAGCGGACCGCTCGCTTGGCACTTTCATGATTCTCGATCTTCTCGATTTCACCGTCGAGCGCGGGGCACCGTGGCTGTATCTCGGCTACTACGTCGCTGGCAGCCAGAAGATGATGTACAAGTCACGCTTCCAGCCAGCGGAAATTCACGTCAACGGCGGCTGGCGGCCGTATGACGAAACGGCTGTTCCAGAGGTCAGGTAGTAAATCGCGCAGGCCGGGGAAAACCGGTTGGCGGCATCTTGCCGGCGCCAGCACGCTTGCCAAGCCAGGGTTCCATGTCAGTCTCGGTGCGTGTGCGACCGCCCCCTGCCTTCCATGACAATCCAGCCGCAGCGCTGTAGACGGTGACATCAGCCAGCCCACCATCCTTGAAGCGCTGCAGGATGACGCCTTTGCCGCGGGTCATTTCCGGCCCCTCGTCGATGGCGAAAGCAAGGAGCTTGCGATTCACGCCGACAGTCGCGACCATGTCGCCTTCGGCGACACAACAGGCGACAGCGCGCGCTGTGCCCGAAATGTTCAGGACCTGCTTGCCGCTCCGGGTCTGGGCCAGCGCCGCCTCGACCGGCACAAGCAATCCATGCCCGGTGCTTGACGCGACAAGAAGCCGTGTTCCCTCAGCCTTCATCAGCCGAACGATATCGACATCCGCCGGCAGATCGACCATCAGGCTGACCGGCTCGCCGAATCCGCGACCACGCGGCAGCTTGTCCGCGCTCAGGGTGTAGAAACGGCCATTCTCGGCGAAAGCGAGAATCTTGTCCGTTGTCTCTGCGTGGAAGATGAAGGCAGGGCCGTCTCCCTCCTTGAACTTGTATTCAGCCTCAAGATCCTGATGGCCCTTCATTGCCCGGATCCAGCCTTTCTGCGAACAGATCACCGTGACCGGCTCCCTCTCCACAAGCATCTCTGCGGAGTCCAGGTCGATTTCCGGTGCCTCGGCACAGTCAGTGCGTCGGCTGTCGGTCTTTGCGAACATCGCCTTCATCTCACGGATCTCGACGGTGATGCGTTGCCATTGCAGGCCTTCATCAGCCACCAGCGTGGTGAGTTGCTCCTGCTCGGCGATGAGGGATTCACGTTCCGTCTTCAGCGCCATTTCCTCAAGCCGGCGAAGTGACCGCAGCCTCATATCGAGAATGGCGTTGGCCTGGGTTTCGGTCAGCTCGAACCGTTCCATCAGGCGCGCGCGCGGATGCTCGGACTCGCGGATGATGGCGATCACCTCGTCGAGATTGAGATAGACGACAAGATAGCCTTCCAGCACCTCGAGGCGCGCGGCGATCTTGCCAAGCCGGAAGGTGGAGCGCCGGACCAGAACCTCGCGCCGGTGAGACAGCCAGGCATTCAGCGCCCCGCGAAGCGTCATCACACCGGGGCGGCCCTCGGCATCGAGAACGTTCAGGTTCAGCGGCACGCGCGATTCAAGATCGGTCAGCCTGAACAGGCTCTCCATCACCACATCGGGCTCCATCCGGCGCGATTTCGGCTCCAGAACGATGCGAAGATCTTCTGCGGACTCGTCGCGAATATCGGCAAGGAAGGGCAGCTTCTTTGCCTGAAGCATGTCGGCCATGCGCTCGATCAGCCGGGATTTCTGAACCTGGTAGGGAATTTCAGTGACGGCAATCTGCCAGGCGCCGCCCTTTTCCCTTTCAACCGTCCAGCGGGCGCGAACGCGAAAGCCGCCACGCCCGGTATTATAGGCCTCACGAATACTGTCCGCCGGCTCGACCAGAATGCCGCCCGTCGGGAAATCCGGACCCTTCACATATTGCAGCAGCGTGTCGACAGAGGCGTTCGGGTGCTTGATCAGATGCAGCGCGGCGTCAGCGAGCTCGGTGACGTTATGCGGCGGGATGGAAGTCGCCATCCCAACCGCGATGCCCTGCGCGCCATTTGCCAGCAGGTTCGGCAACCCTGCGGGCAAAAGGCACGGCTCTTCGGACTCGCCGTCATAGGTCGGCCGGAAATCAACCGTATCCTCATCGATTCCATCAAGGAGAAGCTGCGCCACCTCGGTCATCCGCGCTTCTGTGTAGCGCATGGCGGCAGCGTTATCCCCATCGATATTGCCGAAATTGCCCTGACCGTCGACCAGCCGGTAGCGCATGGCGAATTCCTGCGCCAGACGCACCATGGCGTCATAGATAGCGGCGTCACCATGCGGATGAAACTTACCCATGACGTCCCCGACGACGCGGGCCGATTTCTTGAAGCCTTGACCCGGATCGAGCTTCAGCTGCCGCATGGCGAACAGCAGCCGCCTGTGCACCGGCTTCAGACCATCGCGCACATCGGGAAGCGAGCGCGAGGTGATGGTTGACAGCGCGTAGGCAAGATAGCGTTCGCTCAGCGCCGCCGAGAACGCCGTGTCGATAACCCGGCCGTTGTCATCTTCGGTGATCACGTCGTCGCTCATCCGCGGGCATCCTCGAAAGCATTGGAACCGGCCTGATCATCTGCGCACCAGACCATAGATATGGAGGTATCTATACCGATAAACCACCATATATGCCAGCCACCATGTCGGCCAGACGGCGCCGTTGCGGCGGTAGATCAACATGATGCGCGGCAAAGACCCGACGTTCGAGAAAATGCCCTGTCAGCGCAAGTCCAGCATCGAAATCATGGCGGTTGCAGGCCACCCCGCCAAGGAAGCGGGGCAGCGCCAGCATCCTGCCGGCAAAGTCTCCCGCCGCCCCTTCGGCGACGGCGCGGCCGGATTTCGGGCTGACATGGGCAAGCCGGTTCAGATCGCCGGTCACTGCACAGCTGTCGAGGTCGAGGCGGAAGCCGACAGCCTGCAGCAGGCCGAGTTCCCAGCGGACATAGCCTTCCAGCCAGCGATGCTCGGGGTCATCGATCCCCATAAGATCGACAAGCGCCTGCGTTGCGCTGTACAGGGGCGCCTGCGCCTCGCGCTCGGGAAGGCTGCCATCCAGCAGCGAACAGGCCGATGCAAGGCCGGCAAGACGAAGCGGGTCATCCAGAAACAGCGCCGACACCGACTGCGACAGCTCGATCGACATCTGGCCAAGCTGTTCTTCCAGACGCGCCCGCCAGTTCGCGCGCACCCTGTTGCCTGGCTGCAGCACGCCACGAAGCCGTGATGAGTTGCCGCCGCGCACCAGCCCGGCATGCCGTCCCTGCCCCGCTGTCAGAACGCTGACAACCGCGCTGCTCTCGCCATGGGGACGCACCGACAGGATCAGGGCGTCCTCGCTCCATTCAGGCATTGTAATCGAGGTCCCAGACAGAATAACGCGCCGCGTCATCCATCCAGTCCTTGCGGAACTTTACATGGCTCAGCAGGTGGATCCGGCGCTCCAGCGCGTTTTCAAGCTCGATCCGCGCGGCCATGCCTATGCGCCGGATAGTGCTGCCCTTCTTGCCAAGGACAATGCCCCGATGTCCCTCGCGCGCCACATATATGGACAGATGGACAGTGGCGCTGCCATCCTCCTGCTCCTCCCATTTCTCGGTCTCGACCGTGAGCTGATAGGGAAGCTCCTGATGAAGATTGAGAAACAGCTTCTCACGCATGATCTCGGCCGCGAGAAGGCGAAGCGGCATGTCAGACAAATCCTCCGGATCAAACAGATAGGGCCCTGCCGGCATCTTTGCCGCCAGCCATTCGCGCAGGTCGGCAACACCATTGCCTGTTTCCGCGGACACCATGAAGATGCGCTCGAATTCATGGCGCCTGGACATCTCGGCAGCGCGTTCCAGAAGCCGTTCCTGCGGTGCCAGATCTATCTTGTTCAGCACCAGCGAGGCAGGACGGCCGCTCTCGGCAAGCTGCGCGACGATGGTGGCGGTATCCTCGTCAATCTCGCGGCGGGCGCAATCATGCACAAGCAGCAGCACATCGCCATCCTCGGCCCCCTTCCAGGCCGCCTGCACCATCGCCCGGTCAAGGCGGCGCTTCGGCTGGAAAATGCCGGGCGTGTCGATGAAGACAATCTGGGCGACCCCTTCCATGGCGATCCCGCGGATACGGCTTCGGGTGGTCTGCACCTTGGGCGTGACAATCGACACCTTCGATCCGACCATGGCATTCATCAGTGTCGACTTGCCGGCATTCGGCGCCCCGATAAGCGCGGCAAACCCCGACCTTGTCACCTCATCCTGCCGGCTAGTCATGCCGCTCTCCCATGGTCAGGACCCGCTCCAGAAGCTGTGCCGCCGCCATCTGTTCTGCCTGTTTTCGCGAGCCCGCGGTGGCGCTTGCCTCGCCAAGTCCCGCGAGGCTGACCGAATACACCATCTGCGGCGCATGGTCCGGTCCCTCGCGCGACACCATCCGGTAGACAGGAAGCTGCAGACCCTTTTGCATGGCAAGTTCCTGAAGGCGGGACTTCGCATCCTTTTCTTCCTTCGCGGGGGCGGTCGCGTCAAGCCGCCAGTTGGCCAGGACAAGGCGCCGAACCGGGTCAAGCCCGCCATCGATGTACATGGCCGCGATGACAGCCTCGACCACGTCTGACAGAACCGACTCGTTCTCCGCCACATCCATGCCGGCCTGCGCAACAACTTTCGGCGCGATCTCCAGCTTACGCGCCACATCTGCAAGGCATGATTGCCGCGCCGCCGCGTGATAGCGCAGGGACAGCCTTCCCTCGTCATCATCGGGGCAGTTCGCATGGAAATAATCGGCAAGGATCAGACCAAGCACCCGATCGCCAAGGAATTCGAGCCGTTCATAGCTTGGCTTGTCGGCGGCCGCGCTCGAATGGGTCAGAGCCTCCAGCAACAGGCCACGATCGGTGAATGTATGTCCAAGCCGCGCTTCGAGAGCATCCAGCCCCTGGCCCCTTTCACCACCGCTCACCTGATACCATCTCCGATGCGGCTGTAACGGATCGCGAAAGGCCATTTCCAGACCTCCCACAGGCGTGCCGAGCCGTTATGGCTGAAGAACAGGAACTGGGCCTTGCCGATCAGGTTCTCAAACGGGACCAGACCAACTGACGATGTCCGGCTGTCATTCGAATTGTCGCGATTGTCGCCCATCATGAAATAATGGCCGTCCGGCACGGTGAAGATACGCGTGTTGTCCAGGTTGCCGGCATCCGTCATCTCGCGAATGCGATGCGTCGTTCCCTCCGGAAAGGTCTCTATGTAGTCGTCATATTTCATCACGCTGAAACCGTCAGTGGCCGTGCCGACATCGGCGTGCTGGCGAATGACCGGAACATCATTGATGTGCAGGATGCCGCGCTTCACGGCGATCTGATCGCCGGGAAGACCGACAACACGCTTGATGAAGGCGACCGTTTCATTGCGCGGTTGCTTGAAGACGACGACGTCTCCCCGCTGCGGCTCGTCACCAAGTATCCGTCCGTTGAACGGAATTGCCCCGAACGGAAATGAATAGCGTGAGTAGCCATAGGAAAATTTCGAGACGAACAGATAGTCGCCGACCTTGAGGGTCGGGATCATGGACCCTGACGGGATGTTGAAGGGTTCAAACAAAAGCGAACGAAACATAAGCGCCAGCGCCCCGGCAATGATGATGTTGCGGAAAGGCTCGAAACTCTTCTGTTTTGTCTTGCTGCTCATACGCGCCCGTCAGCCCCTTCCCGGTTCCTTGCCTTAAGATGGTCAGCCGTTCAAGCGATCCGCCGAAATCACCACATAGGCCAGGGCGTATGGCGGCTCGTCGCTCAACGAAATGTCGACCCGGGCGTTATAACCATCAGGGGTCAGGCTCTCAAGCGCCGTTTTACATGCACCGCTCAGGCGAATGTGCGGCGCCCCGGACCTGTCATTGATGATTTCCGCCTCCCGCCAGCCAAGACCAGCGATGCCGGAACCGCTCAGCGCCTTGTAAATCGCCTCCTTGGCGGCGAAGCGCTTGGCAAGGTACAGCGTATCGAGCTTACGGCGCGCCGCCTCGTCCCGTTCCGCATCAGTGTAGATACGTTCAAGGAATCGCTGACCGAATCTGTCAACGGATTTGCCAATGCGTCGCTCATCGACGATATCTGTTCCGATACCAAGGATCACCGGACGCGCGCTTTCTGCATGCAAAAGCGCATTTTGGTGATGGCTGCTTCCATGCCCGTGAACATCGCCTCTCCCATCAGGAAATGCCCGATATTGAGCTCCTGCATCTGCGGTATGGCGGCGATGGGCCCGACCGTATCGTAATCAAGACCGTGACCGGCATGACATTCAACGCCAAGCTCTTCTGCCAGCTCAGCAGCGTTTGCGATTCTTGCAAGTTCCGCCGGACGGTTCTCAGCGTCATGGCAATATCGCCCTGTATGGAGTTCGATGATATCGGCACCGATCTGCGCAGCAGCACGGATTTCAACCTCGCTTGCCTCGATAAACAGCGAAAGCCTGATACCGGCTTCGCGGATGGTGTTGAAGATCGGGCGAAGCTCGTTCTCGCGGCCGGCGACAGCAAGCCCTCCCTCGGTTGTCACCTCCTCGCGACGTTCGGGAACGATGCAGGCCGCGTTCGGCCTGACCTGCAAGGCGATCTCCAGCATGTCAGCAGTAGCCGCCATTTCGAAATTCAGCGGCACCGAGATCGCTTCCTTGATCGCGAACATATCGGCATCACGAATGTGCCGGCGATCCTCGCGCAGATGCGCGGTGATGCCGTCCGCCCCGGCCGCCTCGGCAGCAATCGCCGCCCGAACCGGGTCGGGATGCGACCCGCCACGCGCGTTCCGCACTGTGGCGACATGGTCGATATTGACTCCCAGACGAAGCGCGGGATGGGTCATGCGCCAGTGTCCTTATCATGTATAGCGGTGACATCAGACCCCTGTTCACGCGGGGTTGTGACATCATTGTCATTGCGGGGCTTCATGCCGACGCGGCGGAGGCGTGCTGCCTCCAGCCGCTTTGACCTGTGCGCGCGCCAGCCAGCCACGGCCCAATAGGTCGCGCCGAAGCCGGCAAACCATGCGATTGTGCCAAGTATCAGACTGCCGACAACAATCGGCGCAAAGAGTGAGCCGATAAGCGCCGCAGGATCAGCCAGGAAAAGCGTTACGAATTCCGACATGGTGCCGCCAAGGGATTTCACGTCGCGCCCCATTTCGCTGAGGATGAAGGCGCCAAGCCGGTAGTTGAGATAGAAGAATAACGGGAAGGTCCAGGGGTTGCCCACAAAAGTGCCGAACAGGCAGGCCAGCAGATTGCCGCGTGTCAGATAGGCCAGCATCATCCCGACCAGGAGATGAAGCCCCAGAAAGGGCGAGAAGGACACCGCGACACCCCAGGCAGCACCAACCGCAATGGACAGCGTCGATCCCGGCATCCGCTTGACGCGCTGAATGATATAGGAAATCAGACGCCCGAACCCGCGATCAGGCCACAGGATGCTGCGAAGGCGGTCCATTCGCGTCATGGCAATGCGACGTTTGAACATGGGGGAATATCCGAGCGTCAGGTTAAAGGCGTGTGTCCAAGCGGGCATCGGATCCATGCTGCCCTCGGCAACTCAAGTGGCGTCGGCCCTTTCGACACTCTCAACATATTTATTCGCCTGCAGAACTGCAATGATGGCACGCATATGTTCGACGTCTTTAACTTCCAGATCCAACTCGAAACGAAAGAAATCGGGGTTGCGGTCCGTCAGATGAATGTTCGAGATGTTTCCGCCCTGCTGGCTGATCACAGTTGCCAGTGACGCCAGCGATCCCGGCTCGTTCGACAGCACCGTATTCAGCCTGGCGTTGACGCGTCGCAGACTGTCATGTTCCCAGGACACGTCCAACCACAATTCCGGCGCATCGGAAAATTTGCTGAGTGTTGTACATCCGACCTTGTGGACCGTGATGCCCTTGCCGGTGGTGAAGATGCCGACAATGGCTTCCCCGGGAAGAGGATGGCAACAGCGCGCAATGGTGACAGCCGTGCCAGCATTGTCGCCCTTGATTTTCAGCTTCGGTTGACTGGCCCTGCCACGGCGTTTTTCGCGATGGCCATCCTCGCCGTCGGTAACGACATCCGGGTGCAGACGTTCCAGAACGCGCAGCGGCGAAAGCCTGTCTTCTCCCACAAGCGCAAACACCTCCTCGACACGGGTCACCCCGAACGCCGTCAAGGACTGTTCCAGCGCGCGGCTGCGGAAGGGCTTGCCATGCTCCCGAAAGGTCTTTTCGATGAGCGCCCGTCCGATCCGGCTGAATTCTGTGACTCGCTGCGTTCTCGTGAAGCGGCGGATAGCCGACTTCGCGCGCCCGGTCTTGACAAAACTCTCCCATTCGGCGCGAGGCTTGGCATCGGTCGATGTCAGGATTTCGATCTGATCGCCATTCTGCAACTCGGTGGCCAACTGGCGGGTCTTGCCGTTGATCCTGACACCCATGCAGCTCTCGCCAACCTGGGTGTGCACGGCAAAGGCGAAATCCACAGCAGTCGCACCACGCGGCAGGGCAATCAGGTCGCCGCGCGGCGTAAAGCAGAAAACCTGATCGTGATACAGGTCCATCTTGGTATGCTCAAGGAACTCCTCAGCACCGGCCTCTTCATCCAGGAGCCCCACAAGTTCCTGTATCCATTTATATTTTGGAGGATTATTGTCTTGTCTTGATCGTTTGTAATGCCAATGGGCGGCAACACCATGTTCGGCGACGCTGTGCATCTCGGGGGTTCTGATCTGAACCTCGATTCTATGATTTTGCGGACCCAGAATTCCGGTATGTAGCGACTGATACCCGTTACGTTTCGGGGTAGAGACATAATCCTTGAAGCGGCCCATCACCGTCGGATAGTTCTGATGAAGCTGGCCAAGGGCGCGATAGCAGTCATCCTGCGTCGGCACCAGCACGCGGAAGGCAACGATATCGGCCAGCTGATCCATGGTCACGGCCTTTGTCTGCATTTTCCGCCAGATCGAATAGGGTGATTTCAGGCGCCCTGTCACACTGCATTCGATGCCAGCGCGCTCGATGGTCGACTGCAGTTCGACGCTGATGGTCGGGATGGTGATCTTTGCTTCCGACGTCAGGAATTCCAGCCGCGTCAGGATGCTCTGCCGCATGTCGCCATTCAAGACCTCGAACGCGCTGTCCTCAAGCTCGGTCTGCAGCTTTGTCAGTCCGATCCGCTCGGCCAGCGGCGCATAGATGTCCATTGTTTCCCGCGCGATCCGCTGCCGCTTCTCCACTTTCGGGATAAAAGACAGGGTCCGCATGTTATGGGTGCGATCGGCAAGCTTCACCAGCAGGACCCGGACATCCTCGCTCATCGCCATCAGCAGTTTGCGGAAGTTTTCCGCCTCGGCACTGCTTGGCAGTGCCTTGATGGCCAGCCGGCTGAGCTTGGTGACACCATCGACAAGCTGTGCCACATCACCGCCAAACTCGTCGTGAAGGGTATGGAGGGTTACCTCGCAATCCTCCACCGTGTCGTGAAGAAGGGCCGTGATAATGGATTCCTCGTCGAGCCGCATGTCAGCGAGAATATGTGCAACGGCCACCGGATGCGTGAAATAAGGCTCTCCGGATGCGCGCATCTGTCCGTGATGCGCCCTTTTTCCGAATTCAAAAGCCTTGGTCAGACGCCGCGCATCGACCGCGCCGCTGTAGGCGCGCATCTTTTCGATAATGGGATCAGCCGTTCCGATCATGCCACGCTAGCCGACAGAGATGCAGCCGGGTACACGCCTTCTCAGGCAGCTTGCCGGCAGGTGAAGATCAATCTTCGCCGCTCATCTGTGACAGGTCAACATCCTCGAAGCCCGGCTCACTGTCGGCTGCTGTGGCGACGTGCATGCCAGCTTCCTCGCCCTCGGCCTCACTGTAATCGCCGATCATTTCCGACAGGTCGACATCCACTGCAGATTGCTCTTCGGATGGAGCTTCCTGCTCTTCCTGCGCCGAAAGCCGCTGAAGCTTCTTGACGATACCGTCATTCAACGCATCGTTATCGACTGTTTCGGCAGCGATTTCGCGAAGCGCAATCACCGGGTTCTTGTCGTTGTCCCGCTCAAGCGTTGGAAGATCGCCCTTCATGATGCCCCGTGCACGCTGTGCGGCGGTCATTACCAGATCGAAACGGTTGGGGATTTTCTCAATGCAGTCTTCTACGGTTACGCGGGCCATATCGGTCTCCAGACATCAGATCGGCAACGGCGGCAGCGTCCTCGCTGGCTGGCGGCAGGATGATGTCGTTGCAGGTTTTTGAAAACTCAGCAGGTAGTATCGCAAATCGTTCCGCCACGCAAGCCGAACCAGCATGTCGCGATCACAGTTGTCACCGGCTCTCGTCTGCCTTTCGGATCTGCTGACCTGCCGGAAGGCCGGCAATCATCTCGTCAACTCCCTTGGCAAGCACCGGATGAACATATTCAGGCGCGACATCCCGCAGCGGAAGTAGCACGAAGGCCCGCTCGAATAGACGCGGGTGAGGCACAAAAATGCCATCCCTGTCATAAATCACCCCCCCGAAATCCAGCAGGTCAAGATCGAGAACACGCGCCGCATTGCGAACAGTCCTGACCCGCCCGAAACCGGCCTCGATCCTGTGAAGAGCACCAAGGGCCTCGTCGACTGACAATGACGTGCTTGCCGCGATGACCGCATTGTTGAACCAGGGTTGGTCCGAAATGGGAACAGGCGCGGTTTCATACCAGGGCGAAACAGTCTCGACCTCAATACCGACCTCCGGAAGCCGCGCGATTGCGGCCTCCAGTCCGGCGCGGGCACTCGCATATCCATCGGGCACAAGATTGGCCCCGATTCCGATGAGAAGACGCACTGGCATGAAATAGATCACTTCCTAGGCTTGTGGTGATGATGTACGTTTGACAATCTGTCAAATCGTCCATGCAAAACCGGAAATTTGTGGACAAGACTTTACAAATCGCATCATCACGGTACTCTGTAATAAACTTGGCGACAAAGCATGACCAGAGGTACTTTATCTGCGATTGCGGAATTCCTATTGTTGATGAATGGCAGATAGTGTCAGGAATCACAAACCAGTTTAAACGACAGTTTTCGATTATTTATTGCTAGGTACAAAGACATGACCAAAGTCTCGATTTGCGAGAAGACCGTTCTTTTCATTGATGGATCGAATTTCTATGCGGCGGCGCGATCGCTTGGCATGGACATAGACTATGCCAGAATGCGGGCCCATTTCGCCAAGGATGCCCATCTGATCCGCGCCTATTACTACACGGCCTTGCCTGAAGATCAGGAATATTCACCGCTCCGCCCTTTGATAGACTGGCTCGACTATAATGGCTATGCGGTGGTCAGCAAGCTGACGCGCGAATTCACCGACCCCGAGACCGGCAAGCGCCGGATCAAGGGGAATATGGATATGGAAATCGCGCTTGATATGCTTCGTCTCGCCCCGCAGATCGACCATGCCATTCTATTCTCGGGCGACGGAGATTTCTGCAGGCTCCTGGAAGATGTTCAGGGGATGGGGGTCCGGGTTACCGTGGTATCAACCACGAAGACATCGCCCCCGATGGTTGCGGACGCCCTTCGCCGCATGGCGGACCAGTTCATTGAAATGGAATCCATTCGTGACGTGATTACCCGCCCCCCGCGCGAGAACGTCGAAACCATCCAGACGGCTGTCGAGTAATCTGCCTTGACGCTGCCGCGTCTTCCCGCACCCGACTGCCAGCTTTGCCCGCGCCTTGTCACGCTCCGGCAACAATGCCGCGTCGCGAGTCCCGGCTGGCATAACGCCCCTGTATCATCGCTTGGCGAGCTGGGATCACGCCTTCTGATCGTCGGCCTCGCGCCAGGCATGAAGGGAGCCAACCGCACCGGGCGGCCGTTTACCGGCGATGCCGCCGGAGGCTATCTTTTCCAGATGCTTGCCCGACATGATCTTGCCACCGGCCACTACCGTGAAGACGGGAAGGACGACATCCGCCTGGAGGGTGTCAGGATCACCAACGCGGTTCGCTGCCTTCCGCCGGACAACAAGCCGGTGGCCGCCGAGGTCACCGCCTGCCGGGTCTTTCTGGCCAGCGAGATCGGGGCGATGCCGGCACTTGACACCATCCTCACCCTTGGCCGGCTGGCGCATGACGCCACATGCCGCACGCTTGACCTGCGGCCAGCCGATGTTCCGTTCGGCCATGGACATGTCTGGCGCGGCATGGTCAGGGGCGCTAAGCTGCGCATCGTCAGTTCCTATCATTGCTCGAGGTATAATACCCAGACAGGACGCCTGACCGACGCGATGTTCGACGCCGTGTTTTCGCAGATCACATCCGAATGGAGCCAGGCCGGGCACTAGCCCTTGTTGCGAAGCAGGCGCGCCTTTTCGCGGCCCCAGTCGCGATCCTTCGCCGCCTGACGCTTGTCCTGTTTCTTCCGCCCCTTGGCAAGCCCCAGCTGCAGTTTGGCGACACCACGGTCATTGAAATACAGCGACAGCGGAACAAGCGTCATCCCTTCCCGCCTGACCAGTCCGAGAAGCTTGTTCCTCTCGCGCGTCTTGACCAGAAGCTCGCGGGGTCGTTTGGGTTCATGGTTATCGCGCGCCGGCTCATATATCGGAATGTTGGCGTTGAACAGCACCAGCCGGCCATTATCCTCGCCGGCGTAGCTCTCGGCGATGCTGGCACGGCCGGTGCGAAGCGATTTCACCTCGCTGCCGCGCAGGATCAGCCCCGCTTCGAGCGTGTCCTCGATGTCGTACTCATGCCTTGCGCGGCGGTTTTCCGCAACGCGGCCAGTGGTGATATGTCCTTTGGACATGGGACGGCTCCTGCCAGCGGGGCTACCGTGAGGCGCCATGCCGGCCCCTATCTTGTTCGAGGGCCTGGTTCAGGTGTGGGCTCAATGCGCCCTAGTTCATCAGCCCGGCACCACGCAGCGCGCGCTCGACCTGCGCCTTGCTGCTGTCGGCGATCTCACATAGCGGAAGCCGGGTATCAGCGCTGCAGATACCGAGAAGCTCGGCGGCGTATTTCACCGGCCCGGGGCTTGCCTCGCAGAACATCGCGTCATGCACGTCAATCATCCGGTCATTGATCTGCTGCGCGGTGGCGATATCGCCCTTCTGCCAGGCATTGTGCATGTCCGCCATCTGCCGCGGCGCGATATTTGAGGTAACCGAGATCGCGCCATGGCCGCCGCCGCCAAGATATGGCAGGGTCGTGGCATCCTCGCCGGACAGCTGCGCAAAACCGGTGCCGAGCAGGTTGCGGATGCGCGGCGGGCGCCCGACTTCGGTCGTTGCATCCTTGATGCCAACGATATTCGAACAGGCCTCGGTCATGCGCACCAGCGTCTCGTCGGCTACCCTTATAATCGACCGGCCCGGAATGTCATAGACAATGACGGCGACATCAACCGCCTCGGCGACTGCGGTGAAATGCCGGAACAGCCCTTCCTGCGTCGGCTTGTTGTAATAGGGGCTGACAATCAGCACGCCATCGGCTCCCGCTTCCGCCGCGTGCCTGGCAAGACGCACTGCCTCCGCTGTGCTGTTCGATCCGGCGCCGGCGATGATCGGGACACGGCCCGCGGCCTGCTCGATGCACAGCTCGACAACCCGGTCATGCTCCTCATGCGACAGGGTCGGCGATTCACCGGTGGTGCCAACAGGCACCAGACCGTGTGTTCCATTCTCGATCTGGAAATCTACCAGTTTTCGGAACGCCACCTCATCGACCTTGCCATTGCTGAACGGCGTGATCAGCGCGGTATAGGACCCGGTGAAAGGCGAAGTATCTGTCTGTGCCATGGAACTTTCCGGTTTCTGGCCGTTTTTCGGGCCGTTTCGATGTCTCAGCGCCCCAAAATAGGCGCGCGGCCGCATGATGACAAGTCTGCATTAGGCGAGTCATCGCCGCCTGTCCCTTCAGGATTCAACGGGCATGACGGTTCTGTTGCCGGCCCACCCCCCTTCCGATAGGCTCATCCGAACGACCTCCTTTTCCCTGCCGCCAGGACCCAGCCAGGATGAACCAGCAAAACGCCCCCTTTGCCGTCAAAATAGAGGATATCCGCGCCGCCGCCGCGCGGATCGCGCCGCATACAATCGTCACGCCGCTGCTGGAGTCACCGCGACTGAATGACTGGCTTGGCTTTCGATTGCTGGTCAAATGCGAAAATCTGCAACATACGGGTTCCTTCAAGCTCCGCGGGGCGACAAACGCGGTCATGGGTCTTGCCGACACTGTCACGGATGTCGTCGCCTATTCCAGCGGCAACCATGCCCAGGCTGTGGCCCGCGCCGCCAGTCGCCGCGGCATGAAAGCCGTCATCATCATGCCGGAGGACGCGCCTGCGCTGAAGATCGAGGGCACAAAGGCCTATGGCGCCGAGGTTGTCACCTATAACCGTTACACAGAAAGCCGGGAGGAGATCGGCAATGCCATCGCAGCCGATCGCAAAGCTGAGCTGGTCCGGCCCTTCGAGGATGTCCGCGTCATCGCTGGCCAGGGAACCATCGGGCTGGAAATTGCCGCGCAATGCGCCGACGAAGGCGCCGTGCCGGACCATGTGATCAGCTGTTGCGGCGGTGGCGGGCTGATTGCCGGTGTAAGTCTTGCGGTTTCATCGCA
>JBMHCH010000176.1:0-7383 GCA_049890015.1 Puniceispirillaceae bacterium (SeqCode)
CTCGGGATTGCCGCCGGGAAGGACATTGGCGTCCTTGAAGATTTCCGCCTGGCCGTAGGGCGCGATGAAATCGGCGAAAATGGCGACAATGGCGTAGGCAAGGATCAGCAGGATGCCAAGCGCGGCCGTCACCGGCATGGACCGGAACAGCTTCTTTGTGGCGCTGGTTCCGACATGGCGGCCAAGCTGCTGGAACAGCCAGCCGGCGATGCCGAAGCCGATCACCCCGTGAACAGCCCATTTGAAGAAGGTCGCCCCGGGGCCGAAATACAGCGCCGCCGCCTGATACAGGGTCACCACGAGAAAGCTGTAGCCGACCGCGCTTGTCAGGGTGAGGTCGCGAAGGCGCATGATCCCGCGGGAGGCGCCGATCTGGCGTCCGCCGAAAAAGACCAGGGCGGTGCCGGCGATCACCAGCGCGGACCAGTATGTCAGGGACAGGCTTGGCATCATCATCTCTCTTGCTCCGCCACCCTATTTCGGAAGCCGAAGGCGCGGGTTCGACAGGATCGACATCACGTCGGCCAGAAGGTTCAGCGAGATATACGCCGCCGCAAAGACCAGGCAGCAGGCCTGCACAACCGGAATGTCGCGGATCTTCACCGAATCGACGAATAGCTGCCCGACCCCCGGATAGACGAACACCACCTCGACAACGACCACGCCGGTAATCAGATAGGCGAGGTTCAGCGCGATCACGTTGATGATCGGTGCCAGCGCGTTCGGCAGCGCGTGAACGACAATGATGCGGAAGGGCGACAGCCCCTTCAACCGCGCCATCTCGATATAGGGCGAGGCCAGAAGATTGATGATCGCGGCGCGGGTCATGCGCATCATATGCGCCGTCACAACAAGGGTGAGGGTCAGCGCCGGAAGCATGGTCTTCTGCAGCTTCTGTCCGAAATCCATGCCGTCATGGATGTTCGACAGGGACGGGAACACCGGATTGAGAACCGCCAGCACGAGAATGAGAACATAGGCGACGAAGAATTCCGGGCTCGAGATCGAGGTCAGGGTGCTGACATTGGCGACCCGGTCGAAAATCGAATAGCGGTACAGCGCCGCCAGAACGCCGATGAAGAGCGACAGCGGCACGGCGATGGCGGCTGTGACGCCGGCAAGGAACAGGGTGTTGGCGAAGCGCGGCGCGATCTGGTCGGCGACAGTGCCGAAATTCGCCGCCGCCGAGGTGCCGCCATAGGACGAGAAGTTCGCCTTCGCGAAGCTGGTGCCGAAATCAAACTGCAGCACCCCGACCAGCCAGTCGAAATACCGGATGTGGATGGGCTTGTCGAGGCCGAGGTCCTTGCGGATGGCGGCCACCGCCTCGGGTGTCGCGGACTGGCCGAGAAGCGCCTGAGCGAAATCGCCGGGAAGCATGTTCACTGCCAGAAAGATGATGATCGACACCATGAACATGGTGAGCACACCAAGCCCGAGGCGCTTGCTGATGATCATGGCTACGTTGTTCATGCCTGCCCTATCTGTGTGAATGGGGCCCCACCTGTGTGCATCGGTGAACGCCAGTCCTCAAACTGAATGTCATGGAAAGCGGAAAAGGAAATGCGGCGGGACCCGAAGGTCCCGCCGTCGTCAGGTCAGGATCAGGCAGACCACCAGCGCTTGCAGCTGCGCAGGTTGTCAAGCATCCACAGGTTGCCGGTCTGGCCGCTATGCTCGACGCGGTTGGATTTCGCGTCCACATAGTTCTGGTACATCGGCACGACCGTCGCGCCCTCGTCCCGGCAGATTTCCTGCATCTCGCGGTAGATCTCGCCGCGCAGGCCGGTATCGAGCTCGGCGCGACCCTGCATCAGCAGGCTCTGGAAGCGCTCGTTCTCCCAGCCGGTGTCGTTCCACGGAACGCCCGACTCATAGGCGGTCGAGAACATCCAGTCCTCGGTCGCACGGCCCGACCAGTAACAGGCACACCATGGCTTCTTCAGCCATACATTCGACCAGTAGCCGTCGGCCGGCTCCTGGACGATGTTGATGTTGATGCCCGCACCGGAGCCCGAGTTCTGGTACAGCTGGCCGGCGTCGACCGCGCCGGCGCAGGCACCGTCGGAGACGCTGAGGTCAACATTCAGCGAGGACAGGCCGGCTTCCTTCAGATAGAACTTGGCCTTGTCCGGATCGTACTCGGTCTGCTCGAGATCGGCAGCGTAGTACTGGTTCGCCGGACCGATCGGATGGTCGTTGCCGACTGCGCCGTGGCCAAGAAGGATCTTGTCGACCATTTCCTGGCGATTCACGGCGTATTTCAGCGCGCGGCGGACATTGACGTCATCGAACGGCGCGTTGCCGACCAGCATCGGGAAGGTGTTGTGCATGTTGCCCGTCACCTCGAGGATGTCGATGTTGATATAGGCGTTCAGCAGCTTCACCGACTTGAAGTCAACGCGGTTGATGGCATCGACCTGGCTTGTCATCAGCGCGTTCACACGTGCCGATGCGTCACCGATGTAGATCTGCTCGACTTCCGCGAAGTAACCGCGGTTGTCGGCATCCCAGTGATCGTCGAACTTCGCGACCATGGCGCGAACGCCAGGCTCGAAGGCGACAACCTTGTAGGGGCCGGTGCCGATGCCGTTGGCGATCGCTTCGGCGATCTGGCCTGCCGGGAAGATACAGATGTGATAGTCCGAGACCAGATAGGGGAAGTCGGCGCTGCCGCTCTTCAGGGTGAACTGAACCTGATGGTCGGACAGCTTCTTCATCTCCTCGACCGATGCGACGATCGGCTTGGCGGCGGACTTCGCGCCTTCCTCGACATGCATGTTCATCGAGGCGATGACATCGTCAGCACCGAAGGACTTGCCATTATGGAACTTCACGCCCTTGCGAAGATTGAAGGTCCAGACCTTCGCGTCCGGGGAAGCTTCCCAGCTTTCCGCCAGCTCGCCGACAAGCTCGCCAGCAGAGGATACCTCGGTCAGTGTCTCGAACACGCAGCCGGCGCCCATGTTGATCATGAAGCTGTCGGAATGTGTGCGGCTGTCCCAGGTGTCGGACGTGTTGCCGCCGGACATGCCGATGGTGTAGGTGCCGCCATGCCTCGGCGATGCGACGGCCGGCATGCCGGCAACCGACAGCGCGCCGGCGGCGGCAGCTGTCTTCAGCGCAGTCCGCCTTGAGATATTCAAAGTCATTGTTCCCTCCTCCTAGCCCTTTGATGAATGGTTCGGGGCCGGAATTTATGTTGTACCAACATGAAAATCCTAGGCGGCATTGTCCTTGCAATGCAAGCTATAATGCCGGGTTGCAGGGTTGTATCGGGCCGCATGCAGTCAATCCTGCCCCGTCCACGCAGATTGCCGGCCATTGTGGTGATGACGTGGCTGGCCAGCTGCCAAATACGGGCTTTTCAAGCCGGCAAAAGACAGTCAGGATTTTGCTGGCCTTGGATGATGGTTCGCCAGGCAACAACGGAGGCCAGCGATGATGAGTGAGATTGATGCCGAGGACCGCGACGCCATTCTCGCGCCGCAGGACTGGAGCTTTCCCGTGCCGATTGCCTACGGCCCCGGGCGGCTTGCCGAGATCGGGCGCCGCTGCGCCGACATGGGGATCCGCAGCCCGCTGATCGTGACCGACAGCGGCAGCCGCGGCCTGCCCTTCATCGGCAGGCTGACAGGGATATTGACCGAGGCCGGTCTTGCCAGCGCCGTGTTTTCCGGCATTTCGCCAAACCCGCGCGATACCGAGATTGCCGCGGGCAAGCGTGTCTTTCGGGATGGCGGGCATGACGCGGTCATCGCCATTGGCGGCGGCAGCGCCATGGATGGCGGCAAATCCATCTGTCTGACAGCCCGCAACGAGATCGATCTCTGGGCGTTCGAATGGGAGGAGGAGCCGGCGGCGATCGGCCCGGACCAGGAATTCCCGAAGCTTATCACCATTCCCACGACCGCCGGCACCGGCGCCGAGACCGAAAGCACCGCGATGGTCACCCATACCGGCAAGGGGATGAAATTCTGCATCTGCCATCCCGATCTGAAACCGGCGCTGGCGCTTCTCGATCCGGAACTGACCATCGGCCTGCCGCCTTCCTTGACCGCCTGGACAGGCGCCGATGCGATGACGCATGCCATCGAGGCCTATCTGGTGCCCGGATTCCATCCGCTCTGCGATGGCATGGCGCTTGAAGGTCTTGCGCTGATCGCGCGGTGGCTTCCGGTGGCGGTGCGCGAACCGGACAACATGGTGGCGCGCGGCGGCATGCTGGTCGGCTCCTGTCTGGCCGGCATCGCCTTTCTCAAGGGGCTTGGGCTGGTTCATGCCATATCGCATATGGTCGGCGCGGAATATGACACGCAGCACGGGCTGACCAACGCCATCGTGCTGCCGGTCGTGCTGCGCTACAATCTTCCCGGCGAGGAGGCGAAGGTGGCGCGCATGGCGCAGGCGATGGGGCTTGGCGAGGCTACGCCGGAAGCCTTCATCGCCGAAATCGAGCGGCGCCTTGACGAGATCGACATTCCGAAAGGGCTGTCGCAGATCGGCGTGCCGCTTGACTGTGCAGAGCGGATTTCCCACAAAGCCCTTCTGGACAGCGCCGCCGCGACAAACCCGAAGACCGCGGATGCCGGCGATGTCAGAAAGCTGATCGAGACCGCCGTCACCGCGGCCCGCTGAACAGGAACAGGCCGAAGGCCGAAAGGACCGAGCATCATGGACAAGCTGCAGAAATTCTACATTGACGGCGCCTGGGTGGACCCGCTGTCCGCCGACAGCATGCCGGTGCTGAACCCGGCCACGGGCGACCGGCTTGGCACGGTCGCGCTTGGCAACGCGGCGGATGTCGACCGCGCTGTCGCTGCGGCGAGCGCCGCCTTCGAGAGCTTCTCGCGCACATCGAAGGAAGAGCGGCTTGCGCTGCTTCGCCGGATCAAGGCGCTGAGCGAGGAGCGGATGGAGGATATGGCGCAGGCGATGCGCAAGGAGATGGGGGCACCGATCACCTTTGCGCGCGAGATGCAGGCCGATGCCGCCATTGGCCATCTCCAGGGTTTCATCGACGCGCTGGAAGCCCTTGAGGAGCGTGAAAAACTCGGGACCGGCGACATTCTGGTGCGCGAGCCGATCGGTGTCTGCGGGCTGATCACCCCGTGGAACTGGCCGATCAACCAGATTGTGCTGAAGGTTCTTCCCGCGATTGCCACAGGATGCACCTGCGTTCTCAAGCCAAGCGAGCACACGCCCGTCTCGGCTGTTGTCTATGCCGACCTGCTGCATGACGCCGGGGTGCCGGCAGGTGTGTTCAACATGGTGCAGGGCGAGGGCCCGGTGGTCGGCTCGGCGCTGTCATGTCATCCCGACATCCAGATGATGTCCTTCACCGGATCGACCCGCGCCGGCAAGGCGGTGACCCAGGATTCCGCCGAGACCATCAAGCGGGTCACGCTGGAGCTTGGCGGCAAGTCGCCGAACCTTGTCTTCGCCGATTGCGATCTTGAGGAGCGAGTGAAGGGATCGGTGCAGGAATGCATGCTGAATACCGGCCAGTCCTGTGACGCCCCGACGAGGCTTCTTGTCGAGCAAAGCTGCTATGACGAGGTGCTGGAAATTGCCCGCAAGGCGGCACTGGACACGGCCGTCGGCGATCCGGCCGAGGAGGGCGAGCATCTTGGCCCGCTGTTCGACAAGATCCAGTATGACCGCGTGCAGACCATGATTGAGGTCGGCATCGACGAGGGGGCGCGGCTCCTGGCCGGCGGCCCCGGCAAGCCCGAGGGGTTCGAGGCCGGCTGGTATGTGAAGCCCACGATTTTCGCCGATGTCGGAAATGACATGCGGATCGCCCGTGAGGAGATTTTCGGGCCGGTGCTGGCCATCACGCCCTTTGACAGCGAGGACGAGGCCATCGCCATCGCCAATGACACGCCCTATGGGCTGGCGGCCTATGTGCAGACCGGCGACGCGGCGCGCGCCGAGAGGGTGGCGGCGCGGCTTCGCGCCGGCGCGGTGCATATCAATGGCGCGGCGGTAGAGTACGGCACGCCCTTCGGCGGCTACAAGCAGTCGGGCAATGGCCGCGAGGGCGGGGTCATGGGGCTTGAGGACTATCTGGAGACGAAATCGCTGCACGGCATGTTCTAGACGCCTGCGGTGAAAGGCCCTTCGGACGGGCCAGTCTAAAAGCGGGGCCAGTCTAAAAGCGGGGCCGGTCTAAAGCGGGGCCGGCCGTGTCCAGCTGGCAAGAACCTTGTCGCGCCGGAGCAGCTCCTTGGTGTCGCGCCGCACG
Organism: Puniceispirillaceae bacterium (SeqCode); assembly: GCA_049890015.1. Lineage (GTDB taxonomy): Bacteria > Pseudomonadota > Alphaproteobacteria > Puniceispirillales > Puniceispirillaceae > UBA8309. The sequence continues at coordinate 6,248 of JBMHCH010000176.1, forward strand.
CCGATCCAGCGCAGATGGATCGAATTGCGGACGATCTCCTCGTCCAGTGACTTCAATTCGTCGGCGATCGGCGCCCATTCATAGACGGCGTCCGAGCTTCGCTGGAAGGCCGCCGGGCCGGAGGCGATGTCCGACCAGTTGGCAAAGGCGGCGCGGCGCTTTCCCTCGGCCATCATGTCAAGGAACACCTGCGGCGCGACATCCTCCTGGCGGTAGTTCGTCAGCACCTCCTCGATGATGCCGCCGGCGAACATCTCGGCATCGCCGCTGTCGAGATCGCCGGCGACATGGAACTGCGCGGCGGCGAACAGCGCCATGTCGGCGACGGCGGCCCCGAAGATATGCCACCGCGAGATGCGCAGCGAGGTCAGGAAATCCTCGTTCTCGAACATTTTCGGATACTGCGTTCCGGCGCGCGCCTTGACATAGGTGTAGAGCGTGACCTGCGAGACATAGGCGGCGTTTTTCTCAGTATAGTCAATCAGCTGACCATAGGTCTCGATATCAGGCTGGCGCAGCAGGCCGAGCGTGCGCAGGAGCGGCTTTATTGACTCTGGAAGTTTCATTTTTGCCGAAAAAACAAAAGTGGTTGTCATTTTGCCGCTCCTGAGTACCATCACCGGTTAATGAAGTCGCGACAAAAAACAAATCCAAACGTCACGGCTTTAGGGGAGGTTTCAGGGCAATTTTTCCTCAATATGTCCTGAGGCTAAGGTGCTCTTCGCCGCAAGGCGGAGGCTTCAACAGGAGGAATTTCCATGTCAAACGAAGCAGCTGGTTCGTCCAGCCATTGGGAGAAGTCCAAGAGCTTGCTGTATATCACGCTCGCCATCTGGGCCTTCTTCTCTTTCGTCGTGCACTGGTTCGGTGATGCCTTGAATGGTTCGGCGGGGTCTTTCCCGCTTGGCTATTACATGGCCGGCCAGGGTTCGCAAATCGCCTTCGTCATTCTTGTCTTCTGGTTCGTTACGCGCCAGAACAAGCTCGATGACGAACATGGTGTTTCTGAGGAATAGGAGAAATCACCATGATGAAACTCGAAGGCGGATTTATCCAGAATCTCGGACGGGTCTACGGAATCTATACACTTGGTTTCCTGGGCTTCGTCATTCTCATGGCCATTCTCGAACAAGCCG
>JBMHCH010000177.1:0-17504 GCA_049890015.1 Puniceispirillaceae bacterium (SeqCode)
GCTTGATGCCGGCCTGCTGAACGGCGATGTGCTGACCTGCACCGGCGAGACGCTTGCCGAGCAGCTGGCGCGCCTCGATCCGCCGGTGCCAGATGGCGATGTCATCCATAGCGTGGCAAATCCCTACAAGCCGACCGGCGGTCTGCGGGTCCTTGGCGGCAACCTGTCGCCGGAATTCAGCGCGGTGCTGAAGCTTGCCGGCGTCGAGGGCGGCCTGGAGAACAATGTCTTCACCGGAACCGCAAAGATTTTCGATGGCGAGCAGGCGCTTCTAGAGATGCTCGACAACAATCCCGGGCATTTCCAGGATTCCGACATGATCGTTGTCCGCTATGAAGGCCCGGTCGGCGGCCCGGGCATGCCGGAAATGCTGGACTCCACCTCCCGCATCACCGCGCTCTGCCGGGAACGCGGCATTGTCGTGGGCCTGATGACGGATGGCCGCTTCTCCGGCGGATCGGTCGGTCTGGTGATCGGCCATGTCGGGCCGGAAGCCGCTGTCGGCGGTCCGATCGGTCTTCTCGAAGAGGGAGACGAGGTCACTGTCGATCTGAACAGCAACACGCTGAACTGCGCGCAGCTTGATGACGAGGCAGTGCTGGCGGCACGCAAGGCGGCGTGGGACGCGGCTGTTGCCGGCAATGGCGGCACGCATCCGTCGGTTGGTGATGCCGATACGCGGCTTCTCAACCGGATGCGCTGTTCGGCGGTATCGGCGGTTCATGGCGCCGGCATGCACCCTGGCGGCGCGCTCTGGGTCAATGAGCCGCGCGAGCCGGTGAAGACAGGCTTCACGCCAAGCAACAGGCATAGATAGAAGGGTGGGTGGCCCGACCCGGCTCAGGCCGGGTCCGACAGCTCCACCCAGACAGGGGTGTGGTCCGAGGGCTTTTCCTCGCCGCGCGGCCCCTTGTCGACGCCGGCGCCGATGATCCGGTCGGCCGCCTCCGGCGAGAGCATCAGATGGTCGATCCGCACGCCATTGTCCTTTTGCCAGGCGCCGGCCTGATAATCCCAGTAGCTGTACATCACCTGTCCCGGGTGGCAGGCGCGGATGGCGTCGGTGTAGCCGGCATATTCAAGCATCATGAATTCGGCGCGGCTTTCCGGACGGGTGAGGGCGTCCCCTTCCCACCCGGCCGGGTCATAGCAGTCGATATCCTGCGGAATGACGTTGAAGTCACCGGCCAGGACCACCGGCATTTCGGTGGCCAGAAGCTCAGCCGCGCGGGCGCGAAGCCGCGCCATCCAGGCGATCTTGTAATCGAATTTCGGCCCCGGAGCGGGGTTCCCGTTCGGAAGGTATATGGTGGCGACACGAACGCCGCCCACTGTGGCTTCCATATAGCGGGCCTGCTCGTCCCCATCATCGCCGGCAAGGCCGCTCAGCGGATCATCGATCGGCAGGCGCGAGGCGATGGCGACGCCGTTATAGCTTTTCTGGCCGTGGAAGACGACGTTCCAGCCGATGTCGGCATAGAGGTCTGCCGGAAAATTCACATCCTGCGTCTTGGTCTCCTGGATCAGCAGAACATCGCAGCTTCCGGCGCGGAGATAGGTCAGTATATGGTCCTGCCGCGCCTTGGCGGAGTTCACATTCCAGCTGGCGATGCGCATGGATCAGACAGAGAAGGAGGTGCCGCAGCCGCATGAGGCGGTGGCGTTCGGATTGCTGACGGCGAAATAGGCACCCATCAGGTCCTTGACATAGTCAAGCTCGGCGTTTTCCACGAGCTCCAGCGAAATATCGTCGATGACCACCTCGACATCATGGCAGACAAAGCTCAGGTCATCGTCGCCGCGCGCGCTGTCGATGCTGAATTCATACTGGAATCCGGAGCAGCCGCCGCCATTCACGGCAACGCGGAAAAAGCTGCCGTCAGGCTCGTTTTCCAGCATTACGGTGATCCGATCTGCCGCTGCCTGGCTCAGCGTGAATTGCCCATTCGATGCCTGGCGTGCGGCAAGGTCAGCCGCGGAGGTTACTGTCGCTTCTGTCATGTCGTCAATATGACGGTTTGGCGGGCGCAAATCAAGTTGGGCAGGAGACCGGCCGCGGCCGGCCATCACCGGAATATGATTTGAGAAAACCGGCGCCAGCGCCTACATTGTCGGCAGCCCCACTTAAATGCGGATCAAACAGCCGTGTCCTCATCCCCTGCATCCGCTGCCATCGAAAGCCGAGATCTGGCGGCCTATGCCAGCCACGGTCCGCTGTCACGCGGGCGGGTCCATGCCGAACCCGAGAGCGCCGATGAATCGGGCCAGCTTGTCGGCCGCACGCCCTATCAGCGGGACCGAGACCGCATCCTGCATTCCTCGGCGTTTCGCAAGCTGAAGCACAAGACCCAGGTCTTTGTCTATCACGAGGGCGATTACTTCCGCACGCGCATGACCCATTCCATCGAAGTGGCGCAGATTGCGCGGTCGATGGCGCGGGCCCTGCGGCTGAATGATGACCTTGCCGAGGCAGTGGCGCTTGCGCATGATCTGGGTCACACGCCGTTCGGCCATGCTGGCGAGGACGCGCTCCGCACCAGAATGAAGGATCTCGGCGGCTTCGACCATAACGAGCAGACCGTGCGGGTGCTGACGTCGCTTGAGCAGCGCTATGCCAGCTTCGACGGGCTGAACCTGACCTGGGAAACACTGGAAGGTGTGTGCAAGCACAATGGGCCGATCATGGATGGGAACGAGGTGCGGCCAGCTATCGCAGCCATGGATTCAGCCCTTGATATGCGGCTTGCCGACCATCCGTCCGCCGAGGCCCAGCTGGCGAACCTTGCTGATGACATCGCCTATCTGTCGCATGATTTCGACGACGCCCTTCGCGCCGACCTGTTTGACATCGCCGACATCTCCGGCCTGCCGCAGGTTGACCGCATCCTTGCCGACATCCGCGCCAGCTACGGAGAGCTTCCTGTCGAGCGGCTGACCCACGAGCTGATCCGCAGGCTGATTTCGGTCTTTGTCGGCGATCTGCTGGCCCAGTCCTCTTCGAACCTTGCGGGGATTGACGCGGCATCGCCAGACGACATCCGCACAGCAGGTCGCGCCATTATCGGGTTCAGTCCGCGCATGGCCGCTGATCTGGACACCATCAGGGATTTCCTGTTCGTGAATATGTGGCGGCATTTCAAGGTGAATCGCATGACAAGCAAGGCGAAACGGGTGGTGACAGATCTGTTTGATTTGTTTATGTCCGAGACCAACACGCTTCCGACCGGCTGGCAGCAGCGGGACGGCATCCCGATCACCGATATGGAGCCGTCAAGCCGCGCGCGGGTCATCGCGGACTATATCGCCTCGATGACGGACCGCTACGCCATGCTGGAACATCAACGGCTTTTCGAGCCAGGTCCGATCCTGAGATAAAAATGAATATTTTCAGAGCCTTCGAAGAAGAGATCAATCGCATATTGAAGGATTTGCAGGCTGATGGACGCCTGGCCGCGGGACTTGATGTGTCGCGGGTGGTGTTTGAGCTGCCGCGGGATGCTGCCCATGGCGACCTGGCTTGCAACGCGGCGATGGTGCTTGCCAAGCAGGCCGGAATGAAGCCGCGCGACCTTGCAGAGATGCTGGCTGGCCCGCTTGGCGGCATCGACGGCGTGACATCGGTCGAGATCGCCGGTCCCGGATTCATCAATCTGAGGGTCGAGCCGCGCCTCTGGGCCGCCGAGATCGACGCCATCATCGCCGCCGGAACGGATTACGGCCGCAATGACAGCGGTGCTGGCAGGCCGATCAATGTCGAATATGTCTCGGCCAATCCGACGGGGCCGCTTCATGCCGCTCATGCCCGCGGCGCCGTTCTTGGCGACGCCATGGCCGGGCTGCTTGATTTCTGCGGATGGAAGGTGACCCGCGAATATTACATCAATGACGCCGGCGCGCAGGTGGATGTTCTGGCGCGATCGGCCCACCTCAGATATCGCGAGGCACTGGGGCAGGAGATTGGCGAAATTCCGTCAGGCCTGTATCCGGGGAGCTATCTGATCGAGGTCGGCAAGGCGCTGGCGGCCGAGTTTGGCGCGCGTTTCCTCGATGCCGGTGAGGATGAATGGCTGGCGCCGGTCCGCGGATTCACGATTGAAGCCATCATGGCCGGGATCCGTGAGGATCTCGATCATCTTGGCATCACCATGGACCGGTTTTCCTCGGAACGCGGACTTGTCGACAGCGGCGCGGTGCAGGCGGCGATTGACCGGCTGACGGCCGAGGGTCATGTCTATCGCGGCATCCTGGAGCCGCCAAAGGGCAAGGAGCCGGAGGACTGGGAGCCACGGGAACAGCTGCTGTTCCGCGCGTCCGCCTTTGGTGACGACACCGACAGGCCGCTGCAGAAATCGGACGGCAGCTGGACGTATTTCGCCTCGGATGTGGCCTATCACATGGACAAGCTTGATCGTACCGGCGGTCCGTTGATCAATATTTTCGGTGCTGATCACGGCGGCTATGTGAAACGGATGAACGCGGCTGTCGAGGCGCTGTCCGGCCAAAAGAACATGCTCGACATCCGGCTGTGCCAGCTTGTCAATCTGATGGACAAGGGAACGCCGGTGAAAATGTCGAAGCGCGCCGGCACCTTCATCACCGTGCGCGATGTCATCGACTCCGTCGGTGCTGATGTAATCCGGTTCATCATGCTGACGCGGCGCAGCGAGCAGACCCTGGATTTCGACTTCGCAAAAGTGACCGAGCAGTCACGCGACAACCCGGTGTTCTATGTCCAGTATGCCCATGCCCGCGCCTGTTCCGTATTGCGCCAGCTCGACGTCGATGCCTCTGCGGATGCCGCGCTGGACAACCTCAGCGACCCAGCGGAAATGGGAGTTATCAGGCAGCTTGCCAGCTGGCCGCGGCTGGTGGTGTCGGCGGCGAACGCGCATGAGCCGCACCGCGTGGCCTTCTATCTCATGGACCTTGCCGCGGCCTTCCATGCCCTGTGGACGGCGGGACGGGAAAATCCGAACCTGCGCTTCATCCGTGAAGACGCGCCGGCGCTGACAGCGGCGAGGCTCCGCCTTGTCAAGGCGACGGCTTTGGTGATTAGATCGGGCCTCGGCGTCCTGTCGATCACCGCGCGGGAGGAAATGTAGAGCGCATGGCACGCAACGCTGCACAGCGGCGAGGAGGCAGCTGGCTGAAGATGATCGGCCTCGGGCTGCTGGCAGCCTTCGGTCTTGCCGCCGCCGCCGTCATCATTCCGCCGATGCTGTTCAAGCCTGACGTCGATGTCGCCCTGATCAAGGCGGAAGAAACGCCCTTCAAGATCAGGCCTCAGGACCCTGGTGGTGTCGATATCGCGCACACCGAAACCACAGTCATGGGCATGATTGACGACCTGACCGAGCCAAAGGAGGCAACAGAAGTCTTGCGGCCGCCATCGGCCGTTCCGGAAATGCCGCCAACGCCAGTACCTGAAAATGACGATGTGGCCATGGCGTCGGAGCCGCAGCCTGCCGGGCCGCTTGCCGAGGAGCCGGACGGCACCGCGCCTGCAGATGCGGGTCCCCCGGCGTCCGGCGATGCCGGCGCAACGGACAAGCCGGACGAATCTCCCTCCGGGAATCAGCCTGCCGATATGGCAGAGCCGGCGGATGGTGACAACGCCGCATCGCAAGACACCGCGTCCGAAGTGGTCATGCCGCAATCCAAGCCCGCACCGCCGAAACGGGTTGTCGTTGAAGGTGACGAGCCGCTCTATGTCGTTCAGCTGGCGGCCTTCCGCAAGGCTGTTACAGCGCGCGAGCAGGCGGGGCTGCTGGCTGGCAAGCACAAGGCACGCCTTGAGGGGGCCGAGCTTGGAACGATGAAGACCGACACCGGCGATGATGGTGTTTTCTGGCGCGTGGTGACAGAGCCGCTGTCGCGGACCGATGCCGACAGTGTCTGCGCATCCCTCAAGCGTGCTGGCCAGGACTGTATCCTGCGTAAATATGTGGCAGGCGAATGACCGGCGGCGATACAGAGTTTCAGGAAGACGAGCCGCGCCGCGACGCCCCGGAACAGCTGTCGCTCTTTGTCAATCTCGACGGGTTCGAAGGGCCGATCGATCTGTTGCTGTCGCTGGCGCGTGAACAGAAGGTCGATCTGTCGAACATCGCCATCCTGCCGCTTGCCGAGCAATATCTGGCTTACATCGAGACCGCGCGCCGTCTCGACCTGGAGATTGCTGCCGATTATCTGGTGATAGCCGCCTGGCTGGCCTATCTGAAATCGCGGCTGCTGCTGCCGGAACCCGAGCCGGAGCAGGCCGAGGAAGTCATCGACATGACGGATGCGCTACGCTATCAGCTGGTGCGGCTTGAATCGATGCAGCAGGCGGCGAAACGGCTGATATCGCTTCCGCGCCTTGGCCTGCAGCGGTTCGCGCGGGGCGAGAGCGAGTATTTCGAGAGTGTGACCGAACCGGTCTGGACCGCCAGTCTCTACGATCTTCTGGCAGCCTATGGCTCGATCCAGTCCGGTGTTGAAAACCGCACATTGACCATCGCGGCGACCCGCCTTTTTTCCGTGCAGGAGGCCACTCAGAGGCTTCGCAACCTGATTGGTCGAATGCCGGAATGGACGGTTCTGGAATCATTCCTTCCGCCGAACCTGAAGACCGATCTCGACAGGCGTTCGGCCACCGCATCGCATTTCGTCGCATCACTGGAACTCGCGCGTGAGGGCATGGTACGTTTGCGGCAGGACAGCCAGTTTTCGCCGCTGTTTCTTAGATCAAAGGATACCGCATGACAGCTGGTGTGCCGTTACATGTATCTGCGTCTTCGGAAGAGGCGCGTCAGGAATGGGCTGCAACCGTTGAGGCCATCATCTTCGCGTCGCCAAAACCGGTGCGCATGTCGGAGCTGCAGAATCAGCTCCCTGAAGGCATGGAGCTGGACAATCTGTTGCCGCTGATTGACGCGCGGTTTGACCTGACAAGCGGCATTGAGCTTTGCCGCGTGGGCGACAGCCTGGCTTTCCGCACGCGCGCCGCCATCGCCGAAAGGCTGAATACCCACCGGCAAGTGGAACGCCCTCTGTCGCGCGCGGCGCTGGAGGTGCTGGCGATCATTGCCTATCACCAGCCTATTACACGCGCTGAAATCGAGGAAATCCGCGGCATAAGCCTGTCACGCGGTACCGTGGACATTCTGCTTGAGCTTGGCTGGATCAAGCCGCGTGGCCGCAGGCGGACCCCCGGACGGCCGCTGACATGGGGAACAAGCCCGACCTTCCTTGACCAGTTCGGTCTTTCCGATCTTGGCGATCTGCCCGGGCTGGATGATCTGAAGTCCGCAGGTCTTCTTCGCAAGGGTCAGGTCATCGGCGGCCTTGTGGACGCCGTCGATGATGAGGAACTCGACGAGGAAGGCGAGGATGATTCCCCTGATCTGCTGGAAGATGCGTTTCTTGACGCTGATCCGGACCTTGCCGAAGAGGAAAGTGACCAGGACGATGCTTGAATTCCGCCATGTTTCCCACGCCTATGGCGACGTGCCGTCGGTAAAGGATGTGAGTTTTGCCGTCCGCGAGGGTGAGGTGGTGACGCTTCTCGGACCTTCCGGATGCGGCAAGACAACCCTGTTACGACTTGCCGCCGGCCTTGAACGGCCAAAGGACGGTGAAATCTGGCTTGACGACAAGCTGGTGTCGGATTCGACGCAGGTGATCGCGCCGGAAACCCGCGGCGTCGGCTTCATGTTCCAGGACTATGCGCTGTTTCCGCATCTGAGTGTCCTCGAAAACGTGCTGTTCGGTTTGCGAGACAAAAGCAGTGCGGCGATGCGACGCGGGCTTGATGTTCTTGCGGAAGCCAACATGGAGACGCTGGCTGACGCCTACCCGCATCAGCTTTCGGGCGGTCAACAGCAGCGTGTGGCGTTGGCAAGAGCCCTGGCGCCGAGCCCGTCGGTGATCCTTCTTGATGAGCCCTATGCCGGCCTTGACAGCCGTCTTCGCGAACGCATCCGCGATCACATGCTCCATGTGCTGAAGTCGTCCGGCACCGCGGCGCTGATGGTCACGCATGACGCCGAGGAAGCAATGTTCATGTCCGACAACATCATCGTGATGCGCGACGGAGAGGTGCAGCAGACCGGTCGCCCGGTGAACCTCTATTTCCAGCCGAAAAGCGCCTTCGTTGCCGAGTTCTTTGGTGAGGTGAATCAACTTGAAGGTCTGGTCACAGATGGTTGTATCGAAACCATTCTTGGATGCTTTGATGCGCCGCCGTCAATGGCTGAGGGCGACGCTGCAACCATTGTCATCCGGCATGAGGGGCTGACGGTCGAGCCTGACGGATCTGGCGAGAATGCGAACGCCGTCGTGATCGAGTCCCGCCTTCTCGGACGGGCTTCGCTGATCCATCTGTCCGTGCCGACGGGAACTGATGAGTTGCACTTTCATGCCCGCGTGCCCGGACTGAACTCGCTGCAGACAGGAAGTCCAGTCAGGATCTCTGTTGATTCCGCGCAGGCCTTTGTCTTTCCCGCGAATGGCTGACAGCAATCGGCAGTCTGTGCTTGTCGCACGGCTGGATCAGAAAACAGGTCTGCGACCATTCCGTTTGGGCGTCGCAACGATGGCTTGTTCATCGCAGGCTCCCTGTCTATATTTCGGGGGTCTTTCCATGCGGTCGCCGGCCTGGCGCATCGCTTCATAACCCAGGGGAATAAAATGTTTGTCGGTACGTTCAGCATCATGCACTGGCTCGTCGTCCTCGCTGTTGTCCTTCTGCTCTTTGGCGGGCGTGGCAAGGTGTCGGCGATCATGGGCGATTTCGGCAAAGGATTGCGCAACTTCAAGACTGGCCTGAAGGGCGAGGAAGACGGAGCTGAATCGGAGGCCGAGGAAGAGGCAGAGGCCATCTCCGCCGCACCGAAGAAGCCTGCGAAGAAGGCGGCAGCCAAAAAGAAGGCAGCTGCCAAGAAGAAGGCCCCCGCAAAGAAAGCCGCAGCAAAGAAAAAAGCCGCCAAAAAGAGCTAAGTAGGGCTCCGTTATGCTGGATATCGGTGGCTGGGAATTTCTTGTCGTTGCCTTTGTGCTGATCATGGTTGTCGGCCCGAAGGAGCTGCCTCGCATGCTGCGGACCTTCACCGGGTTCACCAAGCAGATGCGAAAGATGGCGCGCGAATTCACGGATGGCATGAACAAGATCGCGGACGATGCCGAAGTCGCCGAGCTTAAAAAGGCGATGAACAAGGCAAAATCCGGCGATCTTGACGAGCTGGCGGATGCCATTGATCCGGGCGGCGATGTCAGCGGCTCGGTTCGCGATCTCAAGGACAGTCTGGACAAGGACGCGGCGTCGGATGACCTGAAGGACATCGGCAAGATGGCAGGCGACGCTGGCAGAACCATTGCTGATGAGGCGAAGGCGGAAGATGAGGCCGCGCAGAATGAATCAGGCGATGCCGCAGTGACGAAGAGCTGACGCAATCATGGCTGAAGAGCAGAACCAAGAGGGCGAAGGCGCCCAGATGTCGCTGATCGGCCATCTGACCGAGCTGCGTAACAGGCTCGGTGTGGCCGTTCTCGCTTTTGTGGTACTGTTTCTCATTGCCGTTGCCCCGATGCCCGGCGGTGGCTTCAACAACAGCGTCGCAAGCCATGTCTTCATGTTCCTGCAGGCGCCTCTTGCCGAAATCCTGGAGGAGAAGGGCGGCGGCCGGATGATCTTCACCGCGCTGCATGAAGGCTTCTTCACCCAGATCAAGGTCGGGTTCTTCACCGCGCTGTGTATCTCCTTTCCGATCCTCAGCATCCAGATCTGGAAGTTCATCGCGCCGGCTCTCTACCGGAACGAACGGAATGCGTTTCTGCCATTTCTGATTGCCACGCCGGTGCTGTTCGCGCTTGGTGCCGCCATGGTCTATTATGTGGTTACGCCAATGGCGTGGAACTTCTTTATCGGTTTTGAAATGGCGGGTGCCGAAGGATCGCTTGCCATTGAAATCGAACCTCGGATTTCTGAATATCTGTCCCTCATCATGCGCCTGATTTTTGCTTTTGGCCTGGCGTTCGAGCTGCCGGTCGTGCTGCTCCTGATGGTGCGCGCCGGCCTTGTCACGCCGGAAGGGCTTGCTGAGAAGCGCAAGATCGCCATCGTGATCGCGTTTGTCGCCGCCGCGATCCTCACTCCGCCGGATGTTGTTTCACAGTTGCTTCTGGCTCTGCCGATCATCGCGCTGTATGAAGTGTCTATCTTCGGTGCCAGGATACTGGCCCCAAAGGAAGTTGACGACGCGGCCGACTGATCGCGTCCGCCCCTACGGCTCTTGGATTAGGACCTGTCTGACCGATGCATGATATCCGTTTCATACGCGAACATCCTGCGGATTTTGATGCTGCGCTCGTACGGCGCGGCCTGCCGTCCATGTCCGGAGAAATCCTGGAAATGGATCAGCAGCGCCGCGCCCTGCAGGGACGGATCCAGGAATTGCAGTCACGCCGCAACGTAGCCTCGAAAGAGATCGGCCTGCGCAAGGGCAAGGGCGAAGATGCCGATGACCTGATTGCCGAGGTGGCGGACATCAAGTCGAGCATGCCGGCGCTTGAAGCCGAGGAGGGCGCGCTCGCCCTCGGCCTTGAAGCCCGACTGATGGAGCTTCCGAATATACTCGACGCAGAGGTTCCCGACGGCGCCGATGAGGATGACAACGCCTTGATGCGCATCTGGGGCGATGTGCCGAGCTTCAGCTTCACGCCGCGCGACCATGTGGCCATCGGCGAGTCGCTTGGCCAGATGGATTTTGCCACCGCCGCGAAGCTGTCGGGGGCGCGATTTGTCGTGCTGCGCGGCCAGCTTGCACGTCTTGAGCGGGCGCTGGCGGCCTTCATGCTGGATATCCACACCGGCGAATTCGGCTACCAGGAAACGGTGCCTCCCTATCTTGTCAACAGCAGCGCGATGACAGGCACCGGACAGCTCCCCAAATTCGGTGAAGACCTGTTCCGCGCCGATGACAAATGGCTGATCCCGACGGCGGAAGTGCCGCTGACGAACATCGCCGCTGATGAAATCTGGCAGGCAGACCAGCTTCCCATGCGATTTACCGCGCACACACCCTGCTTTCGCTCCGAGGCCGGGGCGGCGGGCCGGGATACACGCGGCATGATCCGCCAGCACCAGTTTTCCAAGGTCGAGCTTGTCAGCGTCACGCATCCTGATGACTCCGCTGCCGAGCATGAGCGCATGACAGGCTGTGCCGAGGCTATACTTCAACGCCTTGGCCTTCCCTACAGGGTGATGACGCTGTGCACCGGAGATACCGGTTTCGGGGCGCAGAAGACCTACGATATCGAGGTCTGGCTTCCAGGACAGGATGAGGGGCGCGGCATGTATCGCGAGATTTCATCCTGCTCCAACTGTGGTCCGTTCCAGGCGCGCAGAATGAAGGCGCGGTTCCGCGACTCCGACGGCAACACCCAGTTCGTTCATACCCTGAATGGTTCGGGACTCGCTGTCGGGCGCACCATGATCGCGGTTCTGGAAAACGGTCAGCAGGAAGACGGCACGGTCCGGCTTCCCGATGTCCTGCATTCCTATATGGGGTCGGACAGCATCACTCCAATCGCCTGAGCGAAAGCCAGGTTCAGCTTCCCTTCTTGCAATTCTGATTTCCCGCATTTCTTCCAGAGGGCCATGTCATGTCATCTTCCCCAAGCCGGCCTGTCGGACGGATTCTGATCAGCAATGATGACGGCATTGATGCGATAGGCATCGGCATCCTCTGCGATATCGCGTCGAAGCTCAGTGATGACATCTGGGTGATTGCGCCTGACGGCAACAGGTCAGGCATGTCGCGTGCCATCACGCTTCACCGTGATGTCATCATCGAACCTCAGGGGAACAACCGGTTCTCCTGTTCCGGCACACCGAGCGACTGCGTGATCATGGGCATGGCCCGCGTTCTGGATCGAAAGCCTGATCTGGTGTTGTCAGGCATCAACGCCGGCATGAATGCGGCTGATGACGTGCTGTATTCTGGAACCATCGCCGCGGCGATGGAGGCATCGCTCATGGGAGTTCCGGCAATCGCCCTCTCGCAACGCAATGGCAGGCTTGCGCGCGATGACTACGCCGCCGCCATAGCCCATGGCGAGACGGTAATCCGGCATATTCTGGCGCATGGAATCGCGCCGCGGACGATCATGAATGTGAATTTTCCGCCGGTCCCGCCCGAAAGGGTGAAGGGGATTATGCCCGCCTCGCTCGACAATCATAAGTTCGGCGACCAGGTCATCGATGGCGACGGGCCCAACAGCTACCGGTTGGGCCCCCTTCTGGCGCGGGATGAAACAATAGCCGGCAGTGACCGGGCGGTGATGGATGAAGGCTGGATATCCCTGACCGCATTGGGTATGGATATCACCGCCAGCACCGTGCAGGCAGGTCTGGCGCGGGTTGATTTTTGACACGCCCCACCTGTCAGCCCATGTCCTGGCCGGTGACGAGGCAGAGCCGGACATAGGAATGCAGGACTTCCAGTTTGAAAAGGCGCGCCTGACAATGACGCTTCGCGGCATGGGCGTGATCGAGGCCGACGTGCTGTCCGCCATCGAGCAGGTCCCGCGGGATATGTTTGTCCCGACAGCCCTTCGCGATCATGCCTATGAGAACGCGTCGCTTCCGATTGCCATGGAGCAAACAATCAGCCAGCCCTATATCGTCGCGCGGATGACGGCGGCGCTGCAGCTTTCCGGTCGTGAGCGTGTTCTGGAAATCGGCACTGGAAGCGGATATCAGGCTGCCATCCTGTCCTTTCTGTGCCGCCGGGTCTATACGATCGAGAGATTGCGTCCGCTTCTGGTCGAGGCGGAAAACAGGTTTCGGAAGCTTCGCATCACCAATGTCACTTCGAAGCTTGGTGATGGTTCGAAAGGGTGGCCGGAAGGCGCGCCATTCGACAGGATCATCCTGACCTGCGCCCCACCGGAGATCCCGGCTGCACTGTTGAATCAGATGAAAACTGGCGGCATCATGGTGGCGCCTGTCGGACGCGGTCGTGACCAGTCTCTTGTCGTGGTTCGCCGTACCGAAGACGGGTTTGAGCAGGAGGATATCCTGCCGGTCAAATTTGTGCCGCTGGTAGAGGGTTAACACATGGCCTCAACGCGTCTGAAAAGGCTGGTTACCGGGGTTCCGCCCGCAAGCGCCATCGTCATGCTGGCGCTGCTTCCCATGGCGGGATGCGGCGTTGGCGACCTGTCGCTGACCCGGTCGACGCCTGCGCCCCTTCTTGTTGCGCCGCTGCGCCAGGCCTCAGAGGCAATTCCCCCTGACGGCAGGGTCGCCGTTCGTGACGGTGACAGTCTGTACGATATCGCCGCACGCTACGGTGTGCCGCCGACATCGATTATCAGCGACAACCAGATCGGCCCGCCCTACATCGTCACCCCGGGGCAGATCCTGCGCATCAGTCCGCAAAGGTTTCACGTCGTGGGACCGGCTGATTCGGTGCATTCGATATCGCAGCGCTACGCTGTCAGCCAGTACCAGCTTGCCGTCGCGAACGGCCTTGATGCGCCGTTCGAACTCACCGTCGGACAAAAATTGATTCTTCCCGATGCGCAGGATTTCTCGGTTCTCGACTCCGCTCCGAATGCGTCATCGACACAGGTTGCCGCTCTTGCTGTGCCGCAGCCCGTTCCGAACTCACCGGCTGCGCCGCGGAAGAGCTTTGTCGCGCCGTCCGGCTCGGGTGAATTCCGCTGGCCGGTCGAGGGAGAGATTGTCGCCGAATTCGGACCAGCCGCCCGTGGCGTTCATAATGACGGCGTCAACATTGCCGCCGCTGAAGGGGCGCCGGTCACCGCCGCGGCACGCGGCACCGTTGCCTTTGTCGGCCGCGAGATCAAGTCATTCGGCACACTGGTGCTGGTCAAGCATGAAGCCGGCATCATCACAGCCTACGCCCATCTCGGGGAGGTCCTTGTCAAGGAGGGCGACGTGATCGACGCTGGTCAGCAAATCGCCACCGTTGGTCTTACGGGAAAGGTGGACACACCCCAGCTTCACTTCGAAATCCGCCAGGCGCGCAAGCCGATCGATCCGCGTGCTGTTATCGCCTGATCGGTTTATGCCGGTCATTAGGATCTGGATTACCTGGACTTGTAGATGTCCGTTTCAGTGCGCGCTGCCAGATCGACGATGAACTGCCAGGCCACGCGACCTGACCGTGCGCCGCGCTCCATTGACCATGCCAGCGCCTCGCGACGAACATCAACCTTGCTTGTGTTGATTCCAAAGTGTGCGACGTAACCGTCTATAATATCGAAGAATGTATCCTGATCAATGGAATGGAATCCGACCCATAATCCGAACCTGTCGGACAGGGATACGCTTTCCTCCACGCCTTCAGAAGGATTGATGGCTGTCGATCTCTCATTCTCGATCATCTGTCGCGGCATGAGGTGCCGGCGGTTGGAGGTGGCGTAGAAGATGACATTCTCCGGCCGCCCTTCCACACCACCATCGAGTGCCGCTTTCAGCGATTTGTAGCTGCTGTCGCCATGATCAAACGTCAGGTCATCTGTGAACACGATGAAACGCCTGTCGACAGCGGCAAGAAAGCTCATCAGGAACGGAAGGTCATCGATATCCTCGCGGTGGATCTCGACAAGGGCGCAATCCATACCCCGTTCGGTGACCGTGCCGTGAACAGCCTTGACAAGAGAGGACTTGCCGGTGCCGCGCGCGCCCCAGAGAAGCGCGTTATTGGCTGGCAGACCGCGCACAAAGGCAATGGTATTGGACAGCAGCGTGTCGCGTTGATGATCGATCCCGCACAGCAGGCGCAAATCAACCCGATTGACCTTCCGCACCGGAGTGAGGCGCCGCCTGGCCCGGTTCCAGACATAGGCTGCCGCAGGTTCGATATCCTGTGGAGAGGGGTCTGTCGGGCTGTGTTTTTCGAGAGCATCGGCGATGCGGGCGAGATGCTGCAGGAACTGTGAATCTGTATCGGTATTTGTCATGGCGGAAATCTAGCAAGGGCCCGCATTGCAAACAACCGAAGAAGGTGTCCGGCACGATCCAGGAAACTCGGATTTTGCATGGGATCGTCATTGCCCATCCGCACCGGTGTGTTTATGGTGCAGGCCAGTAGACAACCACCACGTCCGGAGTTGAGACGACATGCTGATCACCCCTGCCTTTGCGCAGTCCGGCGGCCTTGCAGAGGGCGGCCTCGGATTGATGCCGATCATCCTTGTGATGATCATCTTCTATTTTCTTCTGATCCGCCCGCAACAGAAGCGCGCGAAACAGCATCGCGAGATGCTTGCCGCGCTGCGCCGCGGAGACAAGGTAGTGACCAATGGCGGCATCACCGGCACCATCGTCAAGGTTGTCGAGGATCTTGACACCGTTGAGGTCGAGATTGCCAAGGATGTGAAAGTGAATGTCGTTCGCGCGATGATCGCCGAAGTCCGCGGCAAGACCGAAGCCAAATCCTGATCACGGAAGTGGTGTCTTTCCCTGCTGTGAGGCGCCTGCGCTAAGGAAACCATCCAGCCATGCTGCAATTCGAAGCCTGGAAAAAGGCCCTTGTCATAATCGTGGCGGCGCTCGGCATTATTTATGCCGCGCCGAACATGCTGCCGGGCGACCGCGACGGCGGCGGTATTCTGCCGGGGCAGAAAATCAATCTCGGCCTTGATCTTCAGGGCGGCTCGCATCTTCTGTTGCGCGTCGATATGGATGTCATTGTCGATGAGCGTCTGCAAGGCATGGCGGAAACCATCCGTCAGGAATTTCGAAGCAGCAGGATCAGGTTCAGCGGCCTTGATGTGCGCAACCGCGAGGTCCGCGTCAGGCTTCGCAACGCCGATGACGCGGAAGGCGCGCAAGCCGTGTTTCGCGAGTTCGGCGGCGATGTCGAGGTCACATCCGACGGTCCTGAATACAGGATTGCCTACACCGAACCGGGTCTTGTCGCGCTGCAGACAGCCACGCTGGAACAGTCGATGGAAATCATCCGCAGGCGTATCGACCCGGATGGCACGAAGGAGCCGGTGATCCAGCAACAGGGGGCCGAGCGCATTCTCGTGCAGCTTCCCGGCGTGGACGATCCGGAAGAGATCAAGCGGCTCCTCGGCAGGACAGCAAAGCTGACATTCCAGCTTGTCGACACATCGATCACACCTGGCGAGGCGCTGGACAGGGGACGCGCACCGCCGGGCAGTGTACTGCTTCCCAGCGACCAGGATGATGGCCAGTTCTTTGTGGTCGAGAAACGGGTCATGGTCAGTGGTGAATTGCTGGAAACAGCGCAGGCGACGTTCGACCAGAACAATCGCCCGTCGGTCAGCTTCACGCTGAATGCCACCGGCGCGAAGAAATTCGGCAGGGTGACCGGAACCAATATCGGACGTCCCTTTGCCATCATCCTTGATGGCAAGGTGGTGTCGGCCCCCACCATCCAGTCGCAGATCTTCGGCAGTGGCCAGATTACCGGCACATTCACTGTCGCGGAAACAAACGAGCTGGCGCTGATCCTGAGGGCAGGGGCATTGCCGGCCCCGCTGATCGTGATGGAGGAACGTTCCATCGGCCCCGGGCTTGGCGCGGATTCGGTGGCTGCCGGCCAGATCGCCGCAATGGTCGGCCTGGTGCTGGTGGTGATCTACATGGTGCTCAGCTATGGTCTGTTCGGTCTTCTTGCCGATATCGCCCTGGCGGTGAATGTGGTGCTGATCCTCGGCGCGCTGTCGGCCATCCAGGCGACGCTGACGCTTCCCGGCATTGCCGGCATCGTTCTGACGATGGGCATGGCGGTTGATGCCAATGTGCTTGTGTTCGAACGCATCAGGGAGGAGCTGCGGCGCGGGCGCAGTGTGATGGCCGCGATCGAAGGCGGGTACCGGCGCGCCATCTCGACGATCATCGACTCGAACCTGACAACGCTGTTCGCGGCGATGTTCCTGTATATTTTCGGCTCTGGCCCGATCAAGGGATTTGCCGTGACCCTGGCCATCGGCATCGCCACCTCGCTGTTCACCGCGGTAATGGTGACCCGCATGCTGATTGTCATCTGGCTCGAGCGCAAACGCCCGCGCCAGCTGGTTCTGTAGGAGTGGATCAATGCGGCTGAAACTTGTACCAAGCGACACCAGCATAGATTTCCTGCGCCTGCGGATCAGCGCTCTGGGGTTTTCCGGCGTGCTGGTCGCGGCGTCCATTGCGCTGTTCACCATCATTGGCCTCAATCTCGGCATTGATTTCCGCGGCGGCATCCTGATCGAGGCCCGCAACAGCGAAGGCCCGGCGGATATCGCAGGGGTACGCTCGGATCTCGGCAAGCTCGGACTTGGCGACATCAGCCTCCAGGGCTTTGGCAGCGAGACGGATGTTCTTGTCAGGGTGCAGCGTCAGGACGGGGATGAGTCCGCCCAGATTGCCGCCATCGAGGCCATTACCGCAACGCTTGGCGACGGCTACGAGATCCGCAGGACCGAATTTGTTGGCCCGACCGTTGGCGCGGAACTTGCCGAAAAGGGCATTCTGG
>JBMHCH010000178.1:0-3894 GCA_049890015.1 Puniceispirillaceae bacterium (SeqCode)
GATAAATCCAACGGCCCGGCCCCCGGCCTATGACGCGGGGGACCGGATGAAACGTTATGTCAGACTACATCGCCTTGTAGGCGTCGACGATGGCCTGGCCGTCAGCGCCGACCGAAGCCAGCCAGTCGGCCTGCATCTTGGCACCGATGGCCTGAAGCTCCTTAAGGAACTCTGGCCCGGCATCCTCGACCTTCATGCCATTGGCCTCGAGCTGCTCGAAATACCAGCTGGCAAGCTCGGCCGACTTCGCCGCGCAGGCGGCGCCGGTCTCGTCGGCGGCCTTGTGCAGCGCGTCCTTGGTGGCGCCGTCCAGGCCGTTATAGATGCCCTTGTTGATGATCACATAGTTGCGCGGAAGCCAGGCATTGACCTTGTAGTAATGGGTCAGATGCTCCCACACCTTGCGGTCGTAACCTGTCGAGCCGGACGAGATGAAGGACTCGGCAACGCCGGTGGCAAGCGCCTGTGACAGCTCGGCCGCCTCGATCTGCACCGGGGTCATGCCAAGCTCCTTGGCGAAGGTCGCGGTGGCAGCATTGTAGGACCGGAACTTCACGCCCTGCGTATCCGCGGACGAGCTGACAGGCTTCTTGAAATAGAATCCCTGGCCGGGCCACGGGCAGGTGTAGAGCGCGACAAGGTTCAGGCTGTCGAGCTGTGCGTTGACCTTGTCCTTGGCGGCGGCCCACAGCTTGGTGTTGTCCTCATAGGTGGTGGCAAGGAACGGCAGGTTGTCCCAGCCCAGAAGCGGGGCCTCGTTGGCATGCGCCGACATGAAACGCTCGCCGATCGGCGCCTGGCCTGTCTGCACCGCGCGCTTGATCTCGCCGCCCTTGAAGAGCGATCCGCCAGGATGGACGGTGATGTCGATCTTGCCGCCGGTATAGTCGCGCACCTTGTCGGCGAAGACGACGCCCATCTCGGAATGGAAGTTGGTCGCGGCATAGGCCATCGGCATATCCCACTTCTCGGCATGCGCGGCGCTTGCCGACAGAACCATGCCGGTGGCGGCGGCTGCCATGATGAATTTTTTCATGAATCTCTCCCTGTTTGGCGGGCCCCTTCAGCCGGCGTGACGCCACCGTTCGGATGGCGGCTTCCGGCGCGGGGCCCCTTCTTTGCTCGGTGCCGTGGCGCTGTCCGCGGCAGGGCACATCACGACTGCAACCGGTTTTGCGATTCATGTCAAGAATATGCCGGCCAAAAGACAAAGACAGACGTGCCGGCAGGGGCGCGGCCCGCGCGGTGGTCAGCCGGGCCTGGCAAGCTCCTCGACGATCTCGCATCCGGCGATGGTCCTGAAAATTTCAGGGGAGATCTTCAGCTTCGATATGCGGTTGCCGCCGCCAAGGATGATGTAGTCCAGCGCCATCACCGACGCCTCGACCCAGACCGGCACCCCCGCGGGAAGACCGATCGGGGTCACCCCGCCGATCTCCATGCCGGTGATGGCGCGGGTGTCCTCCGGACTGGCGAAGGACGCCTTTTTCGCGCCAAGCTTCTTGCGCACCACCCTGTTCACATCAAGACGGTGCGTCGCCGGCACCATGCAGAGCGCCATGGTTTCCGGCGCGCCTTTCGAACGGACAAGGATGGCGTTCACCGAATGTTCCGGCGGCACGCCGTAATGCGCGCAAAAGGCCGCCGTGTCGGCAAGCCTGTCATCGCAGGGCCAGACCTCGAAGGCGAGGCCGGAGGCCTCAAGGGCCTCGCGGATCTGCGGCAGCGTCTGTCCTGTTCCGGTGCTCATGCCAGCTAATCTGCCAAAGCCGGCGGCAACGCGCCAGCCCGCATCTTTACAGCGGGGCTGCAGCTTCCCATCTCCCCAGAATGGCGACAGGCGGCAGACATGTGACAGGGCGTATCGCGGCGGCGGCGCGCAGGCTCGCGCTCTGCGCCGGCATCGCCGCCAGCATTGCGGGAGGACATATGATGAGCCCGGCCAGCGCCAGCGAGGACAGAAGCGAAAACAGAAGCGAAAACAGAAGCGAAGACAGGGCCCTCAGCTTTCCGATGACGGCGCAGGCGGCGTCCTACTGGCGCTATGTCTCAGATCGGGTGATGGGCGGCGTCTCGCGCGGCGGCCTGTCTTTCGGCGAGGAGAACGGCATCGGCTTCGCGCGCCTCACCGGCGATGTCAGCACCGCCAATAATGGCGGCTTCATCCAGCTTCGCGCCGGCATCACCTTCGACTCCCTTGAGGATGACGGCGCCGGCCTGACCGGCATCCGGATCCACGCCCGCGGCAATGGCGAGACCTATTTCATCCATCTTCGCACCACTGACAACAGGCGGCCCTGGCACTATTACGCGGCGAGCTTCACGACCGGCCCCGACTGGGAGCAGACCGCGCTTGATTTCGACAGTTTCCGGCATTCTGCCGGCATGGCCCCCGAGCACCCGCAACCGCAGGACATCGTCTCGATCGGCATCGTCGCCTACGGGCGCGACCACCGGGCGGATCTGTCGGTGGCCGGGATCTCCTTCTACTGACGGGGGCGGTGATGGGATTTGTCCGCAATGACGCCGGTGACATGATCCCGCCCTTTGGCGGCGAGCGCTTTCCCTGGGTCGGCGGCGATCTGCAGACGATCCGCCATTTCCTGCGCCATGACGCGCCGGCGCCCGATGCCGGCGAGGAGGTGCTGATCACGCTGGATGATGGCGACCGCCTGCTGGCCGCCTTCCATCCCGCCGACGGGCCGCGATCGCGCGGCTGCGTGATTGCCGTTCACGGGCTCAATGGCTGCATGGACGCGCAGCATATCTGGTGGCTTCTTCCCGAGGTGCTGGCCGCCGGCTACAGCTGCCTCAGGGTCAACATGCGCGGCGCCGGACCGGCACGGCCGCTGGCGCGAAAGACCTACAGCGCGGTGGCGGGCGCCGACCTGGTCCCCTTCATCGAGGCCGCCACCAAGCGGGACCCGGGAGCGCCGCTGTTCATGATGGCGCATTCGCTTGGCGGCACGGCGGCGCTGAACATGGCTCTTGATTTTCCGGACGCGGCGGCGCGGCTTGCCGGCCTTGTGGCCATCGGTACGCCGCTCGACATGGTGGCCACGGCGCGGCGCTTTCGTGCCAGGCGCAACCGGGTCTATGCCCGCCACATGCTTCTGGCGCTGAAGAATCTCGCCGCCGGCGTTCCGGACCCGGACTATGACCAGCTTGCCGCCGCGCTGTCGTCACACAGCATCACCGAATTCGATGACCGGGTGACCGCCCCGATGGCAGGCTACCGCAACAGCGCCGCCTATTACGCCGCCGCCAGCGTGCATGAGCGCATGGCCGGCATCGGCATTCCGGTGCTGCTGCTCCACGGATCGAACGACCCCTGGGTGCCGGCGAAACAGTGCCTGGCACTGCCGGGGCCGCGGGA
Source organism: Puniceispirillaceae bacterium (SeqCode) (assembly GCA_049890015.1). Taxonomy (GTDB): domain Bacteria; phylum Pseudomonadota; class Alphaproteobacteria; order Puniceispirillales; family Puniceispirillaceae; genus UBA8309. The sequence continues at coordinate 3,377 of JBMHCH010000178.1, forward strand.
CCCGCTGTCCGGCCTGTCGGTGGTGGTGACCCGCGGCGGTGGACATGTCGGATTCCATGACGACAGGCTGAACTGGCACATCCGCGCCACCCTGGCCTGGTGCGACGCTGTCGGGGCCAGGGTTTAGACTGACGTCTCCGGCACCGGCGGGGCGCCATGCGACTGCCAGACGCGGATGCCGGCGAGGTTTTGCCAGCCGAAGGCGCGATCCGACGGGCCGTGCGCACGAAGGTGCCGCAGCCGTTCCAGCGCGTCGGCGAAATCCGGCCTCGTGCCTTCGGGGATCCACCAGATCGCCAGAAAGGCTTCTGTCGGCGGAACGAACCATCTGTGCCGGTTGTTCATGAACCGGCGATGCACCGTGTTCCAGGTGAAGAATTCGAGCGCGCCGGCATCTTCCCAGACGGACAGGGTGTAGGTCTCGCGCGGATCATCAAGCAAGGCCCTGGCGCGGGCATCGAGGGCCGGGTCGTTCAGCCGCCAGACATAGCCCGGCGATTTCGCCGCGATGGCGTTCA
>JBMHCH010000179.1:0-3154 GCA_049890015.1 Puniceispirillaceae bacterium (SeqCode)
ACCGCGGCGCAGAACCGCGTGATCTTCTTTGGCATGAACAGCGGCAAGGCCGATCTCGAGACGGATAATGTCGACGGCAAGAACCCGTTCGCCGATGTCCGCGTCCGCCGTGCGATGAACATCGCCATCAACCGCGATGCCATCCAGAAGGTGGTGATGCGCGACCAGTCCTCGCCGACCAACGTGATCATGCCGCCTTTCGTGAATGGCTGGAACGAGTCGCTTGACCAGATCCCGGCCTATGATGTGGCCGCTGCCAAGGCGCTGATGGCCGAGGCAGGCTATGGTGACGGCTTCTCGATCACGCTGAACTGCCCGAATGACCGCTACATCAATGACGAGGCGATCTGCCAGGCGGCAGTCGGCATGTTTGGCCAGATCGGCGTGAAGGTCAATCTGGACGCCAAGCCGAAGGCGCAGCACTTCCCGCTGATCAAGAACAAGACCACCGAGTTCTACATGCTCGGCTGGGGCGTTCCGACCTTCGACTCGCACTATATCTTCAACTTCCTTGTCCATGAGACCACCGAAAACCGGGGCTCCTGGAACAACACCGGCTATGCCAATGCCGGCGTGAACGCGAAGATCGTGGCGCTGGAATCCGAAACCGACCTTGCCAAGCGCAACGGCATCATCGGCGAGATCTGGGCTCAGGTTCAGGAAGACCAGCTGTATCTTCCGATCCACAACCAGGTGCTGAACTGGGGCATGAAGAACGGAATCCAGTTCGATGTGCAGCCGGAAGACCAGCCGCACTTCAAGTATCTTGTGATGAACTAAGACCTTCACCGGCAGCGGCCAAACCGTCGCTGCCGGTTTTTCCTTGAATGTTTATCCGTGCCATGACCCATGACGCCGGTTCAGCGGCGCCCGCCGGAGGCTGGCGATGCTGGTGATTCTCGCAAGACGGCTTGCCCAGGCCGGGCTTGTGCTGCTTCTTGTGGCGCTGATCTCCTTTGCCATCTTCCGCTTTGTCGGCAGCCCGGTGGAAAATATCCTCGGTCAGGAAGCGACGGTCGAGGACCGCAACGAGCTGATCGAGCGGATGGGGCTTGATGACCCGATCCCGGTGCAGTACGCGCGCTTTGTGTGGAAGGCGCTGCATTTCGACTTCGGCATCTCCTACCGCACCGCCGAGCCGGTAGCGGATCTGATTGCCTCGCGTCTTCCGGCGACGCTGGAACTGGCCTTCATCTCGGCGCTGATGGCGCTTGCCTCCGGCATTCTTCTGGGAATCTTCACCGCCATCAACCGCGGCGGGTTCCTGGCCGGGCTGGTGATGACAACCTCGCTGATCGGCGTGTCGCTGCCGACCTTTCTCATCGGGGTTCTGCTGATCTGGCTGTTCGCTGTCGAGCTTGGGTGGCTGCCCTCCTTCGGGCGCGGTGACACGGTCCGGATCGGGTTCTGGGAGACCGGGCTTCTCACCGTCTCCGGGCTGAAATCCCTGATCCTGCCGGCGATCACGCTGGGGCTCTACCAGATGACGCTGATCATGCGGCTTGTGCGATCCGAGATGCTGGAGGTGCTGCGCCAGGATTTCATCAAATTCGCCCGCGCCCGCGGTTTGCCGGAACGGATGATCCATATGCGTCATGCGCTTCGCAACACGCTGGTGCCGGTGACGACCGTGGCCGGGCTGCAACTCGGCTCGATCGTCGCCTTCGCCATCATCACCGAAACGGTGTTCCAGTGGCCCGGTGTCGGGCTGATGTTCATCAACGCCGTCTATTTCGTCGATATTCCGGTGATGTCGGCCTATCTGCTTCTGGTCGGCACGCTGTTCGTCCTGATCAATCTGATGGTTGACCTTCTCTATCTTGCCATCGACCCGCGGATCCGCGATCGCAACCTGCGGGGAGGCTCGTGATGGACGATCATGCCGCACCGCCGGTAACGCGGCCGCCAACGCGCCTGCAGCGCGTTATCGACAGCGATTTCCTGTTTGATTTCCGCCGGGCGCCGCTTGCGATTCTGGCGGCGTCCGTCGTCGCCTTCCTGTTCCTTGTGGCGATCCTTGCGCCTCTGGTGGCGCCGACCAATCCGTTCGATCCAGCCTCGCTGAACCTGATGAACGGCTTTACCCCGCCAATGGCCGCCAACATGTTCACCGGCGAAAGCTTCGTCATGGGAACGGACGACCAGGGGCGCGACCTTCTCTCGGCGATCATCTACGGGCTGCGGGTTTCGCTGTTTGTCGGGGTGATGTCGGTTCTGCTGGCGATGGGGCTTGGCGTCTCGCTTGGCCTGCTGGCGGGCTATGTCGGCGGCTGGATCGACAATCTGATCATGCGAATCGCCGACATCCAGCTGACCTTTCCCTCGATCCTGATCGCGATGCTGATCTTCGGGGTGCTGCGCGGCATCATCCCGCCCGACCTTCGCGACGAGATGGCGATCTTTGTTCTGATCACCGCCATCGGCCTGTCGGAATGGGTGCCTTTCGCGCGCACGGTGCGGGCGACGACGCTTGTCGAGAAGGAAAAGGAATATGTTCAGGCGGCGCGGCTGATCGGGCTCGGGCGAACGCAGATCATGTGGCGGCATATCCTGCCGAATGTCATCGGGCCGGTTCTGGTGATCGCCACCATCACGCTGGCGCTGGCGATCATCGCCGAGGCGACGCTGTCCTTCCTTGGCGTCGGCGCGCCGCCGACCGAGCCCAGCCTCGGCACGCTGATCCGCATCGGCCAGGATTACCTGTTCTCCGGCGAATGGTGGATCCTGACCTTTCCGGCGGTGACCCTGCTCGCGCTGGCGCTGTCGGTGAACCTTCTTGGCGACTGGCTTAAAGACACGCTGAACCCGAGGCTGAAATGACCGCGCCGCTTCTTGACGTACAGGGACTCTGTGTCGAATTCCCGCAGCGCCGGCAGCGTCTTCAGGCGCTTGACGGCATCAGCTTTGCCCTTCACGCCGGCGAGGTGCTTGGCTTCGTCGGCGAAAGCGGGGCCGGCAAGTCGCTGACCGGGGCTGCGATCATGGGGCTTCTGGAGCCGCCGGGCCGGATCACCGAGGGGCGCATCACTCTGGACGGACGCTCTATCGAGCATGACGCCACGGCCGTGCGTGGCCCCCAGATCGGGATGAACATCCACGACCCGCACACCAGCCTCAAACCCCTTTCCACGGTCCGCGACCAGCTTGTCCAGAC
>JBMHCH010000180.1:0-6309 GCA_049890015.1 Puniceispirillaceae bacterium (SeqCode)
TGTCGCTGGAAGCCCAGCTCGAGGCGCGGGTTCTGATGATGTCGACCAACAACATTCTCAGCCCGGCCAACGGCAAGCCTATCATCGTGCCGTCGCAGGACATCATTCTCGGCCTCTACTACATGTCGCTCGAGCGGGAGAACGAAAAGGGCGAGGGCATGGCCTTCTCCAATGTTCAGGAAATCCTGCTGGCGCTTGGCAACGGGTCTGTCAGCCTGCACGCCAAGGTCAAGGCCCGCGTCGCCACCCGCGACGAGAATGGCGAGCGCGTCACCCGCGTGATCGAGACCACGCCCGGACGCGCACAGCTTGCCGATCTTCTTCCCGATAACCCGAACTGTTCCTTCGAGCTGGTCAACAAGCTGATGACGAAGAAGCAGGTCAGTGACGTGATCGACCATGTCTATCGTCATTGCGGACAGAAGGACACGGTGATCTTCTGCGACCGGCTGATGGCGCTCGGCTTCGGCCAGGCCTGCGACGCCGGCATTTCCTTCGGAATCGCCGACCTGACGACTCCCGACCTGAAGGAGAAGTATGTCAACGAGGCCGAGGCCGAGGTGAAGACCTTCGAGCAGCAGTATCTCGACGGCCTGATCACCCAGGGTGAAAAGTACAACAAGGTGGTCGATGTCTGGTCGCGCTGCTCCGATCTTGTCGCCGACGAGATGATGAAGGGGATCTCGACGATCCGCGAGGGCGAGCCGATCAATTCGGTCTGGATGATGGCGCATTCCGGTGCGCGTGGCTCGGCAGCGCAGATCAAGCAGCTCGCCGGCATGCGCGGCCTGATGGCGAAACCGTCCGGCGAGATCATCGAGACGCCGATCATCTCTTCCTTCAAGGAAGGCCTCAATGTGCTGGAATATTTCAACTCCACGCACGGCGCCCGCAAGGGTCTTGCCGATACCGCGCTGAAGACGGCGAACTCGGGCTATCTGACCCGCCGTCTTGTCGATGTCGCGCAGGACTGCATCGTCAATATCGAGGATTGCGGCACCAGCAAGGGTCTGACAGTCCGCGCCGTGATGAACGGCAGTGACGTTGTCGAAACTCTCTATGACCGCATCCTTGGCCGTGTCATGGCCGAGGACATGGTCGATCTTGGCACCGGCGAGGTGATCGTTGCCGCCGGCCAGATGGTAACCGAGGAGCATGCGGACCGCATCGAGGAAGCCGGCGTCGACCAGGCGCTGATCCGTTCGGCGCTCCTCTGCGAGGCGGAGACAGGTATCTGTGGCCAGTGTTATGGCCGTGACCTGGCCCGTGGCACCTCGGTGAATATCGGCGAGGCTGTCGGCGTGATCGCGGCACAGTCCATCGGCGAGCCCGGAACGCAGCTGACCATGCGTACCTTCCATGTTGGCGGTGCCGCGCAGCGTGGCGCCGAGCAGTCCAATATCGAGGCTGCCATCGGCGGCAAGGTGAAGCTGGAAAACGAGGCGCTGGTCAAGGACCGCGAGGGCAACCAGATCGTGATGAGCCGGAACACAGAACTGCTGATCCTTGATGAGCAGGGCCGTGAGCGTGAGCGTCACCGTCTTCCCTATGGCGGCAAGCTCTTCGTGAAGGCCGGCAAGACCATCGCAGCCGGCGATGTTCTGATCGAGTGGGATCCCTACACCATGCCGATCATCGCCGAGATGAAAGGTACGGCGAACTATGTCGATCTCGTCGATGGCGTGTCGGTCCGCGAGGTCACCGATGACGCCACCGGCATCTCCAGCCGCGAGGTTGTCGACTGGAAGGCATCGGCCGGCGGCGCGAATCTTCGTCCGCGGATCACGCTTCGTGACGACAAGGGCGAGGTTCTGACCCTGGCGAACGGTCTCGAGGCCCGCTACTTCATGTCGGCTGGCGCCATCCTGTCTGTCGACAGCGGTGCCGAGGTCCAGGCCGGCGACGTCCTTGCCCGTATCCCGCGTGAATCGTCGAAGACACGTGACATCACCGGTGGTCTGCCGCGTGTCGCCGAGCTGTTCGAGGCCCGCAAGCCGAAGGATTTCGCAGTGATCTCGGAATCGGACGGCCGTGTCGAGTTCGGCAATGACTACAAGGCAAAGCGCCGGATCCGCGTGGTGCCGGTCGAGGGCGACGGCGATCCGGTCGAATATCTGCTGCCGAAGGGCCGGCCGCTGGCGGTGAATGAGGGCGACCTTGTCCGCAAGGGAGACCTTCTTCTTGATGGCAGCCCGGTCCCGCACGACATCCTGGCCATCCTGGGTGTCGAGCAGCTGGCGGCCTATCTGGTGAAGGAAATCCAGGACGTCTATCGTCTGCAGGGCGTGAAGATCAACGACAAGCACATCGAGGTGATTGTTCGCCAGATGCTGCAGAAGGTCGAGGTCACCGACGCCGGCGACAGCACCTTCCTGATCGGTGAACAGGTTGATCGCGAGGAGTTCGCCGCTTCCAACGCGTCGCTGGAAGCCGAAGGGCTCCGCCCGGCGGCGGCGCATCCGGTGCTTCTTGGCATCACCAAGGCGTCGCTGCAGACGCGCTCCTTCATATCCGCCGCATCGTTCCAGGAGACCACCCGCGTACTGACCGAAGCGTCGGTCAGCGGTCGCCAGGACACGCTTGACGGCCTGAAGGAGAACGTCATTGTCGGCCGTCTGATCCCGGCGGGCACAGGCTCGGTGATGAAGCGGCTTCGCCGAATCGCTGCAGACCGTGATCGTGTGATCATGGAAGAGCGGGCTGCAGCGACTCCGGCGCTCGAGGATGCCGGTCTTGAAGGCGGCGACGGCTTCGCGGCCGCTGCCGAAGAGGCACAGGCCGACGTCTGATCGGCCGGAAAATGCCCGGATATCCCGGTTCAAGGCCGGGAATTCGCGGCATTCGGGAGCTGGCGAGAAATTCGGGCGTCACCGGAGGATTGCGGTAAAAACTGCTTGACCCTTCGGTGCCGCTGACATAGGTTCCGCTCACCTTTTGGCGCAGGTGGTAGCCCATATGAACGATCACCGTTCACTTCGGGCTAGACGCTGGGTCGGTATATAGGTGACGAAAAACAGGCCCGTCTGGGCGCTGATGACAGGGAGGCCTTCCCGTTCGAGAGGGAAGACCCGCCCTTTTTGCACGTTAAGTGCTCTATTTGGTTGAGACGAAAAGGGGCAGAAATGCCAACCATTAACCAGTTGATCCGGCACGGACGCAAGCGTCCGGTTGCCCGTACCAAGGTTCCTGCGATGGAAGCATGTCCGCAGAAGCGCGGCGTGTGCACGCGGGTCTATACGACCACGCCAAAGAAGCCGAACTCGGCCCTGCGGAAAGTCGCACGTGTGCGCCTGACCAACGGTTTCGAGGTGTCGAGCTACATTCCCGGCGAGGGTCACAACCTTCAGGAGCACTCGGTGGTGATGATCCGCGGCGGACGCGTGAAAGACCTTCCGGGTGTCCGCTATCACATCATCCGCGGAACGCTCGATACCCAGGGCGTCGCAGATCGTCGCCAGCGTCGTTCGAAATACGGCGCCAAGCGTCCTAAGTAAGGGAAGACTTCCATGTCACGTCGCCACCGCGCCGAAAAACGTCCTGTTCTCCCCGATGCGAAGTTCAAGGACACTGTTGTTTCCAAATTCATGTCCTGCCTGATGTATGACGGCAAGCGTTCGACGGCTGAAAAGATCGTCTATGGCGCGTTTGACCGAATCCAGGAAAAGTCGGGCAACGAGCCTGTGAAGGTCTTTCACGATGCTCTGGAGAATGTCCGTCCGCATCTTGAGGTGCGCTCTCGCCGTGTCGGCGGTGCGACCTACCAGGTTCCCGTCGAAGTGCGGGCCGAGCGGGCGCAGGCACTGGCGATCCGCTGGCTGATCGACAGCTCGCGCAAGCGTGGCGAGACCACGATGGTGGATCGTCTGTCTTCCGAACTGATGGACGCTGCCAACAACCGTGGCAACGCGGTGAAGAAACGCGAAGACACCCACAAGATGGCGGAAGCAAACCGCGCTTTCTCGCATTATCGCTGGTAAGGCCCTCGGCAGGAGATCCCGAAATGGCACGTGAGTACACCCTCGACCGCTACCGGAATTTTGGCATCATGGCCCATATTGATGCCGGCAAGACCACCGCGACGGAGCGGATCCTCTATTACACCGGCCGGTCCCACAAGATCGGGGAGGTCCATGACGGCAACGCCACCATGGACTGGATGGAGCAAGAGCAGGAGCGGGGCATCACCATCACTTCGGCGGCAACCACCTGTTTCTGGTTCCGCACGAATGACGGCACCACCCCGACAGGCGAGTATGGCGCGGACTCTGACGAGGCCAAGTTCCGCTTCAACATCATCGACACGCCTGGCCACGTTGACTTCACCATCGAGGTGGAGCGGTCGCTGGCCGTGCTTGACGGCGCTGTCTGCGTTCTTGACGCCAATGCCGGTGTCGAGCCGCAGACCGAGACTGTGTGGCGTCAGGCCGACCGCTATTCGGTGCCGCGCATCGTGTTCGTCAACAAGATGGACAAGATTGGCGCCGACTTCTCCAACTGTGTCGATATGATCCGCGACCGCACCGGTGCCATCCCGGCACCTGTGCAGTTCCCGATCGGCGCCGAGAACGAGTTCGCCGGCATTGTCGACCTGATCGAGATGAAGGAATGGGTCTGGAACTCCGAGGACCTTGGCGCGAGCTGGGTCGTGCAGGATATCCGCGCCGACCTCGCCGACAAGGCCGCAGAGATGCGCGCCGAGCTTGTCGAGCTCGCGGTCGAGCAGGATGATGATGTGATGGAAGCCTTCCTTGAAGGCAACGAGCCGGACGAAGCCACCCTTCGCCGGCTTATTCGTCTCGGTACCCTGAACATGTCCTTCGTTCCGGTCCTCTGCGGCTCCGCCTTCAAGAACAAGGGCGTGCAGCCGCTTCTGAACGCTGTCATCGACTTCCTGCCTGGTCCGCTTGACGTGCCGGCATATACCGGCTTCGCGCCGGGTGACGCGACCGAGACCCGCGACATCGAGCGCAATGCCGACGATGCCGAGCCGCTGTCCGGTCTTGCCTTCAAGATCATGAACGACCCGTTTGTGGGCTCGCTGACCTTCCTGCGGATCTATTCCGGTTCGCTGAAGAAAGGCGACAGCATCCTCAACTCCACCAAGGGCAAGCGCGAGCGCGTCGGCCGGATGATGATGATGCACTCCAACAACCGCGAGGAGATCGAGGAAGCCTTTGCCGGCGACATCGTGGCGCTTGCCGGCATGAAGGAGACCACCACCGGCGACACCATGAGCGACCCGACCAAGCCGGTTGTTCTGGAAACCATGACCTTCCCCGATCCGGTCATCGAGATTGCGATCGAGCCGAAATCGAAGAACGACCAGGAAAAGAAGTCGACCGGGCTGCAGCGACTTGCTGCTGAGGATCCGTCCTTCCGCGTCAGCTCCGATCCGGAGTCCGGACAGACCATCATGCGTGGCATGGGCGAGCTTCATCTCGACATTCTGGTGGACCGCCTGAAGCGTGAGTTCAAGGTCGAGGCGAATATCGGTGCGCCGCAGGTGGCCTATCGCGAGACCATCACCCGCGAGGCCGAGATCGACTACACCCACAAGAAACAGTCGGGCGGCTCCGGTCAGTTCGCGCGGGTGAAGATGATCTTCCGGCCCCGTGAGGAAGGCGGTTACGGCTTCACCAACTCCGTTGTCGGCGGATCGGTTCCGCGGGAATATGTCCCGGGCGTTGAAAAGGGTCTGGAGCAGGCCAAGGAATCCGGCAGCATCGCTGGCTTCCCGGTCATCGACTTCGAGGGCGAGCTCATTGACGGCGCCAGCCACGATGTCGACTCCTCGGTTCTGGCATTCGAGATCGCGGCGCGCGCCGCCTTCCGCGAGGCCATGCAAAAGGCTTCCCCGAAGCTGCTCGAGCCGGTGATGAAGGTCGAGGTGATCACGCCTGAGGAATATATGGGCGACATCATCGGTGACCTGAACAGCCGTCGTGGCAATGTGGGCGGCATGGACCAGCGCGGTAATGCCCGCGCCATCGACGCCATGGTCCCGCTGGCCAACATGTTCGGCTATATCAACACGCTGCGTTCGATGTCGCAGGGCCGTGCCCAGTACTCGATGCAGTTCGACCATTATGAACAGGTTCCGCAGGCCGTGGCTGACGAAGTCCGCGCCAAGATGGCCTGAAGACGCTGAGAAGATAGGAGACAGACAAGATGTCCAAGGAAAAGTTTGATCGTTCCAAGCCTCATGTGAACATTGGCACGATTGGCCATGTTGACCATGGCAAGACGACGCTGACAGCTGCGATCACGAAGGTGATGGCGGAGGCTGGCGGCGCGGAGTTTCAGGCCTAT
>JBMHCH010000181.1:0-9023 GCA_049890015.1 Puniceispirillaceae bacterium (SeqCode)
ACTCGCAGGAAAACGAGTTCTTTGCTGAGGTATGGCAGTCGCAGAAGGATTTCGCACGTATCGCGGTTCCGTTCTGGTCGGGTGCGCAGAGCTCCAACGCGCAGCTCGGCATGGCCTATGCCAACAGCCTGAAGTAAACCATCACAGCGTGAACCGTGGCCCGCCGCGGTTCACGCCTTTCTTGATCACTTTACATCCTTTGAACACCGGCAAGGCGACAGGGGCAGCCCATGGCACAGGAACCAGAGATCGAAAAGCTCGAGATTGCTGACGAGCTGATCGCCGAGCGACGCGCCGGCGAGGTTGGCGACACGCCGGAAGACATGCATCCTCTGATGCGGATGATTGTCGGCAATGTCGATATCCTCAACAACTGGGTCGGCAAGCTGACCTGCCTGATGCTGGTTCCGGTGATCTTCGCGATGATCTATGAGGTCGTCGCGCGCAAGGTCTTCATCGCCCCGACAGACTGGGCCTATGACACCAGCCGCATGTTCTCTGGTGCGATGTTCATGATGGGTGCCGGCTACGCTCTGATGCGCGGGGTCCATATTCGCGCCGACTTCCTGTTCCGCAACTGGTCGCCCCGCACCCAGGCGCTCGTCGACGGGGCGCTCTATCTGCTGTTCTATTTCCCGGCGATGCTGTTCTTCTTCTGGGTCTCGACGGAATATACCATCAAGGCCTGGGTCAGCTGGGAACGCTCGATGGACACGGCGCTGATGGCGCCGCTCGCCCCGGCGCGCACCGCCATGCCGGTCGGCGCGCTGCTTCTGCTGCTCCAGGGTGTGGCCGAGTTTCTCCGCGCCTATCATCAGCTTGGCGCCGGCGCCATCCAGAAATGGGTGCTCCGCCTGCTGCCTGTCTATGTGATCGTTCTGGGGATGATCTTCTGCAACAGCCTGTTTCCGGATGTCTTCAGTTTCGAGATGAACTTTGGCGAGGCCTTTGACGGCGGCATCAAGGGCGCCGGCGGGGTGTCGCCGCCGATGATTGGGGTTATCATGATCGCGGTGATGCTGTTCTCGATCTTTGTCGGCTTTCCGATTTCCTTCACCCTGATCTTCCTGGCCTTCGTCTTTGGCGCCTGGGGTTTTGGCGGCAAGATGGTCTTCTATCTGCAGACGCTGCAGTTCAACAATGTGATGCTGGAACAGACGCTCGCCGCGGTGCCGCTGTTCGTCTTCATGGGAATCATGATGGAGCAGGCCGGTCTGATGGAGCGGCTGTTCACCTCGGTGCAGCTGATGCTCTCGCGCACACGCGGGGCCCTGTATCTGGCGGTGTTGTTTGTCTCGACCATTTTCGCCGCTGCCACCGGAATTGTCGGCGCGTCGGTCACCATCCTTGGAATCATGGCGGCGAAGACCATGAACCGGTCTGGATATGATGTGCGGCTTGCGGCGGGAACCGTCACCGCTGGCGGCACGCTCGGCATCCTCATCCCGCCCTCCATCATGCTTGTCGTGATGGGGCCGGTGCTGCAGATCCCGGTGACAGACCTGTTCGCCGCGGCGATCATTCCCGGCATCATGCTGGCCGGCATGTACGCCGCCTTCGCGCTGATCCGCTGCTGGCTGAACCCGTCGCTTGGTCCGACGCTCCCCGAGGAGGACCAGCCTGTCACCTCCGACTATTACTGGCTCGAAGCCATCCTGGTGATCGGCTCGATCCTGACCTTCTTCACACTGATCGTGATGGCCTTTTCAGGCTCGCTTGCCGGGGTCTTCCCGTTCTCCTCGCTGGTCATTCCGCTGGCCTGGATGACGCTGATGTTCTTCGGCTCCCGCTGGATCCGCGACAACAAGCCCTCAGGCTTCTTCTTCTCGGACCTCTGGTACGAGTTCTTCATGGGTCTTGTGCCGCCTTCGGCGCTTGTCGCCTTCGCGCTGGGATCGATCCTTTTCGGCTGGGCCACCCCGACCGAGGGCGCGGGCTGCGGTGCCTTCGGCGCGCTGCTGCTGACCATCGCCTATCGCAAGCTGTCGGCGCGGATGTTCTATGATGCGCTGATCAAGACGCTGGAGATTACCGTCCTGATCCTGTTCCTGGTGGCTGCGTCGAACTTCTTCGGCGCCGTCTTCTCCCGCCTCGGCACGCCGATGCTGCTGACCGAATTCCTGCTGTCCTGGGATATTTCGGTGACCTGGATCCTGCTGATCATCATGGCGCTGATCTTCCTTCTTGGCTGGCCTCTGGAATGGGTGCCGATCGTTCTGATCATCGTGCCGATCCTGATCCCGGTCCTGATCAAGCTTGATGTGAACCTTGTCTGGTTCGGCATTCTTGTCGCGGTCAATCTGCAGACAGCCTGGCTCAGTCCGCCGGTGGCGCTGTCCGCCTATTTCCTGAAGGGCGTGGTGCCGGAATGGGATCTGAAAGACATCTATCTCGGCATGATGCAGTTCATGGTGATCCAGGTCATTGGCCTGATCCTGATCTTCGTCTTCCCGCAAATTGCCCTGTGGCTTCCCACCCTGATCTACGGAGAATAAGAAAAACATGGCCGTTACCTATCTGAAGCGCGCTGAGAAAACCCCGCAGACCGGTACCGACGAAACCCGTCAGATCGTCCAGACGATGCTTGCCAGAATCGAGGCCGGCGGCGAGGAAGCCGCCATCGCCTATGGCAAGGAGCTGGACGGCTATCATGGCGAGATCGTGGTGTCGCGCGACGTGATCGAGGCTGCCGGCGACGAGGTTTCGCAGCAGTTGAAGGACGACATCCGGTTTTCCTATGAGCGGGTGACGAAATTCGCCGAGGCGCAGAAGCAGTCGATCCAGGAGTTCGAGACCGAACTGTCGCCCGGCCTGTGGGCGGGTCAGAAGCTGATCCCGATCGAGACGGCGGGATGCTATGTGCCTGGCGGGCGCTATGCGCATGTCGCGTCGGCGATCATGTCGATTGCCACGGCGCGGGTTGCCGGTGTCGAGCATATCGTTGCCTGCACCGCGCCGCGCGGCGATGCCGGCCCGAACCCGGCCATTCTCTATGCGATGGACCAGTGCGGTGCCGATACCATTCTGGCGCTTGGCGGCGTGCAGGGCATTGCGGCGATGACCTACGGGCTGTTCACCGGCAAGCCGGCACGCATCCTTGTCGGTCCCGGCAACAGGTTTGTCGCCGAGGCCAAGCGCATGCTCTATGGCCGCGTCGGCATCGACATGTTCGCCGGCCCAACCGAGATCGCGGTGATCGCCGATGACAGTGCCGATGCGCAGATCGTCGCCGAGGATCTGGTGAGCCAGGCCGAGCATGGTCCGGATTCACCGGCCTGGCTGATCACCACCTCGCGCCAGCTTGCCGAGGATGTGATGGGCCGGATGGACGGGCTGATCGCGGCCCTTCCCGAGGTGGCGCGCAACGCCGCCACCGTCGCTTGGCGCGACTATGGCGAGGTGATCCTGTGCGACAGCGATGAAGAGGCTGTCGCCGTGTCCGACGAATATGCTGCCGAGCATCTCGAGGTGCATACCGCGCGGGATGACTGGTACACTGCGACGCTTCGCAATTACGGCTCGCTGTTCATTGGCGAGGAGACAACCGTCACCTATGGTGACAAATGCTCTGGCACCAACCATATCCTGCCGACAAAGGGCGCGGCCCACTATACGGGCGGCCTGTCGGTGCATAAATACATGAAGGTGGTGACGACGCAGCGGATGACCCGCGAGGCGAACCGCGAGGTCGGCCAGGCGGCAGCGCGCATATCGCGGCTGGAAGGCATGGAGGCGCATGCCCGCGCCGGCGATGCGCGGCTTCGCAAATATTTTCCCGGGGAAAACCTGGCCTGAAGGCCCGGTCCCTTCCCAAACCCGGACCGGTGGGTTCAACCAGAGCCGACAGGCCCCTGACGAGAGGACGATGACAAGATGTCAGTGAATGATGTCATTATGGATGCGCTGAAAGCCAATGATGTGGGCTTTGTGACGACCGTGCCCTGCAAGCAGCTTGCCGGCGTGATCGAGAAGCTCGAGCAGTCGACGGACATGATCCATGTCCCGTCGAACCGCGAGGATGAGGGGATGGGGCTGTGCGCCGGCGCCTTCATGGGCGGCAAGCGTCCGGCGATCATCATGCAGAACACCGCCATCGGCGTGACCATCAATGCGCTGGCCACGCTGATCCAGTATTACCGCATTCCGCTGCCGATGCTGATCAGCTATCGCGGCGAGATCGGCGAGCCGGTGGCCTGCCAGGTCGAGATGGCGGTCCATACCAAGGCGCTTCTCGATCGCATGGCGATCCCCACCTACCATTTCCACAAGGAAGAGGATGCCGAGGAGCTGTCGGCGATCCTCAACCACGCCTATATGGCCCGCAAGCCGGTTGCGGTGCTGATGGATGCAAGCTTCTGGAAGGGATATTGAGACAATGATCCGCAGCGATGTACTGAAGACCCTGATCCCGCTCATTTCCGACGAGCTGGTTGTCACAAATATCGGCCTTCCAAGCCAGGAGATGCATCTTCTGGATGACCAGCCGAGCAATTTCTACATGCTTGGCACGATGGGGCTGGCTTCCTCCATCGGACTTGGCCTTGCGATGGCACAGCCAAAGCCGGTGATCGCCATCGATGGCGACGGCTCGGTTCTGATGAATCTCGGCACCCTGCCGACCATCGCCAACAACCAGGTGCCGAATTTCATCCTTCTGATCATCGACAATGGAAGCTACGGTTCCACCGGTGACCAGAAGACCTATGCCGGCATGCGCACCTCGCTTGCCGATGTGGCCCGCGCCTGCGGATGCGACCGGGTGGTGGAATGCGCCGCCGAGGATACCGCCGCCGAGGTGAAGGCGGCGCTGGAGGCGAAACAGGCCACGGTCATTGTCTCGAAATGCGAATCCGGCAACATCAAGGTGCCGGTGATCGAGATGGATCCGGTGATGATCAAGGAACGCTTCATGGCGACGGTCGCCAGCTGAGGGCGGAGAACGGCATGGCGTCAGCGCATCAGCAGATGGTGAGCCTCGCGGGACATGTCGCGCTTGTTACCGGCGCCAGCTCGGGGCTGGGCCGGCGGGCCGCCACCGTGCTTGCCGAGGCTGGCGCCGATGTCATCGGCGTGGCGCGCCGCGCCGAGGCGCTTGCCGACTGGGCGGATACTGGCAAGGACAATGTTGGCGGGCGCCGTGCCGCGCTGCCGGCGGACCTGTCGGACGAGGCCGGATTGGCGGCCATGTGCGACGCCGCTGCCGGGATGTTCGGGCCGCCCGATATTCTGGTGCATGCCGCCGGTGTCAATCTGCGCCAGCCCGCTGAGGAGGTCACCCCGGACAGCTGGAACGAGACCCAGTGGCTGAACCTTGCTGCGCCGTTCTTCATCAGCCAGATTCTTGTGCCGGCGATGGCGGCAAAAGGCTGGGGCAGGATTGTGAATTTCGCCTCGCTCCAGACAACGCGCGCCTTTCCCTCCGGCATCGCCTATGGCGCCTCGAAGGGCGGGGTCGGTCAGATGACCCGCGCCATGGCCGAGGCCTGGTCCGCGGACGGCATCAATGCGAACGCCATCGGCCCCGGGTTCTTTCCGACCGAACTGACGGCCGCTGTCTTCGCGGACGACGCCCGCGCGGCGCGGAACGCGGCGCAGACCTGCGTTGGCCGCAATGGCAGGCTGGAGGATATTGACGGGCCGATCCTGTTCCTGTGTTCCGAGGCGTCGGCCTATGTCACCGGCCAGGTTCTGATGGTTGACGGGGGGTTCACCGCGAAATGAAGGCACTTGTCTATACCGGCACCAATGAAAGTGAAATCCGCGCTGTCGAAGCGCCTGTGGCCGGCGCCGGCCAGAGCATTGTCGATGTCGCCTTCTGCGGTATCTGCGGGTCGGACATGCATGCCTGGCATGGGCATGACGAGCGCCGTATCCCGCCCTTGGTGCTGGGGCACGAGGCTGTCGGCGTCGCCCGTAGTGGCGCGCATGCCGGCGCGCGTGTCGCCATCAATCCGCTGATGTCCTGCGGAACCTGCCAGGCCTGCACCTCCGGCAACCGGCACCTGTGCGGCAGCCGGGAGCTCATTGGCATGCGTTATCCCGGCGCCTTCGCCGAGCAGGTGATGATCCCGGACGCCAACCTGACCCGGCTTGATGACAGCCTGTCCTTCCAGGACGCCGCGCTGGCAGAGCCGCTGGCCGTTGCCGTGCGGACGGTGGGGCTCGCGGAACGCGGCGGTGCCGCCCGCGACTCACGAAGCGTGATCCTGGGGGGCGGCGCCATCGGCCTTCTCTGCGCCCAGGTGATGAAGGCAGGTGGCTATGCCCCACCGCGGATTGCCGAGACCAACAGCCTGCGCCGTACCATGCTGGAGGGGCTGGGCCTTGGAACGACCTATGATCCGCGAGAGGAAGGGCCGGAGGAAGGGCGCGTCGATCTTGTGATTGACGCCGTCGGCATGGGTGCGACCCGCGCCGCCGCCTCGATGATGGTGCGCCCGGGCGGTGTCATTGTTCATGTCGGCCTCCAGGACAATGAGCCCGGGCTGGATACGCGCCGCATCACCCTTCAGGAAATCGCCTTCCTTGGCGCCTACTGCTACCGCGACGAGGATTTCGCCGAGGCGCTCGCGCTTCTGACCAGCGGCAAGGTCAGCGGCGAGGGCTGGGCGGAAATCCGCCCGCTTGATGACGGCGCCGAAGCCTTCATCGACATCGATCAGGGCCGCGCCCCTCCCAAGATCATCCTGTCAAATCTCTGAAAATGAACCTTGTAATATCCACCTAAATCAATATCTTGCCATAAAAGTAAACGTTCGTTTACCTTATTCGACGGAGGAGACGCCGTATTTTGATAAACGTATGTTTACATATTTTCATCGACAAAAGTAATCAGTTGTTTAATATTGGGTCATGGCACCTGATCCCGACAGCCGCG
This sequence comes from Puniceispirillaceae bacterium (SeqCode), assembly GCA_049890015.1. Lineage (GTDB taxonomy): Bacteria > Pseudomonadota > Alphaproteobacteria > Puniceispirillales > Puniceispirillaceae > UBA8309. The sequence continues at coordinate 6,878 of JBMHCH010000181.1, forward strand.
CCGAACGCACCCGCACAGCCATTCTGGCGGCGGCGCGCGCGCAATTCACCGAGACCGGCTATGACGGCACCGGGCTTCGCGCCATCGCCGGCCGGGCCGGGGTCAATGTCGCGCTGATCAGCCGATATTTCGGATCAAAGGACGGGTTGTTTCTCGCCGCCATTGTCCCGCATCTTGGCATGGGACTGATCCTTGACGGGCCGATGGCCGCGTTTGGCGAGCGTGCGGCAAGCGTCATGGACATGAAAGTGGCGCGGCGCTTCGATCCGATGCTGGCCCTTCTCCGCGCGGCGGGAAGCCCGGCCTGCACGCCGACCCTGTCTGAGGCGGTTCAGGCACAGGTCATCATTCCGCTGGCGGCGCGGCTTGACGGCGCGAACACACATCGGCGGGCGATGCTGATCTTCTCGATGCTGGCAGGCTATGACCTGTCGGTCTCGCTGCTTCGGCTCGACAGGAACGGCAGCGAAGACAACGGCAGCGAAGACAAGGTTGCGCCTCATCGCGCCACGCGGCAGGCGCTTCTTGCGGACAGTCTGCAATATATCGTCGATGACGGCTGAAGGCCGTCGCCTGTCTCGGTCGGTTGTCTCGGTTGCCTGTCGCGGCAACAGGCCTCTGGACATTTCACGCCCCTCTCCCCATTTGCCGGCGATGACTGATCTGACCCCCCTTCCTGTCTCCTTTGCGGACCGGTCCGCGCTATATGACCATGTCCGGTCGCTTGGCGGCGATGCCGGCGGCAAGGCCGGTCTTCCCGACATCGCCGCAGGAGGCCGCGCCGCCGCGGAGGCGGCGCTGGCCGCCATCGATCCGCGCGCCTACGCTGCAAGCCGCAATCATCTCGATGGCGCGGTGACCCGGCTGTCGCCCTATATCCGGCACGGCATTCTCAGCCTTGACGAGGTGCGCAACGCCGCGCTTGCCTCTGTCAGTGATGCCAAGCAGGCCGAGAAATTCATCCAGGAACTTGCCTGGCGCGATTACTGGCAGAGGCTCTATCTGACGCATCCCGAGCGTATCTGGGCCGATGTCGAGCCCTACAAGACAGGGTTTGACGCCAGCGAATACGACCCTGAGCTGCCTGACGATATCGCCGCCGGCGAGACCGGGGTAGCCTGCATCGACCAGTTTATCGCGACATTGCATGAGACAGGTTATCTCCACAATCACGCCCGCATGTATCTGGCGTCCTACACGGTGCACTGGCGGCGCGTCGGCTGGCAGGCCGGGGCGCGGTGGTTTCTCGACCATCTTGTCGACGCCGATCCGGCAAGCAACAACCTGTCCTGGCAGTGGATCGCCAGCACCTTTTCCAACAAGCCCTACATTTTCAATCTGGAAAATGTCGCGAAATACAGCGGCCCTGACATCAACGTCATTCCGAAACATAATCTGGTGCTGGCGCAAAGCTATGAACGGCTGACCGAGCTGCTGTTCCCGCATATGGGAGGGCCACATGGCTGATCTTGTCTGGCTCCATGAAGGCGCGCTGCGCCGCACGCACCCGGTATTCGCCGCCGCGGCCAGAGGGGCTTCGGCGGTCTTCATCTGGGATGATTCGCGGCTCACAGCTTCGCATGTCGGGGTGAAGCGACGCCTGTTCATCTATGAAACCCTTGCCGAGCTGGCGGGCGATACGGCGCTGGAGATCCATGCCGGCCGGGCGGAGGAGGTGCTGCCGCGCCTTGCCGCTGCGAGGGGCGTGTCGCGAATCCTGATGCCGGCAAGCCCGGATCCGGCGATGCTGGCGAGCTTTGCCGCCGTCAGCAAGGGCACGCCCGGGGTCGAGCTGACCGTGATTGAGGACACACCCTTCGTCACGCTTGCCAACCCGCCGGACCTTGGCCGCTTCTTCCGGTACTGGAACAAGGCGAAGAAAGGCGCGCTGCGCCCGCATGGCGGCTGATCCGGCCGGTCCCGCCAGGGGAAGGGCCCGGGGGAAAGGCCCCGGGGAAAGACATTGATAACCGCCGCGCCTTTCCGATAAACTGGCGGCATCTTTCCAAGACCGTACCCGGAACAGCCCGATGACCGATATTCTTGCCGAACTCGAGGCGAAGCGTGACAAGGCCCGCCTCGGCGGCGGCCAGCGCCGCATCGACACCCAGCATGGCAAGGGCAAGCTCACCGCGCGTGAACGCCT
>JBMHCH010000182.1:0-16641 GCA_049890015.1 Puniceispirillaceae bacterium (SeqCode)
GCAGGCCGCTGGTGCCGGGGAAATACAGATGGGTTCTGCGTCCGTTGGCCTTGGATGTATATGCGTCGGTGAAGGTCGTTCTATGCCCGTCAAGCATCAGCAATCCTGAACAATCGAGGCCTTCCTCCTCTGCCTGCTGTCTGAGGGCATGACCGTCAGCATCGTCGCCAAGCAGACCGATGGTCGCGACCGGCATCCCGGGGTCAAGCCGCTTCATGCCGACAGCGAGGTTGCAGGCGGGACCGCCGCCCCGGACCTCTTCATCCATGATGACGACCTGCTCCTCCTCACCGGGCCAGCGATCGACAAGCTTGTTATGGTCAGCGCACCAGGTGCCGCCCGCGACAATGCCAAACCTGTCTTCGGCGCGGATCATTCCGCCTCTGGCTGAAGGACCTTGTCGGTGACCTCCATATCCTCTGTGAGGGGCCGCGCCGCCCGGATGCCCTTTGATGCGAGCGTATCGTGATAGGACTTCACAGCCTCGACAGTCCCGATGTCACCGTCGATCACAGACCGCATCAGCCGAACAATCCCGATCGCGTCCTCGGCCTGGTAGATCTTTCTTCCGAACAGAGCGACACGGCCGCCAAAGCGCTCTGTCTGGGCGACAAGCTCGAACGTATCCCTTGTCGTTCCGGCCGCGCCGCCGAGAACCCCGACAATCAGGTTCGCCGGATCGTGGGAGGCCAGCTCCTCCATGGCCCTGGCGCCGTTGAACTGCATCTTGAGGAACAGCGGGCTCTCGCTTCTGGTGACGCCGGCAAGACATCTCACGATGGCATCATTGACGAACGAGCCCAGGTCGGCATTTCCGGTATCGATCGGAAAGGCAGGGTTGAAGACCTCGAGAAAATGCGACATGCCCACCGTCTCGGCTTCCTGCCTGAAGTCCCGATAAGCCGCGGATGTCGCCACGTCCAGGTCGCGGTCATTGTAGAATGTCACAGCGTATAGACCAAGGGCCGCAAGCCGCCGCGCATGTTCCAGCCTGGCCGTTCGAAAGGGCAGCGCCGCAAGCGTGCGGTAAGAGGCGCCTCTGAAGCCCCAGATGTCCGTAGCGTCGTTCAGCCGGATGGCCTGGGTCGCGTCCGAGCCGCGGAAGGCATCCGCCTCGTGAAGGCTTTCCGCAGAGGACAGTGAGGTGAGCATGATGTCGACAAGGCCTGACGATATCATGTCCGTCATCGCCTGTCTGTAATCCAGCGCTGTCGCGGGCCGCCGCGTTCCATCCCGATCTGCGACCGAGCCAAGGCCGCCGATACCGCCGCCCATCTCGGCATCCTTCGCATCAGCGATGATAAAGTCGGCCGGCCTGTAGGCACCCGACCGGATGCGGGAGAGCTTGCCAGTGAGACGTTCGTTCATTCCGATGACCATGTGGCCATGATACGTTCGACGCCGGGCCCGCGGCAAGACGGTAGAACTCTGCGCTGGCTGGGCGGCGCGACAGCGTGGATTCACCGCCCTGCAGGCAGGTGGACATAAATTCTGAAGGCGTCACAATGACCGGGGCGGAAGCCGAAAGCCGGTCACCGTTCTCTCAACCGCCATCAGGTCGCAAGGCCAAGGGAAAACAGCACAGAAATATGACGGAAAATTTTGCAAGGGAAAGCTTCAGGCAGGGTTCACCATGAAATTCGACAATGACGTAGCGCGTCTTCAGAGACTTATGGCGGCAAGCATCGCCGGGATTGGCAGGCGCAAGGCAATATTGGACGCCCTCACAATCACGCCAGGCGATCGTATCATCGACATCGGGTGCGGCGCCGGACAGCTGTTGGGGCATCTTGCCAAGGCCGTCGGCGAATCCGGGAAGGTCATTGGCCTCGACCCCAGCGCAGACCAGCTGGCTCAGGCGAAGATCGGCTGCAGCGAGTTCGCCAACATATCCTTTCTGGAAAAGGGTGCCGACGATACCGGACTTACAGACAACAGCTGTGATGCCGCGACATCCACGCAGGCGCTTGAATACATACCCGACGTCGATGCCGCCCTTTCGGAGATCCGGCGCATTCTGAAGCTCGGCGCCAGCTTCGTGAATATTTCAATTCTCTGGGATCATTTCAGATTTCATGGGGCAGAGGAGAGTTTGAATAACACCATGCACGATGCCTTCAGGGCACATTGCAGCCATCAGATGCTGCCGATGGAGCTTCCGGGAAAACTCGGCCGCCTCGGCTTCACTCACATCAAGGACACATCCCTGGCCTTCGTCATCACCCGGCGCGACCGGAACTCGCCAGCACTCTATACCGAGACTGTCATGGCGAATTTCGCCCTTTCCCAGGGGGTGGAGGCCAAGGACGTGGAAGAGTGGCGCGCTCAGCTGGCAAGAGCCGAAAAGGAAGGCCGGTTTGGCTTTGCAAGCTTTCCCGTGCTTACCACAGCCTACCTGTCCGGCTGACCGGCACCTGTTCAGGCGCGCGAAGACTATAGAGGGACATTCAACATGACAGACGCACATCCAGCCCTGATCAACTACACGATCGAGACCTTCGCGAACGAGCGGGACATGGAGTTTCACCTCCACCAGGCAGACAAGCGCTTCGAAAGATTCATGCCCAGATTCAGAGAGGCCGGGATGAAGAGGATCACCGGCACCAAAATATGGAACAAGGAAGGCAAGGCCATGGTGGGGTGGATTTTCGAATATGAGAACGCCGAGGCTTTCAAGGCCTGCCAGTCAATATGGAAGCAAATCGAGCAGGCCATAGATGAGGAGGACGGCACGCCGGTCATCCGGCAGGCATTCAGGGGCGTGGTCTTCCAGCAGCTTGTCCCGTGAGCTGACGGAACACATCTTTTCGGAAGAGAGGCCGTGCAACGTCTCTGGCAGCATCCCGAAGCTGGCGAACTCTTCGGGGCAGATACGAAGGTGACATGGAACATAAGGACGAAATCATCGAGATGGCGCTGTCGGACAAGGTTCCCTTCGAGACGATAAAGGAACTCTACGGCCTTGACGAAAACCAGGTGAACAAGCTCATGCAGTCTGAGCTGCGAAAGGGCAGCTATCGGGCCTGGCGCAGGCGTGTCGAAAAATTCTCCAGGCAGCGCAGCGTCTACAAATAGGCTGCTTGCCGGCAACCAGGTGCGCGAAACGAGAGATCAGGCCGCGGCGCCGCCGTCAAAAGCGGGCGGTCGTGTCAGCGGCCCCACCGCAGGCCGCGGTCGGACAATCGCCGCTGCACGCGGCCGGGATAGTCCGTCACAATGGCATCGACCCCGAGATCAATCATGGCGTCGATGTCATGCGGCTCGTTCACCGTCCAGACAGCAACAGCCAGGCCAAGTTCGCGGGCGCGTGCAAGATCAGCGGCATCGAGTTCGGTGAAATGGGGGCACCAGAGCGCCCCTCCCGCCCTGCTGACCTCATCCGGAACGGACGTGTCCAGGTTGCCGAAATCCGGCGTGACAAGGATCGAGGACTCCTCGCCGACATCATGCCCGTTGTCCTGTAGCTGGGTCAGGAAGGAAAGCGGCATGTCGGGCGCCTGCCGCCGGCATTCGGCAAGAAGCGCCCAGTCAAAACTGTGAAGCAGCGTCCGCTGCGTCATCCCCGCCGCGCGCAGCTCGTCGCAGACGGCCGACACGATACGCTCATGCTCCCCGCTGCCGTGCGACAGGTCGGGATCCGACTTCAACTCCAGCATCAGGCAGGCTGTGTGATACCGGGGCTGGGAAACAAGATGCAGCAGTTCCGTTAACCGAGGCACCCTGACGCCATCTATCTGGGCCTGGTCGGGAAATCTGCGGCCATATTCTGTCTCGGCATTCAAGCAGCCAATATCAAACTGCTCGATTTCCGCCATGGTCAGCGACGCCACACGCGGATGATCGCCATTGAGAAAGGCGCCATCCGGGCCCCTAACGGCGGACCCGTGAAATTCGTGATTATGGGTAATCACCGGAATGTCGTCGCGAGAGATCAGGACATCGAATTCGAGAAGATCGACACCGATCGACAGCGCGAAGTCGAACCCGATGATGCTGTTTTCCGGCAGAATGCCGCGCGCGCCGCGATGCCCGACAATCCGGATGGTATTCTCATCTCCTGAAAATGCCGCGACCTGTGGGTATGTGCTCATTCTTCCAGCCTCATTCCGGTCGAAGGATCGAAAAGATGGATATGGCTGGCCTTCACCGAATACCGCTGGGTTTCCTGTTCAGCGTCCAGGCGATGCACCCCCGCGCGGCTCACGGTGATCGGCTGATCACTGTCCAGAATCCGGCCATGAAGCAATGTATTCGCCCCCAAAGGTTCTGCGATCTGCAGGGACATGTTGATACCGCCCTTGTTATCGGGAACCAGATGTTCGGGCCGGATTCCCACTTTCACATTTCCATCCCGCACATCCGCCTGGCCGATAACAGCCCTATGGAGAATGATTTGTCCACCATCAATGATGGCATCGCATATATTCATCGCGGGGCTGCCGATGAATTGCGCCGCGAACAGCGTTCGGGGCGTCTCATAGACCTCAAGAGGCGTTCCGATCTGTTCGGTTACGCCTTCATTCATCACGATCATCCGGTCCGCCATGGTCATGGCCTCGACCTGGTCATGAGTCACATACAATGACGTCACCCCCAGTTTGCTCTGCAGTTCCTTGATTTCCAGACGCATCTGGACCCGCAGCTTGGCGTCAAGATTGGACAAGGGTTCGTCAAACAGGAAGACAGCCGGCTCGCGCACAATGGCCCGCCCCATCGCCACGCGCTGACGCTGGCCGCCGGACAGTTGCCGTGGCTTCCGGTCCAGAAGATCTTCCAGTTCCAGAAGTCGCGCCGCATCTTCCACCTTCGCCGCGATCATGTCCTTGGCGAGACCGGCAATCTTCAGCCCATATCCCATGTTTTGCCGCACCGACATATGCGGATAGAGAGCGTAATTCTGAAAGACCATGGCGATGTCGCGGTCCATCGGTTCCTTCTCATTCACGGACTCGTCGTCAATCAGGACATCCCCAGATGTGACTGTCTCCAGCCCGGCCACCATTCTCAACAAGGTGGATTTGCCACATCCCGAGGGGCCGACAATGACAATGAATTCGCCATCAGCGATCCGCACATCGACACCGTGAATGACTTCGACCGATCCGAAGCTTTTTCTGACATTCTGCAGCTCTAGGGTCGCCATCGTCTATTTCTCGCTATCGACAAGTCCACGGATAAAAAGCTTCTGCATCGAAATGACAACAATCACCGGCGGAATCATCGCCAGGATGGAGGTTGCCATGATAACCGGCCAGTCGGCGGTGTCATCGCCAGAGGGGAACATCTGCTTGATCCCCATGACTATGGTGTTCATCTCGGGATCGGTGGTGATCAGAAGCGGCCAGAGATACTGGTTCCACCCATAGATAAACAGGATGACGAACAGGGCCGCTACATTGGTCCGGCTCATCGGCACGACGATATCAAGAAAAAAGCGCATCGGTCTGGCGCCATCCACCCGTGCGGCCTCCGCCAGCTCGTCCGGGATCGTCATAAAGAACTGGCGGAAGAGGAAGGTGGCGGTGGCCGACGCAATCAGAGGGAAGATCAGGCCATAATAGCTGTTCAGCATGCCAAAGCCCGCAACCACCTCGAAGGTCGGCACGATCCGCACCTCGACCGGCAGCATCAGGGTCAGGAAAATCGTCCAGAAAAAGAAGCTTCGTCCAGGAAACCGGAAATAGACAATGGCGAAGGCCGACAAAAGAGAAATCGCGATTTTCCCCACAGCGATTCCGACAGCCATGATCAGGCTGTTCATCAGCATCCGCGCCACCGGTACATTCACCCCGGAAAACAGCGCCGCGCTGTAGTTTTCCCAGAAATGACCGCCTGGCCAAATCGGCATTGGCGGCGAGACGATGTCCGGCTGCGTCACGGTCGAGGCGACAAAGGCAAGCCATATCGGAAAGAAGATGATCAATACGCCCGTGATCATCAACAGATGCGTCAGCCACAGACCGGCCCCGCGGCGTTCAACCATGCCCTGTGCCTGCGCCGCCATCAGTAATGCACCCGCTTTTCAATATATTTGAACTGGATCACGGTCAGCAGCCCGACGATCACCAGAAGAATCACCGATTGCGCCGAAGATGACCCGAGGTCCTGGCCGACGAACCCGTCGGCGAACACCTTGTAGACGAGTATGGTGGTGGATTGCTGCGGCCCGCCAGAGGTGATGGTGTGGATCACGCCAAAGGTCTCGAAGAAGGAATAGACAATATTCACCACCAGCAGAAAGAAGGTGGTTGGCGAGAGCAGCGGCAGGACAATCGTGAAGAACCGGCGCCAGAAACGTGCGCCATCTATCGCGGCCGCCTCGATCACCGAGCGCGGCACAGCCTGAAGGGCCGCAAAGAAGAACAGAAAATTATAGCTGATCCTGCCCCAGGCCGAGGCTACAACCACAAGCCCCATGGCTTCGCCCCCATTCAGGACATGGTTCCACTCATATCCGATCTGCCCAAGATACCAGGACACAACGCCGACACGCGTGTTGAACATGAAGAGCCACAGCACACCGGCAACCGCAGGCGCCACAGCATAGGGCCAGATCAGAAGCGTGCGGTAGGCGCCGGAACTCTTGATAAGGCGATCAGCGAGGACCGCGAGAAACAGCGCCGGGATCATGGCGCACAACGTGACAAGGATTGAAAACACCGCAGTTGTCAGGAATGACGCCCGGTAATAGGGGTCGGACAACAGGAATTCAAAGTTGCCAAGCCCGACAAACTGGGCCGACAGTCCAAACGGGTCGGGAATGAACAGGGACTGCCAGATGGCCTGCCCTGCCGGATAAAAGAAGAAAACGGCGGAGATGATGATCTGGGGCGCAATCAGCAAGGCTGGCAGCAACCATCCGCGAAATGTTACGCGCTTTTCCAAGATCCTGCTCCGGCACCAAATTGGAGCGGGCCTGATAATGGCCCGCTCCAGATTTTGCACTAGCGGTTGGCTGCCTCGAACCGCCGCAGCAGCGCGTCACCGCGGGCCTTGGCGCTGTCCATGGCCTGTTGCGCCGACTTGTCGCCAGACCAGATGGCTTCCAGCTCTTCATCAATGATCCCGCGAATCTGATCGAAGGAGCCAAGACGAAGACCCTTGGAATTGGCCGTCGGCTGGTTCGCCGTCATCTGGATCACGGCGATATCGGTGCCCGGGTTCTTGTCATAGAAACCGGCGGCACGTGTCGCCTCACCAGCTTCGGCAGTGATCGGAAGGTAGCCGGTGTTCTGGTGCCAGGCAGCCTGGACATCCGATGTCGACAGGAAGCTCAGAAATTCACCCGCGCCCTTATATTCTGCATCCCCGTGACCCGACATGACCCACAAGGAAGCACCACCGATGATGGTATTCTGCGGCGCGTCGGCCAGGGCCTTCCAGTAAGGCAGTGGCCGCACCTCGAAATTGAACTTCGCTTCCGAGCTGATGCCAGCATAACCGGCAGAACTTTCAGTGAAGAGCGCGCATTCGCCGGAGCGGAAATTCGCGCCACCTTCATTGCGGCGTCCGGTATAGATGAATTTGCCGTCCTTTGCCCATTCAGCCATCTTCGACAGATGGGCCACCTGCGCCTTGCCATTCAGCATCAGCTCAGTGTCAAGGCCGGCAAAACCATTATCCTTGGATGCAAAGGGAACATTGTGATAGGCGGAGAAGTTCTCAAGATGGATCCAGCTCTGCCAGGCTGTAACAAGCGGGCAATCCTCGCCGCCGGCCTTCAGTTTGGCAAGAACGTCATCCACCTGCTCCCAGGTCGACATAACCGTGTCCGGATCAACCCCGGCAGCGCTCATCGCATCACGGTTCACCCAGAGAACCGGTGTCGAGGAGTTGAACGGCAGTGACAGCATGTCGCCGCCAGTTGTCGTGTAATAGCCTTTGACAGCGCCGATATAGGCATCGGGGTCAAAGGACGCGCCGCTTTCAGCCATCACTTCGTAGACCGGCTTGATGGCGCCGCCAGCGGCCATCATGGTTGCTGTGCCGACTTCGAACACCATGAGAATATGGGGCTGTTCGTTCGCGCGGAAGGCGGCAATGCCGGCATTCAGCGTTTCGGAATAGTTGCCCTTATGGCTTTCAACGACGACATAATCCTTCTGGCTGGCGTTAAAGTCCGCAACCTGGCCTTTCACCAGCTCACCGAGGCGACCGGTAAAGGCGTGCCAGAAATGGACTTCGGTTTGCGCCATTGCAGCCATGGGAGACAGCAAGGTGCTGGTGACCGCGAGGGCACCAATCAGGCTCTTTTTCATGTTTCCTCCAAGGCACCTTTTGGTGGTGCATCTTTCCATTTATTTAGGTGGCGATACCGTCCGACGGTCCGCCGATTGCGACAACGATACAGCGCTCAAAATATAATTTGAACTGTAAAATAATAAATCTATTATAACATAATGTTATGATTTTGAACTCAAGGTTGGAAATGAACCGGGGAAAATTACGGCTTCGCCAGCTGGAAGCGCTGATGGCGGTTTCAGATCACGGGTCGATAACCAATGCGGCAGCCGAGCTTGGGATCAGTCAACCGGCGGTCAGCAGGCTTCTGTCCGATCTTGGTGAAAATCTAGGTTTTTCGCTGTTTGACAGGAACAGGGGACAACTGACCCCCTCCCAGGAAGTGCGGTTTCTTCAGCCTGATATCCGCCGTGTTCTGGAACTGATGCGCCAGATCTCGGACGTCAGCCAGGAAATCACAAAGCGTCGGGCGGGACATATCAGGATCGCGTGCCTGCCGGGCTTCGCAACCAGCCATCTGCCAGAAATCGTCGCGACATTCCTGAAAGAGCGGCCTGGCGTCAGCATGACAATCGAACCCGACCGGCCAGAGCGAATCCTCGAATGGATGATCGGCGAGCAATATGATTTCGGCATTACCGACGGATTTGCCGGTCATCCTACCATCGACAGCACTCATCTTGAAATCAGAACCGTGTGCGTGTTCCCGTCTGGCCATGAATTTGAAACACGCGAGGTGATAACACCAACCGACATGGCGACGGAAAACATCATTCACACGAGACGCGACAGCGAATTCTTCAGCCAGCTGTCAAAGGCATTTCAGACAGAACAGGCGACATTCAACTCCCTGCTGGAAATCAGGCAGTTCACAGCAGCCTGCGAGCTTGTGTGCCAGGGAACGGGAGTGGCGGTGGTGTCCGAACTGGATGCCATGAAATACACCAGGCAGGGACTCGCCTTCCGGCCCTTTGCGCCGGCCCTGCCCCACCGGATTTCCCTGGTGCGACCGATTACACAGCAGCCATCGATGGTGACTCTCGAATTCATGGAGCTGTTTGCCGAAAGCCTGCAGCCCTTCCTCATCAAGACCTGAGCGTGCCCGCGAATCTGGAGGGAGATCAGATCAGCCGCCGCGCAGGTTCTTGCCGACCTTGGGGAGGGCCGCAGCTGCCGGCAAATCAACCAGACCCGGGTAAACGCGCTTCTTGAACTGCTAGATATGGCGCTGCTTCGCCTTGCCGCGATAGAGGCTGAGAATGTCGGCATTGTCCTCGGCTGCCGCCTCATCGGCGATGCCAAGCACGATTCCCTTGCGCCGGGTCTTGCCACGCCGGTCAAGAAGCTGCTGGTCGCTGACGGTGGTCCGCTGGGCACAGCGGCGCGCCCATTCGAACAGCCTGTCATAGCACTGCGCCACGGCATCACCATAGGCGGGGTCGCGGCCAAGATCGCGCAACTCCATCGGGTCATTATGCAGGTCGAACAGCATCGGCGGGAAGCCGCCTTCGGCATGCATGAATTTCCAGCGCTCATCCGCCACCATGAACAGCCGGGCCTCCTTTGGCGCAAGGCCGAGCCGGCCCGCCATCGGCGTGATCGAATAGTCATATTCGCTGATGGCGTATTGCCGCCAGTCTGACGGCCTCTCCCCGCGCAGCAGCGGCATCAGCGAGCGCCCTTCCAGCCATTCGTCGCGCGGCGTTCCGCCGGCAATCTCGACAAAGGTCGGCACCAGATCGATGGATTCGACCAGCGCATCACAGACCGTGCCGCGCGTGGCGTCGGCCTCGGGTGACGGATCATAGATGATCATCGGCACCTTCACCGACGGGTCATGGAACAGGTCCTTCTCGCCGAGCCAGTGGTCGCCAAGATAGTCGCCATGGTCCGAGGTGATGACAATCACCGTATTCTCCATCTGCCCACTGTCGCGAAGATGCCGGAAGAGAAGGCCCATCTGGTCATCGATCTGCTTGATCAGCCCCATATAGGCGCCAAGCGCGCTTTCGCGCACCGCATCCTGCTTGAAGGCCGTGCCGATGACATTGTTGGAAAAGGCGGCATAGACCGGATGCGGGTCGGCAAGCTCATCCTCATGCCGGGTGACCGGAATGAAGCTGTTCGGACCGTACATGTCGTGATAGGGCGCCGGCACGATATAGGGCCAGTGCGGCTTGATGTAGCTGAGATGGCACATCCATGGGCGCTCGCGCCGGGGCGCGCCATCCTCAAGAAAGCTGATCATCTCGCGGGTCAGCCAGGGCGTTTCGGAATCCTCCTCGCGGATATTCGCCGGCTTGCCGGCATTGGCGTAGACCCAGCCGGAGGCGATGTTGCCATCATCGTCGATCCCGGCATTGGCATAGTCATGCCAGGGATTCTCCGCCTCATAGCCCTGTTGGCGGAGATAGGCGTTGTAGGGGGAGTCCCTGTTGTCATAATTGCCGTCCGGGCCGGTGCCCCACAGCCCGTCATCGCGCACCAGAACGTCGAACCCGCATTCGGCAAGCCGCGCGCCGATGATGCTGTCGGGGGCAAGGCCAAGCCGCTCCATGCCATCGGCATCGGCCTCCATGTGGGTCTTGCCGACCAGCAAGGAGTCCATCCCCGCCTCGCGAAGGTGATCCCCCATGGTCCATTCACCGACCCTGAGCGGAATGCCGTTCCAGGTGGATCCGTGCGAGCTGATATACCGGCCCGTATAGAACGACATGCGCGAGGCGCCGCAGACAGGCGACTGCACATAGGCCCGGTCAAAGCGAACGGATTTGCTGGCCAGCCAGTCAATGTTCGGCGTGTGAAGATGCGGATGGCCGGCACAGCTGAGATAGTCGAAGCGCAGCTGGTCGAACATGATGAAAAGGATGTTGCGTGCTTTGCTCATTTGTCGGACGTCTACCTGGCCTCGCCGGAGGGCGACAGCCCGTCCTGGGTGGTCGGCCCGTGGGAATTGATGAACAGATCTGTCCTTGCGGCGTCCATGGCGTCACCCCCCGTTGCGCTGTGCCATCATGGCCATGGCGCCCATGCCGCCATCGGTGACGACATCGACGCCATTGATCCAGCTTGCCGCCGGCGACAGGCAGAAAGCAATCAGCTCCGCAACCTCTTCAGGTGTTCCGGAGCGGCCAACCCGCGCCAGATTCGCGGCCACCATCGGGCCAAAGGCCTTGACGAAGTCATCCAGAATGCCGGTGCTGACGGCCGACGGGCTGACCGTCACAAACCGGTGCCTGCCGATATGCGGCGTCACCGCGCGCTGGTGCCAGTAGATGATGGCCTGCTTCGACAGGATATAGGCCCTGGTGGCGTCCACCTCGTTCGCCGCGCACCAGCCGGCAAGGCTTGCCGGCGTCTGTGCCAGCAGATCGTCGAGCTGGTCGAGATTGCCCTGCCAGGCCATGCCGGCGCGCGAGGCAACGGTCACCAGCGCCGCCCCCTCATTCAGCTTTGGCATGAAGCCGTCGATGAAGGCGCAGGTTGCGAGCGTGTTGACTGTCAGGCAAGCCACCTCATTGTCGCCTCGCGGCGGGATGCCGGCAATCGAGACGAGGCCGTCAAAGCTGCCGTCAGCGGCCTCCAGCGCAGCCGCGATCGATCCTTCATCCATCAAATCGAGCCTGATCCAGCGCCCGTCGCCTTCCGGCTCCTGAATGTCGAAAATCACGATCTCATGTCCGTCGGCGCGAAGTCGCTCCACTGTTGCCGCGCCGATGCCCGTTGCGCCGCCTGTCAGTGCCAGTCTCATGCCATGCCTCCCGGGCAATCCGATTGAAGTATCATCATCCTGCCTTTCGGAAATCATAGGAGGAAGCGTCCGGGCGGAACGCGACCCGCGCCTCGACAGACTTGAGGGGTTCAGCCTTGAGCTACAGACGCCATATGTAAATAGAAAATATCCGGCAATCTATGCAGATATGAATAGATAATGGAACAACGATGGCGCCACCGATCGACAGCTCTCATGCGCACCAGACTTGATCCAAAGTTGCTCTACCATCTTCACATCATCTTTGAGGCAGGGTCCTTGTCTGCCACGGCTGAGGTTCTGGCCGTCTCGCAACCGACGCTGTCGCGCGGCGTCTCGGATCTTGCCTGTGCCCGCACAATACCTGAAGACAGATGAAGTTGAGCGGCCTCGAGATGACAGCAGCTCCCGCCTGTTCCCCTCGTCCTTTCAGGCCTTTGATCTATCAATTCCTGGAAAGCTTCACGCTTGGCATTGCCAGCCTTGCGGTTACCGTGCCCAGGAATGACTTGGCCTGCAACCGTACGGGCAGAAACAGGCCTGGCCGGACCTCTGCAATGAATATCAGGACATCTTCGGGCTTTGGCTGCTTTTTGCGCCAGCGTGACTTTCGCTGATGACCGCCGGTCGGCTTGCCGACCATCCCGCACGCCAACGCCCTGCCCTCATAGGCAAAGGCCCGATCCTTTTCCAGCAGCTTCGTTCCGAAATCATGCAGCGTAAGGATGGACGTCCGCAGACCATCATAGATTCGCGCCGACCCGTCGCATGATCCGGTCTGCGCGACGGTGTTCAACGCGTTCAGCATCGCGCTGAACGGATCGGTCGCGCCGTCGATATGCTCATCTTTCAACGGAAACACCTTGTCCAGATCCAGTTCAGGCTGTCGCTGGGTGGCGCTGGAACCGGTCCGCGGCGCCCATGTTGTAAACGCTTCCCGCGAACGGCGCTTCGACACACCCGAGATGGCAAGCCTGTGCGGCACATATCGTCCGTCCTCAATCCTGCCGACAAGTTCCGTGCGGCCCCGATACCCCCGAAGCGCGTCGGTCAGACCGACAGTCCGGGACGTGGCCACAAGTTCAAATCGGTCCTCATCAAAGATCCAGTCAGCGGTGGTGGTCGCAACGCCCACTTCCCCCCACTCCACTTCATAGGTCAGCTGGAGCGACATGGTCTTCGGCTGGGCGACCAGGCTTGCAGGTGCTGACAGGATGGCAAGAATCACCGCAAGGGATAATATAAGTGGCCTAGAGCTCATGATCTGTTCTTCATCCGATATGCAGCGAAAACCAATGTAAATGACGGCCATGCCGCGGGGCAATGTTACAGGCGCGCAAGAACATTCTGCTCGCGCCGCGTGATCATGTCGTCAAGTTATTTGGGCTCGGACCCGATGAAGCTGGCAAATCCTGCTGTTGCCGGGCGCGGTTCGGCAGGATGCCAGGATCGATTTTTCCATTGGTCAGCACCTCGAACCCGGCGGCAAGGTCATGTTCCCTGTCCTCACCGGCACAGGCGGGCAGGCATGGATTGACGCGGCTGCGGCCGGTGGTGCAGAACTGGATCTCGACATGGCGGCGCATGTCGCCGGCCCGCGCCAGCCCCATTCCGACCATGTCGGTGAGGTGGCTCGCTATCCGGAAATGCCGGAGACCGGCTTCCGCCTGTCAGGCCGGTCCAGCATGTCGGTTGGCGTGCGGTTGATATGACCCCCGATCCGGAGGGTGATCTCAGACATGTGCCAGAAACAATTCTCGCCCGCCAGGAGCTTCTTTATGGCAAACGCCCATTTCAACGAACAGAATTCCGCCGATATCGTCACCGGGCAGAATGTGGATGCCAGGGACGAACGTCTTCGCGAAGTGATGGATGTGGTGATCCGCCACCTTCATGCAGCGGTCAAGGAAATCGAGCCGACGCAGGAGGAATGGATGCAGGCCATCACGTTCCTGACGGCCACCGGCCATAAATGCGATGACTGGCGCCAGGAATATATCCTGTTGTCGGATGTGCTTGGCGTCTCGATGCTGGTGGATGCGATCAATTCACGGCGTCCGGCCGGCGCGTCGGAGAACACGGTTCTGGGACCGTTCCATATTGGCGGCACGCCGGAATATGAGATGGGCACCAATATCTGTCTCGACGGCAAGGGCGAAGACATGGTGGTGCGCGGCCGCGTTCTGGATATTGACGGCAAAGCTCTGGAAGGCGTGAAGATCGATGTCTGGCAGGCCAATGACGACGGTTTCTACGACGTCCAGCAGAAAGGCATCCAGCCGGATTTCAACCTTCGCGGCGTCTTTCGTACTGGCGCGGATGGAAGCTACTGGTTCAAGGCTGTCAGGCCGAAATTCTATTCCGTGCCGACAGATGGTCCGGTCGGCAAGCTGCTGGAAGGCCTTGGTCGCCATGGCAACCGGCCGGCGCATCTTCATTACATTGTCTCCAAGGACGGCTTCGACGAGGTCACGACCCATGTCTTCGACCCTGACGACCCCTATATCGACAGCGACGCAGTGTTTGGTGTGAAGGAAAGCCTGATTGCCGAATTCAACCGCGTGGAGGATCCGGCGCGCATCGCCGAAGTCGGTCTTGACGGTGAATTCTACTGGGATGTCGAATTTGATTTCGTCCTTGCACCAAAAGGATAGGCCATGACAAAGCCCTGCATCATTTGCGTTGCCATCACCGGGTCGCTGCCGCGCAAGTAAATGAAACCGGCGGTGCCGATCACAGTGGACGAGCAGGTGGAGAGCACGCAGGCCGCCTTCGAGGCCGGGGCCACCATCTGCCATGCGCATGTGCGCAATGACGACCAGACCCCGTCAAGCGATCCGGAGAGATTCTCCAGGTTGAAGGAAGGGCTGGAGAAACACTGCCCCGGCATGATCATCCAGTTTTCCACCGGCGGCCGGTCAGGGGCGGGCAAGGAACGCGGCGGCATGCTGCCGCTGCGCCCGGACATGGCCTCGCTGACCGTGGGGTCGAACAATTTCCCGAACCGTGTCTACGAGAACCCGCCCGACCTTGTCGACTGGCTGGCGGCGGAAATGCTCACCTATGGCATCAAGCCAGAGGTCGAGGCCTTCGATCTGTCGCACATCCACCAGGCCGCCGCCATGCAGGCCGACGGGCGGCTGAAGGGGCCGGCCTATGTCCAGTTTGTCATGGGGGTGAAGAACGCCATGCCGGCCGACCGCGATGTCTTCGACTATTACATCAGGACAGTCGAGCGGCTTCTGCCGGGAAGCGAATGGTGCGCCGCCGGCATTGGTCGCCACCAGATCGAGGTCAATGAATGGTGTGTCACTGCAGGCGGACATGCCCGCACCGGTCTTGAAGACAATATCCGGATGACTCGCGAAACGCTGGCACCTTCAAACGCGGCGCTGGTGGAACGCGTTGTCGCGATCTGCGACCGCCATGAGCGGCCTGTCGCAACACCGGCACAGGCTCGGCAGATCCTGGGCCTTGCGGGCCAGGGAAGCATGACCGAGACAGAAGGGAGCCACTGAACCTTGTTCAAAATCAGGCTGTCAGGATTGTTCTGGAGGAGGAAATGGTGGGCGTGACAGGGATTGAACCTGTGACCCCTACGATGTCAACGTAGTGCTCTCCCGCTGATATTCACACGAATAGGCTTCGAGAGACACATCATAAACTCATGATATCAGAAGCTTGACGCCCTGCTAACACGCGTGAACCTATCAGCCATGCCAGAGACATTTCAAGGCAATCATGACCGAATTGGATGCTTTTTGGCGCGCTTGTGTGACCGATTTGTGACCAGAATGACGCCCGGATAGACACCAGGACAGACACCTAAATAGTCGCATCGAAAGCCTTCTGTCTGAACATTATCAAGGCCAAGAACGCTCTCTTTAAAACAAGAAGGGGACAAAGCAGACTTATGCATGCGATTGCCGGCCCTTCAGAGTCTCGTGAGGCCATATGAACGCCTTTTTGCAGCACACCTACCAGCCGATTATGAGGGCACTCAGAGGGCTTTAAATCGCCTTTAAACGGCCTTTTGAAGAAGCGCATGAAAGACGAGGAATTACGCCAAGTCTCGCGCCAAATGAAGACCTGATGACATCAGCCGCGAGAGACGCCTTCGATGAGGGTATAATGAGGCTGTCATGAACAATAAGACAGCAGACATCATGTTCATCGATCAGCTTCTTCATGGCGTCTTGCATGGCCATGGCTTCTGCAAACATCAGGTCACTCCAGCGGTATGAAGCCTCCCCCCACAAGCCAAGGACAGGGAGCGCCTTTAGGATCTCCTCAGAAAGGATGCCCATCGACTGACGCCTTCCAATGACGACACCATCCTCAACGAGGCTCGCCTTCAAAGCCCTAGGCCATCTGGCCGGGATGGCGTCAGACCCAAGCGTCGCCGTGACGAAGGCTTTTACGATGCGTCTGTCGACGCCCTTCACCTTGTATGGGTCGCCCTTGGGGAGCTTTTGAGAGACGAGGCCTGCAAAGACTGTCAGCCAGCTCGCATTAACATCGATCTCTGATACGGGCTCGCCGTTGAAGGTCATCCTGAGGCGCTTCGCCTTCTTCATCATCTGATAGCTGTCATCGCCAAGACAATAAAGACGTCCTCCCCTCTTCCAGTTAAAGCCTTCCTTGTCTCC
>JBMHCH010000183.1:0-9027 GCA_049890015.1 Puniceispirillaceae bacterium (SeqCode)
ATCAAGAAGAACCGCAAGGGCCACTACATCATGTTCAACCTCGAAACCGACGGCGAGACGCTCAAGGAATATGAGCGGATCATGCGCCTGAACGAGGATGTTCTTCGCTTCCTGAATATCCGCATCGAGGAGGTTGACGAGAACCCGTCGATCATCATGCAGAACAAGGGCGAGCGTGGTGACCGGGGTGACCGTGGTGACCGGGGCGACCGGGGCGACCGTGGTGACCGTGGTGACCGTGGATCGCGCCCGCCACGCCAGGAAGCCAAGTCTGAAGAGGCCGCCTCTGAAGAAGCGAAGAGCGAGGAGTAGAAGATGACACAACTCGAAATCAAACGTGAAGCTGTCCGCAAGCCGTTTGGCCGCCGCCGCAAATCCTGCCCGTTCTCCGGGCCGAACGCGCAGCCGATTGACTACAAGGACACCAAGCTGCTGTCGCGCTATACATCCGAGCGTGGCAAGATTGTCCCGTCGCGGATTTCGGCAGTATCGGCAAAGAAGCAACGTGAACTGGCAGTCGCCATCAAGCGGGCCCGCTTCCTTGCGCTGATGCCCTACGTGACCTCGTAACGGCGCGCGACGCAAGGAGATAGAAGCAATGGAAATCATCCTGCTCGAACGTATCGAGAAGCTTGGCCAGATGGGCGACGTGGTGAAGGTGAAGCCGGGCTATGCCCGCAACTTCCTGCTGCCTCAGGGCAAGGCCCTTCGCGCCAACAAAGCCAATCTTGAGCGTTTTGAAACCGAAAAGTCGCAGCGCGAGGCGGATAATCTGAGCCGCCGCAGCGAGGCAGAGACCGAAGCAGGCAAGATGGAAAATCTGGCTGTCAGCATGGTTCGTGCCGCGTCCGAGATGGGACAGCTGTTTGGCTCGGTGACGTCGCGTGACATCTCCGAAGCTGTGACTGAAGCCGGCTTCACCATCAGCCGCAACCAGGTAGTGATGGAAAAGGCCATCAAGACCCTTGGCCTCCATGACACCCGTATCCGCCTTCATCCCGAAGTCAGCGTCAGTGTCACCGTGAATGTTGCGCGCTCGCTCGACGAGGCGAAAACACAGCTTGAGACTGGTGTCGCGGTGACCGGCATGATCGACGACGATGACGATGCTATCGACGAGGGCTTCGCGGCCGCCGATGACGCAGCATCTGACGAGGCCCCGGCCGAAGAGGCCCCTGCTGACGAGGCAGCGGCTGACGAAGCGCCAGCCGAAGAGGGCGCTGCAGAGGATGGCGAGGAGAGCTGAACAAGCCCTTCGCATTCGTCCTTTTCAAGACAGATATGAAAAGCCGGGGTCTGCCCCGGCTTTTTTTTGGGTCCGGCTTCCCTGATCCAGTTTTTTTGACTTATCCCCACATTCCACAGCATTCACATAGCGCCGTCCGGTCACTCCTTTGCTAGGGTGCTGTTCATGGCAGAGGAAACAAGCAATATCGAAGCCTTTCCAGGCACCGTGGACGCGGCGGCCGGTCTTGGCACCACGCGTCAGTTGCCGAACAACCTTCCCGCCGAGCAGAACCTTCTCGGCGCAATCCTTCTCGACAATGATGTCATGGAAAAGATCGACGACAGGCTTCGCGCCGATCATTTCTACGACCCGCTCCACGGCCGGATCTTCGCTACCATGATGCGGCTGATCGACCGGGGGCAGCTTGCCAACCCTGTCACGCTGAAAAGTTTCTTCAGCAACGCCGAGGACGGCCAGGACGGGGCCATAGAAGACTATCTTGGCGAGCTGGCCGATGGCGTGATCAGCATTGCACAGGCCTCCGACTACGCGTCCACCATCTACGAGGCGCACCTGCGGCGCGAGCTGATTCGGATCGGTGACGATGTGATCCAGGACGCGGCCCATCCGGATGTCGACCTGCCGGCGACGACGCAGATCGAGACCGCGGAAGCAAAACTTTTCCAGCTTGCCGAGACCGGTGACGCAAGCACCGGCCTTCGCGGTTTCGACAATGTCAGCGCTGCAGCCATCAACCAGGCTGCGATTGCGCGCAAGAGTGATGGCGGTCTGTCCGGTTACAGCACCGGCCTGACCGACCTGAACAATCTTATGGGTGGCATGCACCGGTCAGACCTGATCATTCTCGCCGGCCGCCCGGCCATGGGCAAATCGGCGCTGGCGACGACAATGGCCTTTCACACGGCAACGACCACACGAAGCGGCGAACAGGCCGCGCCTGTGGCCTTTTTCTCGTTGGAAATGGCGGCGGAGCAGCTGGGCACCAGGATCCTGTCCGAACGGGCGCAGATCGATTCCAACGCCATCCGCCAGGGCGACCTGTCCGCAGAGGAATTCGATCGGCTTGTCGAGGTCAGCAACACATTGTCTGTCGCGCCGTTCTTCATCGACGACACGCCGTCGCTGTCAGTCTCGCAGGTTGCCAGCCGCGCCCGCAGGATGAAACGCACCTCCGGACTGGGACTCATCGTCATCGACTATCTGCAGCTTCTGATGCCGCAGCTTGGCGTGAAACCGGAGAACCGGGTGCAGGAAATCTCGAATATCAGCCGCGCGCTCAAGGCCATGGCAAAGGAGCTCGACGTTCCCGTGCTGGCGCTCTCGCAGCTGTCACGCGCTGTCGAACAGCGCGAGGACAAGCGCCCCAACCTGTCCGACCTTCGCGAATCAGGATCGATCGAGCAGGATGCCGATGTCGTGCTGTTCATCTATCGCGAGGAATATTACCTCAGCAAGAAAGAGCCGGAACGCGACCCGCGGGAGAGCGAAGAACAGTTCAACGTCAAGAATGACGCCTATCTTGCCAAGCTCCAGGCCGCGGAGAACAAGGCCGAAGTGATCATCGCCAAGCATCGCCATGGTCCGGTCGGGTCGATCAATGTGCATTTCGAGAAGCGCTACACGCACTTCAGCGACCTGAAGGACGATGGGCAGATCCCCGAGGGGTTCTAGGGAGGCGCACCCGCGATGACCACAACCCTTTCGCAGTTCGGGCAGGCAGACAGCCTGATCACCATCGATCTTGATGCCATCACCCACAACTGGCGGATACTGGACAGCCTGTCGGGCAGCGGAACCGAGACTGCCGCTGTGGTCAAGGCAGACGGCTATGGTCTGGGAGCGACTGTCATAGCCCCCGCTCTGGCGCAGGCCGGATGCCGGACCTTTTTCGTGATGTCGCTTGCCGAGGCGGCGGCGCTTCGCGCGGCGCTCGACGATGCCGGTCAACCGGACCGGCGCATCCTTGCGCTTGGCGGGTGCCACGCCGGTCAGGAAGCAGACTTCGACAGCCACTGCATCACACCGGTGGTCAATACTCTCGAGCAGTATCAGAGACTTGCGACCAGAGGCCGCGCTGCCGAACGCCCAATGGCTGCCGCTCTCCACATCGATACCGGCATGACCAGGCTCGGGCTTGACCGGGACGAGCTTGCCTGGCTTCAGGCCGCCCTGGAGACGGGCGCGAATGAGATTGACGGCGTGGCACCCTGCCTGCTGATGAGCCATCTCTCGGCATCAGAGGACCTGAATGATGTCGCAAGCGCGCGCCAGCTCGCCGATTTCATGATGCTGCGGAGGCCCTTGCCGGACATGCCGGCAAGCCTTGCCAACAGCGGGGGATGTTTCCTTGGCGCGTCCTATCAATTCGACCTGACACGCCCGGGAATCGCGCTCTATGGCCTGCATCCGGCCGGCGCGGACATGACCGGCCTGCAGACCAGCCAGTCGGCGTCCCTGCGGCAGGCGGTTATCTGGCAGGGACGCATCCTGCAGCATCGACGCGCCGCGGCGGGTGACGCAGTGGGATATAACGGAACACATATGCTGTCACGCGACTCCCGTATCGCCACAATCGGCGTCGGCTATGCCGATGGCTATCCACGCAGCCTTGGCAATGTGGCAAGCGTGGAGATCGGCGGGAAGATGGCGCCGGTGGTCGGGCGCGTTTCGATGGACAGCATCACAGTGGATGTCACCGATATCGACGAAGCTGTGGTCGACGGGGCCGGGCACGCCACCCTGCTTGGCGAATCCTATCCGCTGGCCGAGATGGCGCGGGATGCCGGCACCATCGGCTATGAAATCCTGACACAGCTTGGCAGGCGGCCGGCGCGGCGCTTCAAGGGTGGTCAAAAGCGGCAATCCGAGGCATAAATTGAGCCGGGCATCGCATGTCTGTGCGGTGCCGGCCCTGACCTGGAAATCGAATGATCGCCTTTCTTCGGAATATCGGACGCACAACCCTCGCCTTTCTGGCGGCCATAGGCAGGCTTGCACTCTTTACCGGCACGGCTGTCCGCTGGACGGTGATGCCGCCCTTCTATCTTCGCCAGCTCGGTCGGCAGATTGTTGATATCGGCTATTTCTCGCTTCCCGTCGTTGGCTTGACGACGCTGTTCTCCGGCATGGTGCTGGCGCTGCAATCCTATACTGGATTTGCGCGGTTCTCGGCAGAGGACACTGTCGCCACCGTCGTCGTGCTGTCGGTCACGCGCGAATTGGGGCCGGTGCTGGCAGGCCTGATGGTGGCCGGACGTATCGGGGCTTCGATGGCGGCGGAAATCGGCACCATGCGGGTGACTGACCAGATTGACGCTCTGGACACGCTGTCGACCCGCCCGATGCAGTATCTTGTCGCGCCGCGCATCGTCGCCGGCACAGTCTGCCTTCCCTTTCTGGTGCTGGTCGGCGATCTGATCGGCGTGTTCGGCGGGTATCTCGTCGGGGTCTACAGGCTTGGCTTCAACCCGTCTGTCTATCTCAGCCGGACGCTTGAATATCTGCAGTTCTCGGATGTCACGCTCGGCCTGATCAAGGCAGCTGTCTTCGGGTTCCTGATCGCGCTGATGGGATGCTATCACGGCTATCATTCCGGGCGCGGGGCCGAAGGTGTCGGGCGGGCCACAACCAACGCGGTGGTATCCTCCTCGATCCTGATCCTGATCTCCAACTATCTTGTCACAGCCTTGTTCTTCGGGTGACCTGATATGAGCGCAAAGACAAAACCGGCAGCAACGCCAAAGATTGTCATGCAGGGCGTCACCAAATCCTTTGGCGACAAGCAGGTACTTCGCGGCATCGATATCGAGGTCGCACCGGAAGAATCGCTTGCCATCATCGGCACATCGGGCTGCGGCAAGTCGGTGACGCTGAAATGCCTTCTCGGGCTTCTTAGAGCGGATGGCGGATCGATCCGGGTGGACGGCACCGAGATGACCGGCGCAGGCCGCCAGCAGCTTGAGCAGATGCGGCGGCGTTTCGGCATGACCTTTCAGTTCGGTGCGCTGTTCGATTCGCTGCCGATCTGGGAGAATGTCACCTTCAGACTGCGCCAGCAGCAGGCGATGACCCGTCAGCAGGCGCGCGACATCGCCGCCGAAACAATCACCCAGCTTGGCCTTGCGGCGCATGTCATCGACCAGTATCCGGCGGAGCTGTCAGGCGGCATGCAAAAACGCGTCGCGCTGGCGCGGGCCATCGCCGACAAGCCCGAGATCCTGCTGTTCGATGAGCCGACCTCCGGGCTCGACCCGATCACAGGCGGCGTGATCGACAGGCTGATCCTTGATTCTGTCCGCCGCCTTGGCGCCACCGCCCTGACCATCAGCCATGACATGGCATCGGTGCGGCGGATCGCCGACAAGGTGGCCATGGTTCACGACGGGGTAATCATCTGGTGCGGCCCGGCGACAGAAATGGACAATACCGGCATTCCCGAGGTTCACCAGTTTGTTCATGGCCTTGCGGACGGGCCGCTGACACTGGCGGCACAGGCCGCCGCGCGGGGCGATTGATGGCCAAGCCTTCGGTCAGCTATGTGTGCCAGGAATGCGGCGGGGCCCATCGCAAATGGTCGGGCCGCTGTGATCATTGCGGGGCCTGGAACACGCTGGTTGAAGAACGGATAGAAACGCCCTCAGGCCCCGGCAAGAAGGTCACCGGCCGCCGCATAGAGATGCAGCCGCTTGCCACAAGCGACGATACACCGCCACCACCGCGCATGAAGACAGGCCTTGGCGAGTTCGACCGGGTGTCCGGTGGCGGCCTGGTCAAGGGGTCGGCGACGCTCATCGGCGGCGATCCGGGAATCGGCAAATCCACGCTTCTTCTGCAGCTTGTCTGCCGCCTTGCCGCCACCGGGGCAAAGGCCGCCTATGTATCAGGCGAGGAATCTGCCGAACAGGTGCGCATGCGGGCGCGTCGGCTCGGGCTTGGCAGCGCCGATGTCGAACTGGCGACCGTCACCAATGCCGCCGATATTGCCGCGTCCCTTGGCGGACCCGGAAGCCCCGACGTGGTGGTGATCGATTCCATCCAGACGATGTATCTCCCAAGCCTTGATTCCGCCCCCGGCACGGTCAGCCAGGTGCGCGCCTCGGCGCAGGAACTGATCCGCGCGGCGAAGGGACATGACGTGGCGCTTCTGGTGGTCGGGCACGTCACCAAGGATGGCGCCATCGCCGGACCGCGCGTGCTGGAACATATGGTCGACACGGTGCTCTATTTCGAAGGCGACAGGTCGCATCATTTCCGCATTTTGCGCGGCGTGAAGAACAGGTTCGGGGCCACCGATGAAATCGGTGTCTTCGAGATGGTCGAGACCGGGCTTGCCGAGGTACCGAATCCGTCCGAGCTGTTCCTTGCCGACAGGCGCGACGATGTTACCGGCGCGGTGGTCTTTGCCGGAATCGAGGGCAGCCGCCCGGTTCTGGTCGAGATCGAGGCGCTTGTCGCACCTTCCACCCTCGCCTCGCCGCGCCGCAATGTCGTCGGCTGGGACAGCAGCAGGCTGGCGATGCTGACAGCTGTTCTCGAGGCGCGATGCGGCGTTCCGCTGTCCGGACGCGATATCTTCCTGAATGTGGCCGGCGGGCTGAAGATTTCCGAGACGGCGGCGGACCTCGCCGTGGCCGCGGCGCTGATCTCGTCGGTCACCGGACGGCCTGCCCCGCCGCGAAGCGTGTTCTTCGGCGAAGTGGCGTTGTCGGCGGAACTCAGGCAGGTGGCGCAGGCGGATGCACGGCTGAAGGAATCCGCGAAGCTTGGCTTCGACATGGCGGTCATGCCGCGTCCTCGGAAAAAACTTGCCGCCCCGCAGGGCCTGTCTCTGGCACAGCCATCGACTCTTGCCGAGTTGATCGAGATCCTTGGCGGTGTAACATGACCTGTCTTCCCGGACCGACGAGACCGCGACCATGAGCTTTGACATTGCCGCCCTGAATATTGTCGATTTCGCCACCATCATCGTTCTGGTGGTCTCTGGTGTCCTGGCAACACTTCGCGGCCTGACCCGCGAGATCATGGGACTGGCGGGCTGGCCGATCTCCATCATCGCGGCGCGGCTGACCGCCCCCTATCTGGAGCCTCTGCTGACTGGCATGATAAAGGTCGAGGGTATCAGCAGCGCTCTTGCCTGGGGCATTCCCTTCATTGTCGTTGTGGTGCTGTGGTTTGCCTTCTCTTCGGTTGTCTCGCCCGGCCTCAGCAAGGCCGGTCTTGGCGGCCTCGACCGGTGGCTCGGCTTCCTCTTCGGCCTGATCCGCGGTTTTGTTGTCGTTTTGGTTGTCTATATCGGGGCGGTGATCGGCGCTGACGGGGAGGACAAGCTTCCCGGGCTTGTTACCGATGCGCAGATTACGCCAGCTCTGCGGGAAAGCGCGCATCTGATGTCTGGCATGCTGCCGCCTGACATGCGCGACCAGATTGTCGACAACCTTCCGGATGCGGCGCCCGTCACCGAGGAATTGCAGGAAGCGGGCGAAGCCGTGGGGGCGACTGTCGAGGAAAGCGACGTCCAAGGCCTTGAGCTTCTGGAAGATGAAAGCGGTTCATGACCGAAATCCCGGCGATACCCGGCAATAAGGGTTGCCCTGACCGGCCGGCGCTTGATTTGTTGCGGCATTTCCACGATACCTACCCCCGAACGTCGCACTGCCATGACCAGTTTCAAGTTCAGTGACACTGCAAGGACAAAAGCAGATGCCAGCTTCCCACTCCACGCCGCTCATTCAGCATGATCCGCTTGACTGCTTCCATGAGGAATGCGGGGTGTTCGGCGTCTTTGGCAGCGACGAAGCAAGCGTGCTGACGGCCCTCGGGCTTCATGCGCTTCAACACCGTGGCCAAGAGGCGGCCGGCATCGTCACCTATGATGGCGAAGCCTTCCACGCGCATCGCGCCCTCGGCCATGTCGGCGACAATTTTGGCGCGGACTCCCCGCAGATGCAGCAGCTCCGCGGACATGTCGCCATCGGGCATAACCGCTATTCGACAAGCGGCAACGTCAACCCGTTCATGGAGATCCAGCCCTTTTCGTCAGAGCTTGCTTTTGGCGGCTTCGCGCTGGCGCATAACGGCAACCTGACCAACGCTGCGCGGCTTCGCGGCTCGCTGATCGAGACCGGGAGCCTCTTTCAGTCATCATCCGATACCGAAGTGATTGTTCATCTGGTGGCACGGTCGCATCAGGCCAGCGTGACCGACCGGCTTGTTGATGCGCTGAAGCAGATCGACGGCGCCTATTCTCTTGTCTGTGTTGCCGACAACATGCTGATCGGGGTGCGCGACCCCCATGGGGTGCGCCCGCTGGTGCTTGGCCAGCGTGACGACACCTGGCTTCTGGCTTCGGAGTCCTGCGCCCTGGACATCGTCGGCGCGACCCCCGTGCGAGAGCTTGATCCGGGCGAGATGATTGTCATCGACAAGGCCGGGGTGCACAGCACGAAACCCTTCCAGCCGGTATCGCCCCGGTTCTGTGTTTTCGAGTATGTCTATTTCTCGCGGCCCGACTCGGTCGTCGAGGGGCGCGGGGTCTATCACGCCAGAAAGGCAATCGGCGCCGAGCTGGCCCGCGAATCCGATATCGACGCCGATATGGTGATTCCGGTACCGGACTCCGGAGTGCCGGCGGCCCTCGGCTATGCCGAGGCGTCAGGAACGCCGTGCGCCCTCGGCATCATCCGCAACCATTATGTCGGGCGGCCCGTCATCCAGCCGCCGCAGCAGGGCCGGGCCGCCGCGGTGAAGCGGAAACATAACGCCCATCCGGCGCCTGTGCG
>JBMHCH010000184.1:0-9544 GCA_049890015.1 Puniceispirillaceae bacterium (SeqCode)
AGTACAAGGCGCGGCTGAAGGGCAAAAAGCAGAAGGGCGAGATCGACGCCGAGACCATCATGCTGGCAAAGCAGAAGCTTCGCGCCGATGGCTATCGCGAAGTCGTGCTCACCGAAATCAAGCCGAAAAAGAAGACCGGCCTCAACGCCGAGATCACATGGGGGCCGTTCGGCTCCATCCCGGCCAAGGAAATCCTGATCTTCACAAAGAAAATCTCGACAATGATGCGGGCCGGCCTGCCGATCGTCGAGGCGATGGTGCTTGTCTCGGGCCAGACGTCGAACGCCAACATGAAACGTGTCACCGGACAGATGATTGACAAGCTGAACAGCGGCTCGTCCCTCTCCGCCGCCTTCAAGGAGCATGGCCGGCATTTCGATTCCGTCTATCTGAACATGGTCGAGGCCGGAGAGATCTCGGGCAAGCTCGACACCTTCCTCGACCGGCTTGTCGAAATGCTGGAAAAGCAGCAGGCCATCAAGGCCGGCATCAAGTCGGCGATGTTCTATCCGATCACGCTTGTCGTGATCACGCTCAGCATCTCGTATTTCATGCTGACCAATGTCGTGCCGACCTTTCAGGAAATGTATGAAGGCCTTGGGGCGGAGCTCCCCGGCCCGACCCAGGCCATCGTCGATGCCAGCAACTGGATCCAGAACGGCCGCAATGTTCTTGGCATCATCGGAACGGTGTCGGTCATCTGGCTGACCAACAAGCTTCTTCACAAATTCGTCCGCGCCTATCGCAAGGCGAAAAGCATGATTGCCCTGCGGCTGCCGCTTGTCGGCGACATCATCGTGAAGTCGACAGTGGCGCGCATGTCGCTGCTGATGGCGAACCTTCTCGCTGCCGGCGTGTCGGTGATTGATACGCTGGAGGTTGCAAAGACAGTTTCGACCAATGTGCAGTTTCTGGACGCCACCGCGCGAATCAAGCTGAAGATCACCACCGGCGCGCCGCTTTCGACCCTGTTCGGCAATGAAAAGGTATTCCCCGTGGCGCTGTCGCAGCTGATGGCGGTTGGCGAGCGCACCGGCAACATGGACGAGATGCTGAGCTCGATCGCGAAATATTACGAGGAAGAGTTCACCGCGGTGGTGGATGGACTGTCGACCATCATCGAACCGCTGATGATCGTGTTTGTCGGCCTGATGATCGGCGTCATGGTCGTGGCGCTCTATCTTCCGATCTTCTCCGCCGGTGACGCCATCCGATGATCGGGTCGGTGGCGCGACGGCTCCGGCGAAGGCTCGCACTCACGGCGCTGGCGGTTGCCCTGCCCCTTCTCTTCCTGATGTCGGCGATTGTCGATATCGGTGACCTTGACGGCCGCACCCGCGACACAAGCCTTGATATATATACGGGCATCCGTCCCTTCACCGGCGATGCCGATCTTGCCAGGAAAATGGTGTTTGTCGATATCGACGAGGCCAGCCTCGCAACCTTCGGGCAGTGGCCCTGGCCACGGCAATATATGGCGGTGCTGTTGCAGAATATCGGCTTTGCCGAACCTCTGGCGATCGGCGTCGATATCCTGATGTCAGAGGATGACAGGTTCAACGCCGCCGCCATTGAACAGCTTGGCGGCCTTGCGGATGGCGCGCTGGCAGGAAGCCTTCCCGATGGCGACGCTCTTCTTGGCGAAATGCTGTCCTACACCCCGTCCGTCATCGCTGTGTCGCTGACAGACGCGGCAAGCGCCAATCCGCCCTATGTCCCCGGAAGCATCTCGGTCATCGGCGACAGCACCCTGCCGCTGATGCAGGGAAGCGGGCTGCTGTCTCCTGTCGAAAAGGTGGCGCAGGCGCCAGGGGCCGGGTTTGTCAGCCTGGCGCTGGAGCGCGACTCCATCGTCCGTCATGTCCCGATGGTCGCCCGCCATGGTGACCGGCTTGTGCCCTCGCTGACAGCCGACATGTTGCGTGTCGCCCAGGGCGCCGGTGGCCACATCCTGAAACAGGCGGTTGACGCCGGGACCGGAACGAACCTGCTGCGCACTGGCCAGATCACCATGCCGCTTGATGCCCATGGCAGGCTGCCGCTCTATCACGGCATGGTGGACAGATTCACCACGGTCTCGGCGGCCGACATCCTGACCGAGACCGGGCTGGAAAGGCTGACCGACAGCTTCATCATCATCGGCAGTTCGGCGACAGGGCTGAAGGATACGCATTCGACCAATCTCGAAGCCGCCATTCCCGGACCGACGATCCACCTGGCGGTGATTCACCAGCTTCTCAGCGGCGTTACCCTGCAAAGCTCGATCGTCTATATCTTCGGTGAATTGCTTGCGGCCGCGGCGCTGGCTGTCCTGGTCGGGCTGATTGCCGCGCACGCGCCGGTCGCGCTCGGCCTGGCGGTCACCGGGCTGGCGACAGCGGCGATGGCAGGCGGCGGATATTTCATGTTCGTGAACGCGATGTATCTGTCAAATGCCGTTCTGACCGGCGGCATGGTGCTGGTCACCGGCGCCTTCAGCCTGATGATGCGCGGCATCGCCGACGAGCTGGCGCGGCGCCAGCTTCGCGGCGCCTTTGGCCAGTATCTGTCGCCCCAGATGGTGCGCACCATCGAACAGAGCGGATCAGCGCCCGAGCTTGGCGGCGTCACCACCGATGTCTCGGTGATGTTCATGGATGTGCGCGGCTTCACCACGCTGTCCGAATCCCTGGCGGCAAGCCCGCAGGTCCTGACACGTCTGATCAACATCATCCTTGACGAGGCAAGCGAAGTGATCATGGCGCATGAAGGCACGCTGGACAAATTCATCGGCGATTGTGTGATGGCGTTCTGGAATGCCCCGCTGCCGCAGAAGGACCACCATGACCGGGCGGTGGCGGCCGCCATCGCGCTGCAGACCCATGTGCCGGCAATCAACGCGCGCCTTGCGGCGGAACTCGGGGAGGCATGGCAGGGTGACGGCATCGCCATCGGGGTCGGGGTGGCCAGCGGCACGGTCGTGGTCGGGAATTTCGGGTCGCGAACCCGCCTATCCTATTCGGTGGTCGGCGACACGGTGAACCTCGCGGCGCGGCTGGAGCCCTTCAGCAAGCAAACCGGTCTTCCGCTGACCTTTGCCAATAACACGGCGCGCGGCGCGGGCGGACATGACCTTCTGAAAATCGACGAGATCAGCGTCCGCGGACGGAGCAGCGCCGAGCCGATCTACAGCTGGCACCCGTTGCCGGATGCCACGCGGGAGGCGCATGACGCCCTGCTTACGCGGATACTTGACGCCGGATCCAGCAGACGCAAGGCCTCACTTCGCAAGCAGCTTGGCACGCTTGCCGCCATGCCGGGCTATCCGGACGGGCTTGCCGGATATTTACAGCGCCGCATCGACGCTCTCTAGCCGCAATAGGGATATCAGCCGGCGACCAACGGCAGAGGAAGACCCGGAAGAACAAAAAGAAGAAATGGCCTCAATGCCGTCATCACGCCTGCTCCTTCAATCCTGTGCGACGCCGAAATTTTCTGCCTGCGCCGGAACCAAGATGCCTGCCAAGCTCCCTCAGGCCTGAGATCACCGCCGCCCTGTCGGTGGTCGTGCGGGGCGAGAAACGAAGCTCGGTTATCGCGGCAGCCAGGCTGCGAGCCAACGCGCCAGCCGCGTCATCGAACCCGTCGGCGCGGCGGTCGGCGAACGCCATCAATGTCTCTCCCGCGCGACGCGGATCCGCGTCTCCCGCCTCGGCGACAAGCCTTTCAAACCGGCGTTCAAGACGATTCTGTGGAGGGGCGCGACGAAGTGCCAGCAAGGCGCCGGCCGCCGCCACTCCGGTCATCGCCAGCCCGATTCCAAGGAAGATGAAGGCGGCATTGTCGCGCTGCGCGGCATCCGACGAACTGCCCTGTCCGTAATCCATGATGGCGATGGTAATGCGTGTGTTGAGAGCATCGACCCACTGGCCGGCTGTCCGGATGCGTGCCAGCAGGCCGGCATCACCTGCCATGGCCGGATCGACAAAGACAGGAGCCGGCTGCATCAGGGCGCTACTGCCCCCGTCCCCGATCCTGACGACCATGGTCGGGTCGATCCGCTGCCAGATGCCGCCATCAAGCCGCGCCTCGACCCAAGCATGGGCATCCGCGTTGCGGATGGTCCAGAATCCGCCAAACCCGTTCCAGATGCCGCCAGCATATCCCATCACGATATTCGCCTCGATACCCGCGGCCCGCAACGCCGTCGCCATGGCGGTGGCGAAATAGGCGCAATAGCCGCGCCGCGCCTCGAAGAAGAAAGCGTCCAGAGCATTGTCTGCCGGCAGGTCGAGGCTGGTGTCATAGGCGAAGTTTGCGGCAAAGCGGCGAAGCAGCAGATCGGCAAAGTCGCGGTCACTTGTTACTGTGGCGCGGGTCTCGCGTGCCCAGGAGGCAAGACGCGGATTGGCATTCGACAGTACAGGGGTTTCCGCGGGCGCGATCTGCTGCGGCGGCGTTGCCGCGCCGGTCACGCGTGTGCGGCGCGGGTTCGCGACCGGTGTCGCGACCAGCTCGCCATTCAGGCTGTAGACGTAGTCGCGGCTGAACCCTGCCGGCCATCCCGGCACCGGCAGCGTGGCCGGGTCATGGTCATCAAGAAGAAGAGCGTAGCCGAACTCGGCTGGTCTTGCGGCGAAGCGGCTGACTTTCGCCGGACGGCTGGCCACGCCACGCTGCCATGTTCCATCCGACTCGCTATCGAGGACATAGACCCGCCAGTAGCGCGCGCGAGGCGTCTCGGCCTGCCGGTCCGGCACAGCGCGGAAGGCGACAGTCGTGTCCGCCAGAAGATCACGCATTCCTCCCGGAGCCACCTCGTCGGTCAGGGCGATGCGCTGTTGCTGCGTGGCGAAACCCGGAATGAAGCCTGTCGAGACGCGCGGTACCGCAATGAACAGCACCACGATCAGCGCCGCTACTCCGGCGGAGGCCAGCATCACCGGAAGCCACCGGAGGCTCAATCTGTCGAACCGGAAGCCGGTAAGAGCCACGCAGTACCAGGCAAGAAACGCCAGAAGCCAGAGCACCACGAGAAGAAGGATGAAAAACTGGATCTGAAACAGGAAGACCGAACCTACGAGGAATATCGTCGGCGTCAGGCCAGCCGGGGACAGGGCCGGGGCCGGGTACTGGGCCGGGGACAGGGCCGGGGACAGGGCCGGGGACAGGGTTGCCGCCTGCGCGGCATTGCCCGACACCTCTGCCTGTCCTTCAGCTTGCCCTTCCAGCTGCCAGGTCATCGGCAGCACCGCCACCATCAGCGTGATAAAGAACGCGGCACTCTTCACCGGGATCACCATGGCCGTCACCGCCAGCAGCACCAGGATCAGGGGAAGCTGCACATACCAGCGCTGCCAGAGCCGTGCCAGGGTCGAGAGCAGGATGCCGGCAGTCCAGAACAGCATCAGCACCACGCCGATCTCCAGCGACAGCAGCCCCACCAGCGGCAGTTGCCAGATCGCGGCCTTCGCCGGACGCGACAGGCCGGAAAAGCCCGAAACAGGCTGTCTAGGCAAGGGCCAGCGCATCAAGAACCTTTCCGGCCGACGGCGGCATCACATGCCGCATCTCCAGCCCGTGAAGACGGAAATGGAACGGGCGCCCGGCCCGCACGGCGCGCAGAACAGCCGCCGTCATCGCCGACAGCGCGCGCTCATGGCCAAGATGCGCCACAGCGTCGTAGCTGATGGTGAGCACGGCCCCGCCCGAGGCATCGCCTGTCTTTTCCAGCAGCCTGTCGCTGGCGGCGTAGCGTTTCCAGCTGATCCGGCTTTGCGGCGTTCCCGGGACCCAGTCCTGCAGGGAGTCGGCGCCATCCTCCTCGCGCCCTTCGGCCGCCCCCTGCCGCGTGGTGCCGGTCAGAAGGGCCAGCGCCGCGCCGTAGTCCGGCACCGGCGCCACCAGGATCTCGGCCGGACTGATCCAGGCCCAGGCGCGCGCAAGCCCGAAGGGAAAAGCCGTTTCGATCCGCACCAGCGGCAGCGGATGCCGGCCCCGCCGGTCCGGCGCGAAGCTGAGAAGATGGTCCACCGTCTCGCCAGCGGGCTGAAGGCCGCCACCGGAATCGATGCGGATGTCATAGACAGGCCGCCTCGCCGCCAGCCGTACCGACAGCATCGCGGTCTCGCCGGCGATGATCCGCCCGTCATGGCGCACTGACAGCGTCAGCCCGCGTATATTCTGTCCGGCCCATAACAGCGACAGGGTGAAAATGACGAACAGCGCCACCGCCATCAGCAGCAGCATGTTGTTCTGGATCCGCACGGCGATGGCGAACACCCCGAGGATGGCCAGCGCCACCATCAGCCCGTGGCGCGTCGGCAACACGAAGACACGGCGGATGGACACCTCGAATTCCGGCGGGCGTCGGCGCGCCAAGCGGCGCGACAGCAAGGCCAGAAAGCGCGGCATGGCGCCTTCCCCCTCAGGGAAGCGGGGTATCGGACAGGGCCGCGCCGACAAGATCGGCACGGGCGCCTGCCTCGACCCGCGTCAGGCGGTGGCGCAACGCCGGAAGGAACATCGCCTGAACATCATCGGGGGCGACGAAGTCGCGGTTGCGGATCACCGCGCTGGCCTTGGCAAGGCGCAGAAGCTGGCTTCGGAAACGCACCGACAGATTGACAGCGGTGCGCGCCTCCATGGCATCGGCAAGGCGCAGCGCGTAGCCGACCACCTCGGGCGCGGCGGCAAGCCCGCGCACCGTCATCTGGATGGCAAGAAGATCATCCGCCGTCATCACCGGCGTCACCGGACGCGCGTCCCGCTCCTGCTGGCCGGACAGGATCTCGGCCTGTATGTCATGGTCCGGACGGCCGATCTCCATCGACAGCGAAAACCGGTCAAGCTGGCTTTCCGGAAGGTCGAAGGTGCCAATCTGCTCGGCCGGGTTCTGCGTGGCGATCACCAGGAACGGGCGCGGCAGCGGGCGCGTCTCACGGTCGATGGTGACGGCGCGCTCCTCCATCGCCTGCAGCAGCGCCGACTGCGTCTTCGACGGCGCGCGGTTCAACTCGTCAGCCAGCAGCATCTGCGTGAAGACCGGCCCCTCGCGAAGCGAGAAGCTGGCGCTGTCACGATCAAAGACCGACAGGCCGGTGATATCGGCGGGAAGAAGATCGTTGGTGCATTGCACCCGCTGGAATTCCAGCCCCAGCGCCGCGGCAAGCGCCGCCGACAGCGAGGTCTTGCCGCTTCCCGGCGCGTCCTCGATCAGAAGATGGCCATCGGCCAGAATGCAGGCAAGCGCCATCTCGACAGCGGCGCGGCGCCCCAGAAGCTGGCCCTCCACCGCGGCGATGACATCTGCAAGACGCGCCGTGGCGTCGCCGGCATCCATGCCGGATGGCGCGGTCTTGATCGGAACGGACTGGGTCATGCTGCGAACCTCGACAATAACCGTGGCGGGCCCTTCCGGCCGGCGCCACACATGAATGACCTCTCGGTCCCGCCTGTCTATCGCCGCCGCCCCCTGCAAGGCAAGATCGAAATGACCTTCCGCCGCGGCCGCCGCGCCGCTAGGATGGTCGCGGACAAGCAACCGGACACGCCGCGAGGAGACCGCGATGAACGACCAGACGAAGACTGTCAGCTTCACCCGCATGGATGAGGGCACGCCGGAGGATTACGCCCTTCTCGGCAGGCTCGAGCATGAATTTGTCACCGGACTGCCTGACCGGCTGCTGGCCGCGCTGGAAGGGCTGCAGAACTCGCTGGCCGGCTATCGCATCGACAGGCTGCAGCATTCGCTGCAGTCGGCGACGCGGGCCGAGGCGGACGGGGCCGATATCGAGCTGGTGGTCGCCGCGCTGGTGCATGATCTTGGCGACGACCTGGCCCCGGAGAACCACAGCCAGATGGCCGCCGCCATCATCCGCCCCTATGTGCGCGAGGAGGTCACCTGGATCATCGAGCATCACGGCGTCTTCCAGATGTTCTATTACGGCGACGCCGCCGGGGTGGACAAGGACGAGCGCGAGCGCTGGCGCGGCCATAAATGGTTCGACAGCTGCGAGGTCTTCTGCCGCGACTGGGACCAGATGGCGTTCGACCCCGACTATCCGACAAAGCCGCTGTCGCATTTCGAGCCGATGCTGCGCGAGATCTTCACCCGCAAGCCCTTCGATCCGGCCATCATCAATCCCGAGACGGCGGCGTAGCCGCCGCGGCGCAGGAAGAGCACAGGACCCATGACAGACCGCATCCTGATCACCGGCGCGAACCGCGGCATCGGGCTGGAGATGACCCGCCAGGCGGCCGCCGCCGGGCACCATGTGACCGCCGCCTGCCGCACCCCGGAGGCCGCCGACGCGCTGAACGACCTTGCGACACAGGTACAGGCACAGGGCAGCGGCAGCATCACCGTGATCGGCATGGAGGTGCGCGACGAGGAGTCGGTCCGCGCCGCCGCCGCCAAGGTCGGCGGGCTCGATCTGGTGGTCTGCAACGCCGGCACGCTGAACGCCCGCGGCGGGCTGACCGATGCCGGCCACACGCCGGAGAATATCGCGGAATCGCTGATGACCAACATCGCCGGGGTGTTCTTCACCGCGCGGCATTTCCTCGCCAACCTGAAGACAGGCGCGGCCGACCGGCCGGAGGGCACCATCCCGCGCATCGCGGTGATCTCCTCGCAGATGGGATCGTCGGAGCGCGCCGGCACCACCGCCCCGATCTACCGCGCGACAAAGGCGGCGGCGACCAATCTGGCCCGCTCGATGGCGCTGGAGCTGGCCGATGACGGCATCGCCGTCGGCGCCTGGCACCCGGGATGGGTGCAGACAGACATGGGCGGGGCCGGGGCGGCGATCACCGCCGAGGTGAGCGCGCGCGGCCTGCTGCAGCGCTTCGCCGCGCTGGACATGGCGACAAGCGGCGTCTTCGAGACCTATGAGGGCGAGCGGATGCCGTTCTAGAGGGCCGTTCCAGACCGGCGGCTCCAGAGGGGCCCTTCCAGGGGGGCGGCATTCATTCCGGGGGAGGCGGAAGGATGACAGACAAGACCGACAATAATTCCGGCAGCAATTCCGGCACAGAAGGCGCCACGGCCGGCACAGCCGGCAAAGGGGCCGCCGCGGATGAATGGCTGCCGCCAAAGATGCGCGGCGAGGTCGATATCGCGATCCCCTATTCCAACCCGCCGACCGACAAGCTGATGGAATTCTACGCCACCTGGGCCGAGAATTACGA
Source organism: Puniceispirillaceae bacterium (SeqCode) (assembly GCA_049890015.1). Classification (GTDB taxonomy): domain Bacteria; phylum Pseudomonadota; class Alphaproteobacteria; order Puniceispirillales; family Puniceispirillaceae; genus UBA8309. The sequence goes on from JBMHCH010000184.1 coordinate 9,172, forward strand.
CGCCGACCTGATCGACGCCTATGGCTATATGGCGCCGACCGACGCGGTGGCCGGGATGATGACGCTGGGGCTGGCGCCGGACGCCCGCATCCTGGATGCCGGCTGCGGCACCGGCCAGGCCGGCGCGCTGCTGGCTGCGGCAGGATTTACTCATGTGGACGGCGCCGACCTCTCGCCGGAGATGCGCGATGTGGCTGCCCGCCTCGGCGTTTACCGGGCCCTCTATCATCTCGACATGACGGCGGATTACGCCCCGCAGATCGCGGAATTTGGCGGCCAATATGATGCGGTGATCTGCGTGGGGGTGTTCGGCTACGGCCCGCCGCATGTGGAGGATCTGCCGCGGATCATGGACGCGGCCCGCCCCGGCGCG
>JBMHCH010000185.1:0-9040 GCA_049890015.1 Puniceispirillaceae bacterium (SeqCode)
ATGTTCGGCTGCTGGGAGACGCTTCACATCGTCAAGGCCGGCATGGAGGCCAGCGGCTATGCCGGCGCGGGCGACCGGGCAAAGCTGATCGAGGCGGTGGAATCGATGACCTCGATGCCGCATTCCTTCGCCCATCCGCAGGGCGCCAAGGAATTCAACGGCAAGACCCACCAGACCTTCGGCCACCAGTACATCACCAAGGTGACCAACGGCAAGCTGGTGCTGGCGCATACGACCTCGATCGCGGATACCTACTATCCCGACGAGGTGGACTACACCACGCAGTCCTTCTAGGACGATGGCGTGGCCCGCATCGGTGGGCCGCGCCTTTTTTTCATTCACTGTCTGACTTGATTTCTTCGCTCTGGGGGAGTGGCGCCAGCCGCATCATATGGAACTCGGGCCCTATCTCATTCTTGGCCTACTCGAGGGGCTTGTCACCGCCGCCGTTCTGTCGCTGATGGCGCTCGGCCTGTCGCTGGTCTTCGGGGTGATGCGTGTTGTCAATGTCGCGCATGGCGAATTCTTCATGGTCGGCGCGGTGCTGGCCTGGTGGATCGCCAGCGCTTTTGGCGGCCATCCGGCGCTTGGCTTTCTTGCCGCGCTGCTGCTGGCGCCGCCGCTCGCCGCCGGCCTCGCGATGCTGGCGGACCAGCTGGTGCTGAAGCGGATCGGCTATGACCCGGAGCGCACCATCGTCGCCACCATCGGCCTTCTCTATGTCATTCAGCAGGTCACGCTGATGACCTATGGCCCTGACGCCCGCCCGGTCGAGGCCCCGTTCAACCACCGCCTGTCCATCCCGTTCGTCGAATGGACCGAAAGCGGGCTTGCGATGTACTGGCCCTGGGGGCTTGGCACGACAAGCTACAAACTGGCGGTGATCGGCGCCGCTGTGATCCTGCTGACAGCCATCTGGCTGCTGATGACACGCACCCGCTACGGCCTGCTGATGCGGGCCACGCAGCTCGACCGCGAGACCGCCCAGGCCTTCGCCATTCCGGTCGGGCGGGTCTATGCCTCGGTCTTCGGCCTCGGAGCGGGTCTGGCAGCGCTTGGCGGCGTGCTGATCGTGCCGATCCAGCAGGCGCATTATCTGATGGGGCATGATCCGCTGCTGCTGTCCTTCATTGTTGTCATCATCGGCGGTCTTGGCAGCCTTCCCGGCACCGTGGTGGCGGCGCTGCTGATCGGCATCAGCGACGGCATGATCTCGGTCTTCTTCTCGCCGACGCTGGCGAAGATCATCGCCACGCTGGCCGTCGCCTTCGTGCTGGTCTTCCGGCCGCAGGGCCTGTTCGGGAAACGCGCGCTATGACCGACATCCGGAAATCATGGGTGCTTCATATCGGCGTCATCGCGCTGCTCTTCGTGCTGCAGTTCATCCTGCCTGCCTACCACCATGGCAGCCTGGCGCGCATCATGGTGCTGACCTGCTATGCCATGGGATACAACATCCTGTTCGGCTATACCGGCCTTCTCAGCCTTGGCCACGCTTTGTTCTTCGCCGCCGGAATGTACGGGCTGTCGCTCAGCATCCAGCATCTGGACTGGGCCGCCGGGCCGGCGCTGCTGGCCGGGCTTGCCGCCGGCTTCGGCATGGCGCTGGTCATCGGCATGCTGCTTTTGCGCACCGCCGGGGTCGCCTTCATGATTGTCACCCTGATGTTCGCGCAAGCCGGCTATCTGGCCGTTCTCTATTTCGGGGAATGGACCCGCGGCGACGAGGGTTTCGTCATCCAGCAGCAGCTCCGCCGGATCGCCGGTTTTGACCTGTCCGACCCGACAAGCCGCTATTTCGCCGCGCTTCTGATGATGGCGATCTGCATCATCATCACGCTTCGCGTGGTGCAGACCGGCTTCGGCCGTGTCCTTGTCGCCATCCGCGAGAACGAGGAACGCACCCGCATGCTTGGCTATGACATACAGCGTCACAAGCTTGCGGCCATTCTGCTGTCGGGAACGATGTCGGCGGCGGCGGGCGCAGCCTACGGGCTTCTGTTCGGCTATGCCGGCGCCACTTTCGCCTCGGTGCAATATTCGATCTTCCCGCTTCTGTGGGTGCTTCTTGGCGGGGCCGGCACAGTGCTGGGTCCCTTCATCGGCACCCTGTTCATGTTCTATCTGATTGACCTGTCGAGCGAGCTGACCACAGCCTACATGCTGATCGCCGGCCTTGTTCTGGTGGCGCTGACGCTGTTCGCACCGCAGGGGCTTGTCGGCGAATTGCGGCGGCGCACCGTGAGGTGGCTGCCATGAGCCTGCTGTCGACACGGAATCTGAGCCGTCATTTCGGTGGCCTGAAGGCTGTCGAGAACGTCGATTTCGACCTTCCCGCCGGCCAGGTGCGCGCGCTGATCGGCCCGAACGGCGCCGGCAAGACAACCTTTGTGGGCATGCTGTCGGGACGCATCCCGGCAAGCACCGGCACGGTCATGTTCGATGGCCGCGATGTCACCTCCGCGCCGGCGCATAGCCGCATCCGGGCGGGCATGGCCTATACCTTTCAGATCACCTCTGTCTATGGCCGTCTGCCGGTGACAGAAAATGTGGCGCTTGCTGTGCGCTGGCGCACCGGCGGCGACGAGGCCGAAACCAGACGCCGCGTGGCGGAGTCGCTTGAACGCGTCGGCATCGCCGACCGCGCCGACCAGCTTGCCGGCGACCTCAGCTACGGACATCAGCGTCTTCTGGAAATCGCCATGGGGCTGAGCCAGGAGCCGCGCCTTTTGATCCTGGACGAGCCGACGCAAGGCCTTGCCGACAGCGAGATCGCCGACTTCGTCACCCTGATCCGCAGCCTGGCGGGCGAGATGACCATTCTGCTGATCGAGCACAACATCAATGTTGTCATGCAGACCGCCGATGCCATCACCGTGCTGAATTCAGGACAGGTCCTTGCCGAGGGCACGCCCGAGGAAATCCGCGCCAACGCCGCCGTGCAGGCGGCCTATCTGGGGTCCGGGTGATGCTGACAGTGAACGGACTTTCATCCGGCTACCAGGGCGCGCAGGTGCTTCACGACGTGTCCTTTTCCGTCGAAGCCGGCGAGATTGTCTGCCTTCTGGGGCGCAACGGAGCCGGCAAAAGCACCTGCCTGAAGACCATCATGGGCCTGATCCGCGCCAGCAGCGGCAGCGTCGAATGCGCGGGGGTGGAGGTGTCGCGCCTTCCGGCGAATGAGGTGCCGCGACACGGCATCGGCTACATCCCGCAGGGCCGCCGCCTGTTCGCCGAGCTGACCGTCGCCGAGAATCTGGAAATCGGACTGATGGTCAACGGCAAGGACCACGCCTTTCGCGAACAGGTGCTGGAGATGTTCCCGCGCCTTCGCGAACGGCTGAACCAGCGCGCCGACACGCTGTCAGGGGGCGAGCAGCAGATGCTGGCCACCGGACGGGCCCTGTGCATCAACCCGTCGGTCCTGCTTCTGGACGAGCCGACGGAAGGGTTGCAGCCCTCGATGATCGAGCAGATACGGCAGGCGGTGACGGCGCTTCGCGATCGCGGCGTCGCCATATTGCTGGTGGAACAGCGGGTCGATGCGGTGCTGTCGATCGCCGACCGGGTGGTGTTTCTCGAGAATGGCCGCAGCCATGCGCCGGTGACCGCCACGGAGCTTCGCGGAAATCCCGAGCTGCTGCACCGCTTTGTCGGGGTGTAGCGCCTCTTTCTAGATCAACCGTTCAAGAAGCTGGATCAGCTGGCGCTGCTCCGCATCATCAAGCGGGGCAAGGGTCTGGCGCGTCACCTCGACGGCCTGCGGGGCGAATTTGCGGTACAGCGCCCGTCCCTTTCGCGTCGGGGTCAGCATCAGCCTGCGCTTGTCGCTGTCCAGCGGGGCCGCGGTGACGAGATCGCGGGCACGCAGCCTGTCGACCACGCCCTTGATTGTTGCCACATCCATCGATGTCAGCCTGCCAAGCTCGTTCTGCGATGCCTGTCCAAGCTCGCACAGCTTGGCAAGCGCGGCGAACTGTGTCGGTGTCATTTCCGGGATCAGCGCCGAGAAGATGGCGATATGCCGTTGCACGGCCCGCCGCATCACGAAGCCCACCTGGCGTTCAAGAACGTAACTGTCCTGGTTATCCATGAAATCGGCCTCCGGCCTGCGGCGACATGGCAGCCTTCCGGCACGGCATGTGCTCTCATTGACAGTTGACACTATCAGACCTGCATAGCACAGTCTATTCGTACACAAACGAAAAATTCTGTAAAATCAACCCGCTCGGACATGTCATATCTGCGACCACATCGACTGGAAGATGCGCTTGATTGGCTTGCCAGCCAGCATCCTCTGGTGATGGCCGGATGCACCGACATCTACCCGCTTCACCAGACGCCGTCCCTTGACGGTCCTCTTCTCGACATCACCGGGCTTGACGAACTCCGCGGCATCGCATTGGCTGACGGCTGGCGGCGCATCGGCGCGGCAACAAGCTGGACCGATATTCTCCGCGCCGACCTGCCGCCGGCCTATGACGGGCTGAAAGCGGCAGCGCGCGAGATTGGCGGCGTGCAGATCCAGGCAAGCGGCACCATCGGCGGCAATCTGTGCACAGCCTCGCCGGCGGGGGACAGCATCCCCTGCCTGATGACGCTTGATGCCGAGATCGAGCTTGCCTCGCATCGCGGCATCCGCCGCCTTCCGCTGGCCGACTTTCTGACTGGCGCGCGGCAGACCGCGCGGGATCAGGATGAGCTTGTTATGGCGGTGCATGTGCCGATCCGTTCCGAAAACGGCCATGCGGGGTTCGAGAAGCTTGGCGCGCGGCGCTATCTGGTGATTTCGATCGCTATGACAGCGGCGCGGCTGGTCATTGATGATGGCCAGATCGACAGCGCGGCGATTGCCGTCGGCGCCTGCGCGCCGGTGGCGGTACGGCTGAGCCGTCTGGAATCGAAGCTCGGCGGGCTGTCCTGCGATCAGGCCGAGGCGCACCTGCGCGACAGCAGGCAGGACATCATGGCGGCGCTGTCGCCGATCGATGATGTCCGCGGCACCGCCGGCTACCGGCGCGAGGCCGCCGCAGAACTGGTCGCAAGGCTGGTCGGCAGGCTGTGCGAGGACGCCAGATGATGGACGGGCTGCAGAATGCCGGCGGGCGGATCAGCTTCACCGTCAATGGCGAGGCGCGCGAGGTGGCCTGCCCGCCCTCGACTCGGCTGAGCGAGGTGTTGCGCGAGTCGCTGGCGCTGCGCGCCACCAAGGTCGGCTGCAACGCCGGTGACTGTGGGGCCTGCACGGTGCTTCTGGATGGCGACCCGGTCTGCGCCTGTCTGGTGCCGGCCGGACAGCTTGAAGGCAGACAGGTGGAAACGGCGGAATCGCTTGCCGGCACGGATGACATGCTGTCCGCACTGCAGGCTGCGTTCCTGCGGCACGGCGCGGCGCAATGCGGCATCTGCACCCCGGGCATGATGATGGCGGCAACGGCGCTTCTGCGCCGGAACGAGGCACCTGACCGCCAGGCTGTCGAGGATGCGCTTGGCGGGGTGCTGTGTCGCTGCACCGGATACGCCAAGATCATTGACGCCGTGATGGATGCTGGCAGGACCGTCACCGACAGCGTCACGCCGGATGCAGGGGCGGCCATCGGCGCCGCGGTGGAACGTCTTGACGGACGCGCCAAGGTCGATGTCAGCGAGAGCTTCGGCGCGGACAGCTGGCCTGAAGGCGCGCTTCTGGTGCGCGCCATCCGCAGCCCGCACTACCTTGCCGATTTCACCTTTGGCGATCTTGACGGCTGGGCTGCCGGACACCCGCAGATCGAGGCGGTGATCACCGCAGCCGATATCGCCGGCATCAACGAGTTCGGGGTCATCCCGCCTTTCGCCGACCAGCCGGCGCTGGCCGAGGAGACAGCCCGCTTCCGCGGCGAGGCCGTGGCGCTTGTTGTCGGCGATGCCGACTGGCTTGCCGCGGCGGACCTGTCCAGCTTCCCTGTCATCTGGCGGGAACGCGAGGCGGCGATCGAGGTCGAAGCGGCAAGGGCCGCCGGCGCAGCCCAGCTTCATGCCGGACGCGACGGCAATCTTCTGGTGACCGGCAGGGTCCTGAGCGGCGATGGAGCGGAGGGGCTTGCCGGGGCCGCCGCCACCGTCAGCGCCGCCATTGATACCGCCTATGTCGAGCACGCCCCCATCGAACCGGAGGCAGGCTGCGCCTGGATGGAGGGCGATGTCCTCACGATCTCGGCCTGCACGCAGGCACCGGTGATGGATCAGGAGGACACGGCGAAAATTCTGGGTCTGCCGCTCGAGAAAGTGCGGATCATCCCGGCCGCCGCAGGTGGCGGTTTCGGAACGAAGCTCGATGTGTCGCTGCAGCCGCTTCTGGGACTTGCCGTGATGAAGACCGGCAGACCCTGCCGCATGGTCTACAGCCGCCATGAATCAATGATCGCCACCACCAAGCGGCATCCGGCGGCGATGCGCGGCAACCTGGCTGGCGATAGTGACGGACGGCTTGTCGGCATGACCTTCGAGGGCGAATTTAATACCGGCGCCTATGCCAGCTGGGGCCCGACGGTGGCGACGCGGGTGCCGATCCACGCTTCCGGCCCCTACCGCGTGCCGCATTACCTTGCCGAGGCGCACGCCATCCATACCAGCGGCCCGACAGCCGGCGCATTCCGCGGCTTCGGCGTGCCGCAGGCGACAATCCTCCAGGAAGTCCTGATGGACAGGCTGGCGCTGAGACTTGGCATCGACAGGCTTGAGATTCGCCGCCGCAACGCCCTTCTCGACGGCGACAGGACCGTCTGCGGCCAGCAGCTTCACGGCGTCGGCATCGCGGAATGCCTTGATGCGCTGTCCCCGGCCTGGCAGGAAGCCGGCCCGCGTATTGCCGGTTTCAACGCCACACACAGCACGGTGAAACGCGGGCTTGGCGTCGCCTCCTGCTGGTATGGCTGCGGCAACACCGCACTTCCGAACCCGTCGACCGTCCGTCTTGGCATCACTGCCGATGGCCGGCTGGTGCTGCATCAGGGCGCGACCGATATCGGCCAGGGATCGAACACGGTGATCACGCAGATCTGCGCCGACGCGCTCGGCATGAAGCTGGCGGATTTCGAGCTTGTCGGTCCGGACACCGCGCTGACTCCCGACTGCGGCAAGACATCTGCTTCGCGCCAGACCTTCATCACCGGCAAGGCGGCGGAGCTGTCCGGCCGGCGGCTTCGTGCCGACATCCTGCGGCTCAGCAACATGAGCGAGGATGCCGCCATCCGGCTTGACGGCGCGGCAATCGTCATCAGCGATGCCGGTGCCACCCGCCGCATCGAGCTTGCCGACATGCCGGCGGACGAGTTCGGCTACGTGCTGCGCGCCGAGGAGAGCTTCGACCCGCCGACCGTGCCGCTTGACGGGAATGGCCAGGGAACCCCCTATGCCGTCTATGGCTATGGCGCGCAGGTGGCCGAGATCGAGGTCGATCTGCGGCTTGGCACGGTGAAGGTCATCCGCATCACCGCGGCGCATGATCTGGGGCGGGTGATCAACCCGCTTCTGGCCACCGGCCAGATCGAGGGCGGCATCGCCCAGGGGCTCGGCATGGCGCTGATGGAGGAATACATCCCCGGCCGTACCGAGAACCTGCATGACTATCTGATCCCTTCGGCCGGCGACATGCCGCAGGTCGACACCATCTTCATCGAAAAGCCCGACCCGGTCGGCCCGATGGGGGCGAAGGGGCTTGGCGAGCATGTGCTGATTCCGACGGCGCCGGCCATTCTGAACGCGATCCGCGATGCCAGCGGCGCCGAGATCACCCAGCTTCCGGCGCTGCCACACCGTGTGCTTGCCGCCATCAGGAAGGCCGAGAAGGAGGCGTCATGAGCGCGCGCAGTGACGAGAAGATCAGATGCGATGCCTGCCCGGTGATGTGCTATATCGCCGACGGCAAGAGCGGCGCCTGCGACCGCTATGCGAATCATGACGGCCAGATCGTCAGACTCGATCCGCTGACCATTCTCGACCGGCGGATGGCCGCGGGCGACAGTGTGAAACCCTTTCTCGGGGCGAACTGGGATGGCGGGCTCGGCCAGGAGGACAAGGTCTTCGTCACCGCCATCGGCGCCGGCACCACCTATCCCGACTACAAGCCGGCGCCCTTTATCGTCAGCCGCGATATCGAGGGGGTGGATTTCGTCACCGTGGTCACCGAGGCCATCTTCTCCTATTGCGGGGTGAAGGTGAAAATCGACACCGACCGGCATCTTGGCAAGGAAGGCGCGGTTGTGCGCGCCAAGGGCGAGGCTGTCGGGCTTGTCATCACCTCGGAATACGGATCGCAGATGCTGTCGCTTGGCGGGGTCGATCACCTGACCGGCGGGTCCAAGGGCGAAGGCCGCGTCACCTGCGACACGCTGATGCGGCTGTGCAACAAGGAAGCTGTCGAGCTGACCATCGATGACGGCGCCACCATCACCGTCGAGGCCGGAAAGCCGCCGATTGTCGATGGCGTTCGCGAGGAACGGATGCGGGTCGGCTGCGGGTCGGCCACCATCGGCATGTTCGCCTCGCAATGGAAGGGGCTGGTCGATGAGGTGGTGGTGGTCGATGATCACATCACCGGCGTTGTCTCCGAACATCAGGCCGGCAAGGTCATCGACTGGGCCGAGACCGGCATCAAGATCAAGGGGCGCCGGTCCACGCCTGGACGCTATTTCCAGGTCGCCGAGCCCGGGCTTGGCTGGGGCGGCACCGATGTCGAGGACCCGCTGACCATCCTTGGCGACTGGAACGCGGCAAAGGGCGCGCGGCCGGGCCTGACCCTGCTGATGGTCTCCACCACCGGCGAACAGTTCGGCTATTACATTCTCGATGATGATCTGGTGCCACAGCCGGCGCCATTGCCGGACGCCCTTCAGGCGACAGTGGATCTGATCACGGAAAATTGCGAACCGGCGCAATGCACCGTGCTGTTCATGGGCGGTGCCGGCGGCTCGCTTCGCGCCGGCGCGACGCGCAATCCTGTGAAGCTTACCCGCTCGGTCCAGAAGAAACATACCGCCGTGTCCTGCGGCGGGGTGCC
>JBMHCH010000186.1:0-22135 GCA_049890015.1 Puniceispirillaceae bacterium (SeqCode)
CTGGCTGGCGATCCTCGCGCCCGGCATGGTTCTGGCAGCGCTTGTCGCCTTTCAGGTGGATGTCGACAGCATGTTTGCCACAGGCGGGCTGGAACGTCCGGCCACGCTGCTTGGCGTTGTCGGCGGTGTGCTGGCGGTCAGCATGCGTCTGGCACCGCGGTTCGGCATCAGCGGCGACACGGCCTTCTCGGCTGGCAGCGGGCTGGTGCGGCGCACGATTTCCGACACCAATTTCGTCACGGTCTGGGTGATTTTCGCCTATCTGGTGTTCGAATTGTCGGTCTATTTCCTCGGGCTTGACCTGAAATCGGTGTTCGATGGCTGGGTGTTGTTCACACCGATGATCGCCATCCTTCTGGGCTTCCTTCCCGGATGCGGGCCGCAGGTTCTTGTCACCACCATGTATCTGTCCGGCATCATCCCGCTGTCGGCGCAGATCGGCAATGCCCTCAGCAATGACGGGGACGCGCTGTTCCCGGCCATCGCCATCGCCCCGAAGGTGGCGATCGTGGCGACGCTCTATTCCGCCGTTCCTGCAGTCATCCTGGCCTATGGCTGGCTGTTCTGGATGGAATAGGGCGGCAGCGGACCGCCGCCCCGTCACGGGCCCGGCCCCTCGCTCCTAAGTTTCGCGGAATGCCGTTGCCAGCGATTTCTGGATCGGCGTCATGATATATTCCATCACCGTGCGCTTGCCCCCCAGAATATCGACCTGAAGCGGCATGCCGGACGAGATCACCGGCTCCTCAGGCGATTTGGTGAAGGCCACTTCGGGAATGGCGATGATCGTCTCGTAGAACGGCATCGCGTTTTCCGGCTGCGTCGTGTTCGAGGCGACGCGGCGCACCACCCCCATCACCACGCCGTAGCGTGACGGGTCATAGGCCGCAAGCGAGATACGCGCCACCTGCCCCGGCTGCACATCGGCGATGTCCTGCGGATTGATCTGCGCGCGAACCAGATATTCGGCTTCCGACGGCACGATCTCGGCCAGCATGGTGCCGGCCTGCACCACCGCCCCGACTGTCTTCACATGGACCGCCGAGACGGTGCCGCTCAGCGGGGCGCGCACCTCGGCATGGCGAACCTTGCCGCGAAGGGCGTCCTGGCGGGCCAGCAGCTGTGCCGCCTTGGTCTGTTCCTCGACCAGCGTCTCGGCCGCCGTGGCGCGGAAATTGGCGATGGCGGAATCGATTTCACGCTGCTTGCCGATCACATCGGCGCGCCGCGCCGCCACCGCCAGACCGGCCAGCTCGGCCGTTCCTGCTTCCTGCTGATGACGGGTGCGGGCCGCGATCAGGGCGGCGCGCGGCTCATGCCCGCCCTCGACCAGCGGAGCAAGGATGGCGATCTCCTCGGCGACAAGCGCCGCCTTCTGACGCGAGATCCGCTGCTCCGCCTCTTTCTCGAGGATCGAGCGTTCCAGTGTCGCGATATTCTCCCGCAGCACGGACAGGCGCGTCGCCAGCGCCTCGGCGCGGGTGGCGAACAGCGATATCTCCTTCTGCACCATTTTGGGCGCCGCCGCCGCAAGCTGCCCGGGGAAGCGAAGCTCGGTGCGGCCCTCAGCCTCCGCCGAGAGGCGGACCTCAGCGGCACGGGCGGCGTTCAGCGCAATCTCGTTATCGGCGAAGTTGGCTGTCACATCCTCGTCTTCCAGGCGGTAAAGAACATCGCCTTTCTCGACGATCTGGCCAAGCTCTGCCGCGATCATCACCACCGAGCCGGGAAGCCGGCTCTGCACGAACTGCACCTCCGAAGGGGTGAAGATCACACCCTCGGCGCGCACCTGCTCGTCGATCTCGGCATTGATGGCCCAGGCCACCGCGACAACACAGAAGATGGAGATCAGGACATAGAGGACCTGCCCTTTCACCCCGGCACGCTCGGGCAGCGGCTCTGGCGTGGAGTGATCCACAGGCGGGCCGCCCATCGTCATCGGAGGCGGGCCAAAGAGCCTGTTGAAGGTCCAGCGGACCGGGAACAGCGTCATCCACAGGACGCGGCCAAGAAGGCGGAAGGGAAAGAGAAGGATGGACGCAATGGTTTTCACGGAAACACTCCTTGAGACAAAAGATCAGCTGGCGGTGCCGGCGACATCGACCGGGGACGGCTTCATCACCTCGTCACGCGGGCCAAAGGCGGCGATCCTGCCGTTCTCGACGGCCAGAACCTTGTCCGCCATCTGCAGCATGGCCCCGCGATGCGTGACGAAGATCGTGGTCAGCCCCTTTGTCGCGGCATCAAGGTTTGCCACCATGGCGGCCTCGGCCTGGGCGTCGAGCGGGGCTGTCGGCTCGTCCATAAGCAGGATGTTTGGCTTGCCGATCAGGGCGCGGGCAATGGCGACGGACTGGCGCATGCCGACGGACAGTTCCTTGCCGCGCTCGGACAGGGGGAAGTCGTAGCCGCCGGGAAGCATCGCCGCGAAGGCGTCAACGCCGGCCTGTTTCGCCGCGTCCAGAAGATCGGCATCGCTGGCATCTGGGTTGCCCATCATGATGTTGTCGCGGATCGATCCGGAGAACAGCACCGGGTTCTGCATCACCACGCCGATATTGCGGCGCACATCATCGGGACGGATCTGCCGGATGTCAGCCGTATCGACAAGCACCGCGCCGCGATCCGGCGGGTTCAGCCCGCAGAGAAGCCGCAGAAGCGTCGTCTTGCCGGAGCCGATGCGCCCGACAACGGCCAGTCTTTCGCCAGCTTTCAGGCTGAAGCTGATGTCGTTCAGGACAGGTTCCGGCTGCCCCTCATAGGTGAAGCTGACGTTGCGGAATTCGACATCGCCCTCGATGGCGGGACGCTCGACCTGGGTCGCGCGCTCCTCCTCCTCGGACGGACGGCCAAGAAGCTCGTCAAGCGCGCGGTAGGCGGACAGCGCCGAATTCATCCGGCCAAGAAGGCCGGTCAGCTGCGCCAGCGGGGCCATCGTCCGGCCGGACAGGATCACACAGGCGATCAGCTGGCCCATGGTCAGGCTGCCATCGGCGATCAGGAAGACGCCCCAGACCACCATCACCACCTGGCTGACCTGCTGGCCGAACTGCGCGAACTGCGCCGCAAGCTGGCTTGTCACCTTGGTCTTCATCGTCGATTTCGCCTGATGCAGAACGGAATTCATCCAGCGGTTCCGCAGCATGGAGATGCCGCGCACCGTCTTCACCGTCTCCAGCGCGGCGATCATCTCGACAATCACGGCCTGTTTCGACTTTCCCTGCGCCTGGCTGAGCTCGGTCATCCGCTTGATGATCGGCTGCAGGATCAGCGCGAAGATGATCACTGACGGAACGATCACCGCCGGTACATAGGCCAGCGGCCCGCCGATCAGCGACAGCACATAGATGAACAGGAAGATGAAGGGCAGATCGACAAGAACGGTGAAGCTTGCCGAACCGATGGCGTCCTTCAGCATGTCGAAATTGCGCACCGTGCCGGCCAGCGCGCCGGTGGCGGTGTTGCTCAGCGTCGAATCATGGCGGGCAATGCGTTCGAAAAGGGCCGAGGATACCTGCTGGTCGACCCGCGCCCCGGCCCGGTCGACGAAAATGCCTCGAAGGATCTTCATGATCAGGTCGCAGATGATCACGCAGGCGATCATCGCTGTCAGCGCCCATAGCGATTCGATGGCGTTGTTCGGCACCACCCGGTCATAGACCGTCATGATGTAGACCGACGAGGCCAGCGCGAAGACATTGATCAGGACCGAGGCCCACATCACCTGGACATAGACAGCTTTGCAGGACAGGACAGGCCCGAAGAACCAGTGGCTGCGGTCAGTTGCGGCAGGTGTCAGCATACGGAATCCTCCATCGACAGGCCAAGTACGGAATCAATCTGTTCGGCGACAAGAAGCGCGCGGGCCCGGAGCAGCTCGCGGTCGAAGCGGATCTCGGCAAGATGGGCCTCGGCGGCGCCGATCTGCGCCAGAAGGCGCGCCACCGCCAACGGCGAGCTCACCGTCTGTCCCTGACGCTCCCGCAGCGAGCGCAGCTGCGCCGCCAGCTCGTCACGGCGCGCCAGCGCCTCGGTCTCCTCGCGGGTCATCTGGTTGAAACGCTGCGCCAGCCCCTCGGTCTCGCGGCCATGGGCCCGGACCAGCGCCTCCAGGCTGGATTTCAGCTCATTCTCGCGCCAGGCAGTCTCGCGAAGCCGCGCCCGCGCCGTGCCGCCATCATACAGCGGAACCGACATCTCCAGCTTGCCGACAAGCTCGTACTCGTCCTCATAGTCGGTCATGTCGAAGATGGTGCCGTCGAGCACAGCGTCGAATTTCGGATAGCGCGAGGCGCGGATCTCCTCGGCCTCATGCGTCACGCCGCGGGCCCGAAGCCGGATGGCATGCGCCTTGTCGCTGCGGTCCGCCGGCAGGATGGCAAGGTCGGGGTGGCGCCGCGACAGGAAGGCCTGCGCAAGCAGCCAGGCGTCATCGGCTGTCAGGTCGAATTCGGTCTCAAGATGCTCAAGAACAATATCGCGCTCGGCCTCGGCGCGGTTGATGGCAATCTCCTGGTCAAGCTGGACAAGCTGCGCCTCGCGAAGGTCGGACAGCCGGCCGGCCCCCGCCTCGACGCGGGCGCGCACCGCATCGACCTCGGCGGTCACCTCGTCGAAATTCCCCTTCAGCGCGGCAATCACCTCGTCGCTGCGGCGCAGGGTCAGCGACAGCTGCAGCAGATCATGGCTTCGCTCGCGCATCACCACGCGGGCGTCGATCTGCGCCGCCTGCCAGGTCAGCGACCGCGCCTCGGCGCGGCTGACCTTCTCGCCCCAGTCGATGAGGGTGTGGCGCAGCGAGATCTTGCCGTCATAGATATTATTCCTCTCGCGATGGTCGAATTCGCGGGTATGGGCGCCGCTTCTTGCGATTTCCTCGTCGCCCGGCCTGTATTCCACCCTTCCGGTTTCTGGATTGAAGGCTTGCCTTGGCTCCTTCTTGATCCGCCCCACGATCTGCCGTGAGCCGGTCACGGTGGCTGTCACCTTCGGGCGGCCCTCGGCGCGGGCAAGTCCCAGCCTGTGCGCCAACTGACAGGCGCGGGCCGACATCTCCGCCACCTGCGGATCAAGGAGGACGGCCTGGCGAAGCCTGTCGGGCAACACTGTGGGCCCGGGGCCCGCAACGATCCGGTCCTCGGTCAGCGTCGGGGCGATATCCCGGCGCGGCAGGCCGGCATCGCCTTGCGCGGCACCACCCGACAGACCGGCAGTACGTGCTTCCTCTGGCGGGACAGAACCACCTTCATCGGCGGCGGCACCAGCCTGACTGACATGGGTCGGCCGTGCCTGCCAGTCGGTCCCTGGCATCTGCCGCAGGACCCGCCGCGACGCTGCGGCTTGCCGGTCAGCCCGGTACGGAACCGCGCCTGTGCCGGCATGAGCACTGCCGCCATCGGGTCCTTTCCCCAGACCCCGGTCGAACTGCCATCTGACCCCAGGGTCATCTGCCGCCACAGCCTGTCCGATGCCGCCGGTCATGCCAGCGGTCATCCCTGCGCCTACCATCAGCGCGATCGCCAGCAGCAGACTGGTCCGCCTTCTCCCGACGGCACCAGAGATGTTCAGGCCAGAGATGTTCAGGCCAGAGACATCCAGAGCCGGAATGTCATCCTGATCCGGTTTGGGAATGCCGGTCGGCGGCACCCGCATATGTTTTCCCGCGGGGATGGCCGCATGCCGGTCTGAAAGGAGGGGAAGCCGCGACGATGCAGCGCCGCGTCCGGAGAAGGAAAGAGCCATGCCCGGGAACTCGCAAAGGTTAAGGGTCAAATCACCTGAGCGAGAATAGGGGGTGGTCAGCTAATTTTTCGTAAAGAACTCAACCAGAAGACCTGTGTTTTCGCATCAAATCTTCGCATTCGCGTGAGAAGAGTTTCTATTTCGTAAATTGCTTAAATTTTAACTTTCCTGCGTCCCTGACCGTGCCACCGCTCTTTCAATGGCGTCGAACGATGCCAGAAGGTCGTCGCCTGCCGCCGCCGGCAACGCCGACAGGATTCGGCGTTCGAAATCGGCGGCAAGATGCGACAGCTCGGCCGCGAAGTCACCGCCCCGCGCCGTCAGGGCCAGGCGAACCAGACGGCGGTCGTCCTCATTGACAAGCTTGCGGACAAATCCGCGCCCTTCAAGCCGCTGGACAGCGCGCGTGACCCGCGCCCGGTCCATATCGACGCGCGTGAAGATATCGCGCACCGAAATCTCCGATGCCTGGGTCAGATGAACAAGCACCCGCCACTCGGCCACCGAGATGTCGTGACGCGTTTCATATTCCGCCGCCAGACCCCGGCTGAGCGCCGCGGCGAGACGCGCCGCCCGGTAGGGAAGAAAGGTGTCAAGAACCAGTGATGCGTCGCGGCGGGCCTCCGCGGACGAATCCGCGGGCGCACCCGGCTGCTGTCCCGCCTTGTCTGCCCTGCTGTCCTTGATCATTCCCGGCGCTCCTGTCGCCACCCACATGATGGATGACCCATTGATTGGGATTGACAATCATTTCATTTGAAATGATTGTGGATGGCGCGTCAAGTCAGGAGGCAGGAATGGCTCAGAAGATCACCGAAAGCAGGATGCCGAAGATGATGCCCGGTTTCGGCAATGACTTCGAGACAGAGGCGCTCACCGGCGCGCTGCCGCAGGGGCAGAATTCGCCGCAGAAATGCGCCTATGGGCTCTATGCCGAACAGCTCAGCGGATCGCCCTTCACCGCGCCGCGATCAACGAACGAGCGCTCCTGGCTCTACCGCATCCGCCCGTCGGTGCGCCATGGCGGCCGCTACGCGCGGCTTGACGTGCCGCTGTGGAAGACCGCGCCGGATGGCGACCCGCATGACCTGCCTCTTGGCCAGTATCGCTGGAACCCGCTTCCCCTGCCGGACGCCATGACCGATTTCATCGACGGCGTCCACACCATGACCAGCACCGGCGATGCGCGCCAGCATGTCGGCATGGCCGCAAGCCTCTATACCGTGACCCGCAGCATGGACAAGCGCGTGCTGATCAATGCCGATGCCGAGATGATGATCGTGCCGCAGTCCGGCGACATGGAAATCTTCACCGAGATGGGCCGCATTCCCGTTTCCCCTGGCCAGATCGCCGTGATCCCGCGCGGCATGATGGCGAAATACCGGATCATGGGCAATCATGCCAGCGGCTATATCTGCGAGAATTACGGCGCCAAATTCACCCTGCCTGACCGGGGCCCGATCGGCGCCAACTGCCTTGCGAACCCGCGTGACTTCAAGACACCTGTCGCTGCCTTCGAGGATGACGAGACGGCGCATCAGCTGGTGATCAAATGGTGCGGCGGGTTCCACGCCACCGATATCGGTCATTCGCCTCTTGATGTCGTTGCCTGGCATGGAAATTACACGCCCTACAGCTATGACCTGTCGACCTTCTCGCCTGTGGGGGCGCTGGCCTTCGACCATCCGGATCCGTCAATCTTCACCGTGCTGACAGCCCCCTCGGAAACCGCCGGCACCGCGAATATCGATTTCGTGATCTTCCCGCCGCGCTGGATGGTGGCGGAAAACACCTTCCGGCCGCCCTGGTATCACCGCAACATCATGTCGGAATTCATGGGCCTGATCACCGGCCAGTACGACGCCAAGGAAGAGGGGTTTGTTCCCGGCGGGGCCAGCCTCCATAATATGATGCTGCCGCACGGCCCTGACCTCGACGCATTCGAGAAGGCAAGCAATGCCGAGCTGAAGCCGGTGAAGCTGACAGACACGATGGCCTTCATGTTCGAGACCCGCTTCCCGCAGCAGGTCAGCAGGTTCGCCGCCGAGACGGACTGCCTTCAGGAGAATTATATCGACTGCTGGGCAGGTCTCGAGCGCAGATTCGACGGCACACCCGAGGCAGGACAATAGGCCCGCCACATGACAGAGGACCATGACAATGAAACTCGCCACCCTCAATGACGGCAGCCGCGACGGCAAGCTGATCGTCGTCAGCCGCGACCTGACGCGCTATGCCGCGGCGGCAGGCATCGCCCAGACAATGCAGGCCGCGCTTGACGGATGGCAGGCCATTGCCCCGAGGCTTCAGACCCTGTCGGAGGCGCTGAATTCCGGCGAGATCGGCGGCGAGCCCTTTGACCAGACAGCCGCGCATTCGCCGCTGCCGCGCGCCTATCAGTGGGCCGACGGGTCGGCCTATGTGAACCATGTGGCCCTTGTCCGCCAGGCGCGCGGGGCCGAAATGCCGGAAAGCTTCTGGACCGATCCGCTGATGTATCAGGGCGGATCGGATGATTTCCTGCCGCCGCGCGCGCCGATCCCGCTTGTCGACGAGGCCTGGGGGCTGGATATGGAGGCCGAGGTCGCGGTGATCACCGGCGATGTGCCGATGGGCGTGTCCGAGGCGGACGCCGCCGCCGCGATCCGCCTGGTGATGCTGGTCAATGACGTCTCGCTCCGCAATCTGATCCCGGGCGAGCTTGCCAAGGGATTCGGCTTCTTCCAGTCGAAACCCTCCACCGCCTTCTCGCCGGTGGCGGTCACCCCCGACGAGCTTGGCGCGGCCTGGCGCGACAGCACCCTTCACCGGGTGATGGAGGTTGACCTGAACGGCGCGCCGCTTGGCCGGGCCGATGCCGGCACGGATTCAACCTTCAGCCTGGCCAGGCTGGTCTCGCATGCGGCGACATCGCGGAACCTGCGCGCCGGCGCGATTATCGGGTCCGGCACCATTTCCAACCGCGACGCGGATGGCGGTCCTGGCAGGCCTGTGGCGGATGGCGGCAGGGGCTATTCCTGCCTTGCCGAAATCCGTATGGTTGAGACCATCCGCGACGGCACGCCGTCAACCCCCTTCATGCGGGTTGGCGACAGCGTCCGGATCGAGATGCATGATGATGAGGGCGCCAGTATTTTCGGGCGCATCGAACAGACCGTGGAACAGCATATTTCAGGACAGCAGGATGTCTAAAGCCTTCGCCTCGCAGGGTGACCTGTCGGAAAAGACCATCAGCTTCACCGAGATCGGACGCGATCTGTGGGCCTTCACCGCCGAAGGCGACCCGAACACCGGCGTGATCATCGGCGATGACAGCGTCATGGTGATCGACGCACAGGCCACCCCGCGCCTTGCCGACATGGTGGTGGAGAAGATCCGCACCGTCACCGACAAGCCGATCAAGCATGTCGTCCTGTCGCATTATCACGCGGTGCGCGTTCTCGGCGCCTCGGCCTATGACGCCTCGGAGATCATCGCCTCGGAAACATGCAACGCCATGATCCATGAGCGCGGACAGGAAGACTGGGACAGCGAGTTCGCCCGCTTCCCGCGCCTGTTCGAGGGGCATGAAAGCATCCCCGGCCTCACCTGGCCGACCCAGACATTCCGCGAGAAGATGACGCTTCATCTTGGCAAGCGGCGGGTCGAGCTGATGTTCCTTGGTCGCGCCCACACAGCAGGCGACATTGTCGCCTTCGTCCCGGACGAGCAGGTCATGTTCACCGGCGACATCGTCGAATATCACTCGGCCTGCTATTGCGGCGACGGCCATTTCAGCGACTGGGGCGCAACGCTTGACCGCATAGCCGCCTTCAGCCCTGACGCCATCGCGCCGGGGCGCGGCGACGCGCTTGTCGGCGCGGCGATGGTTGACGCGGCCATCGCAAGCACCCGCGATTTCCTGGAAAGCACCTACCGCCCGGCGGCGATGGTGGCGGCAAAGGGCGGCAGCCTGAAGGATGCCTGGGACGCGGTGCGCGAGGCCTGCGATCCGAAATTCGCCGATTACGCCATCTATGAGCACTGTCTTCCCTTCAATGTCGCGCGCGCCTTTGACGAGGCCAAGGGAATCGACACGCCGCGGATCTGGACAGCGGAACGCGACATGGCGATGTGGAACGCGCTGCAGAACGGCTGAAACAGGAACCGGATGGACTGATCAGGGACAGACCATGGCACGCTATCAATATGAGGCATTCCCCTATGTCACGCCGCCAGAGCTTGACGGCAGCGCGCCGAGCGGCGCGCCGGTGATCATTGTCGGGGCCGGCCCGATCGGTCTCGCCGCCGCCATCGATCTTGCCACCCATGGCGTCGCCAGCATCCTTGTCGACGACAACAATGTCGTCTCGGTCGGCAGCCGCGCCATCTGCTGGGCCAAGCGCAGCCTCGAGATCTTCGACCGGCTGGGAATCGGCGACCGGATGCTGGCCAAGGGCGTGACCTGGAAGCTTGGCCGGGTCTATCGCGGCGATGAGGAGGTCTATAATTTCGACCTCCTTCCGGAGGACGGGCACAAATTCCCAGCCTTCATCAATCTTCAGCAATATTACGTCGAACAGTATCTGGTCGAGCGCTGCGCCGATTTTCCCGGCCTGATCGATCTGCGCTTCAAGAACAAGGTGCTGTCGATCAGCCAGGATGACACCGGCGTCGCCGCCGAGATCGAGACGCCGGACGGCGCCTACACGCTTCGCGGCGACTACCTGCTGGCATGCGACGGCGCGAACAGCCGCATCCGCCGCCAGTTCGGGCTGGATTTCGAGGGGCGGCATTTCGAGGAACGATTCCTCATCGCCGATGTCGAGATGGAGGCTGACTTCCCTTCGGAGCGCTGGTTCTGGTTCACCCCCTCCTTTCACCCCGGCCAGTCGGCGCTTCTTCACAAGCAGCCCGACAACATCTACCGCATCGACCTGCAGCTCGGCCCCGACGCGGATCCCGAGGAGGAAAGGAAGCCGGAGATCGTGATCCCGCGGATCGAGAAGGTGGTGGGCGGGCGCCCCTTCACGCTCGACTGGGTCAGTGTCTATTCCTTCAACTGCCGGCGAATCGACAGGTTTGTGCATGACCGCGTGATCTTTGTCGGTGATTCGGCGCATGTCGTCTCGCCCTTCGGCGCGCGCGGCGGCAATGGCGGCATGCATGATGTCGACAATCTGTGCTGGAAGCTGGCGCGGGTGGTCACCGGCCGGTCGGACGCCGCGCTTCTTGAAAGCTATAATGACGAGCGGGTGCATGGCGCGGACGAGAACATAAGCAACTCAAGCTGGACATCGCGCTTCATGTCGCCGGAACCGGGCATCGAGATGGCCTTCCGCAACGCCGCGCTGAGCCTTGCCATCGATACGCCCTTCGCGCGCCGTGTGGTCAATGCGGGGCGGCTGTCGGTACCCTGCAAGCTGACCGGCAGCCCGCTGAACGGCCATGACGACCGGGCCTTCGACGTGCCGCAGCAGGTCGGCATGGTGGCGCTGGACGCACCCCTGACAGCCCCTGACGGACATGCCGAATGGCTGATGCGCCAGCTTGGCGGCGGCTTCACCCTTCTTGTCACCGGCGACGCCGCGCTGGATGACGAAGCTGTGCCGGACGGCGTCACAGTGCTGCGTATCGGTGCCGGCGGCTTCGCCGATGCCGAGGGCAAGGTCGCCGCCCGCTATGGCAGCGGCATCTATCTGATCCGCCCCGACCAGCATGTCGCGGCGCGCTGGACCGCCGCCGATGCGGATGACATTAGCGCCGCGCTGTCGCGCTGCACCGCGCGCGTCGCGGCGTGAGGAGACCGGCATGACGCTGAACACCGACTTCAATCTCGGACCGGACAGCGACAGGCTGTTCAACGAGCTTCTTGGCGCGCATGACGGGCTGGACCGTGAGCAGTCCGAGCAGTTGAATGCCGCGCTCATACTGATCCTCATGAACCATATCGGCGATCCGCAGACAGTCCGCGAGGCCATTGCCCGCGCCCGCGCATCGCTTGACCGCTGACTGTGACGAGGACCCCTATGGCCGACATCACGCTTTATGATTACTGGCGCTCTTCGGCAAGCTACCGCGTCCGCATCGCGCTGAACCTGAAGGGTCTTGCCTATAAGCAGGCCGTCGTCAATCTGCTGGAAGGCGAGCACCGCAGCGAAACACACCGCCAGCGAAGCCCCATCGGCTATGTTCCGGCGCTTGCCATCGACGGCCATATGATGACGCAGTCGCTTGCCATCATCGACTATCTCGAGGCGCGCTTTCCGGACCCGCCCCTGCTGCCGGCCAACCCGGCGGAGGCGGCGCGGCTTCGCGCCATCGCCCATGCCATTGCCATGGATATCCACCCCATCTGCAACCTGAATGTCACCAACCATCACGCCGCGGCCTTCAACGGCGATGCGGCGGCGAAGGATGACTGGATGGTGCATTTCATGTCCCGCGGCCTGCTGGCGGTCGAGGCCATGGCGGATCATCCGGCGACCGGCCCCTTCCTTCACGGCAGCGCCCCCGGCCTTGCCGATTGCGTGCTGGTCCCGCAGCTCTATAACGCCAGGCGGCGCGACATGATCCTCGCCGACATGCCGCGCCTTGCCGCCATTGAAAAGGCCTGTCTTGCCCATCCGGCCTTTCAGGCGGCAGCGCCGGAGATGGTCGGCCCGTAGCCGGTCTCATGCGGGCCCGGATCGCGCCGGCCAGGCGACAATGGGTCCTGTGGCGCGGAATTGACAGCCGTAAGCCAGTCCGGCACAACCGGACACAGCAGACGAGCCGGAGGCGGACGCCATGACCGACGATTACAAATTCGACACGCTGAGCCTGCATGCGGGCCATGTTCCCGACGCGCAGCACGGATCGCGCGCGGTGCCGATCCATCAGACGACATCCTACGTCTTCCGCGACAGCGAACATGCGGCAGCGCTCTACAATATGGAGCTTGGCGGCCATCTCTACACGCGGATCTCCAACCCGACGGTCGCGGTGCTGGAACAGCGCGTCGCCGCGCTCGACGGCGGCGTCGCCGCCACGGCAACAGCATCCGGCATGGCGGCATTGGCAACAGCGGTGATGACCATCTGCTCGTCCGGCGACCATATCGTCGCCTCCTCGCGCATGTATGGCGCCAATATCAACCTTCTGGAAAACACCCTGCCGCGCTTTGGCATCACCACGACCTTCGTCGCGCCGGACGATCTTTCGGGGATCGAGGCGGCGATCCAGCCGAACACGAAGATCATCTTCGGTGAGGTAATCGGCAACCCTGGACTCGACGTCATGGATGTCGCCGCGGTCGCCGAGATCGGAAGGAAGGCGCATGTGCCGCTGATGCTGGACTGCACCTTCAACACGCCCTGGCTGCTGAAGCCGATCACGCTTGGCGCGAACATCATTATCCATTCGCTGACGAAATGGATGGGCGGGCATGGCATCGCCATCGGCGGGGCGGTGGTTGACGGTGGCAATTTCGACTGGGGCAAGGATGACCGCTTCCCGACCATCGCCGGTCCGCATTACGCGATGAACGAGATCAATTTCTTCGAGGAATTCGGCCCAGCGGCCTTTACCGCGAAATTCCGCGCCGAGGGGATGTATAATTTCGGCCCGTCCATGTCGCCGACCAACGCGTTCCACATCCTTCAGGGGCTGGAGACACTGCCGCTTCGCATGCAGAAGCATATGGACAATACCGCGGCGATGCTGGACTTCCTGAGCGGCCATGACGCTGTCGCCTGGGTGAAGCATCCGACCCTACCCGACCATCCGAGCCACGAGCTGGTGAAAACCATGCTGCCGAAGGGGGCCGGGTCGATCATCGTCTTCGGTCTGAAAGGCGGGCGTGACGCCGGCAAGGCCTTCATCGAGGCTGTCGAGCTGTCCTCGCATCTTGCAAATGTCGGCGATGCGAAGACCCTGGTCATCCATCCGGCAAGCACCACCCATTCGCACATCTCCGCCGAGGCGATGGTGGAAGGCGGCCTGTCCGATGACATGATCCGCCTGTCGGTCGGGCTCGAGGATATCGCCGACATCATCGCCGATTTCGAGAACGGCTTCCGCGCTGCGGCGCGCGTCGCGGCGAAGGCCGCGGAGTAGCATCGGCCGGCAGGGAGAGCGAGATGAAACACAATCTTCACGGCGAGAAAATCCACATCGCCACCGGCGGGCTTGATTTCGACGCGGCGAAGCCGGTTCTCGTCTTCATCCATGGCAGCGGGCAGAGCCACCTGACCTGGGTGCTGCAGACCCGCTATTTCGCGCATCGCGGCTTTGCCGTCCTTGCCCCCGATTTTCCGGGACACGGCCTGTCAGGCGGCGCACCGCTTGCCAGCATCGAGGCGATGGCGGACTGGACGAACGATCTGCTGGACAGCCTTGGCGCGCAGACAGCGACGCTGATCGGCCATTCACAGGGTGTTCTTGTCGCGCTGGAAGCCGCCCGCCGCCATCCGCAGCGGGTCGCCGCGCTGACGCTGATCGCAGGCGCGATGGCGATCCCGGTGAATGACGCGCTGATCGAGATGTCGCAATCCGCGCCGGCAAAAGCCTTCCGGATGATGACAAGCTGGGGCCACGGCCCGGGCGCGCATAAATTCGACAACACACAGCCGGGCCATGCCTTTCTTGGATATGGCCGGCGGGTGATGGCGCAGAATGACGATGCCGCGCTTCACGCCGACCTTGTCGCCTGCAACAGCTACGGCGATGGCGCGGCGGCGGCCGCCGCCGTCACGCCGCCCGCGCTGTGCCGGATCGCCGGCCAGGACAAGATGACGCCGGCGAAGTTCGGGCGGAAGATGGCGGAAAGCATCAGCGGCGCGGAGCTTCAGATGTTTGACCGCGCCGGCCATTTCCTGCCGGCCGAGTACCCGATCGAGGTGAATGACGCGCTTGCCGCCTTCCTGGCGCGCTGACCATCACGAAAATCCAGACAAAGAGGTCACCTTCATGTCAGACAGCGGATTCCGGAATATCGCCGTCATCGGTGCCGGCACCATGGGAAGCGGCATCGCCGCGCAGATCGCCAATGCCGGCCATCAGGTCCTGCTTCTGGATCTTGACGCGCGCAATGGCGCGGACAAGTCGCCAGCGGAAATGGCGATCGACAGGCTGCTTGCCTCGGACCCGCCGCAGCTGATGCACAAGCGCAACGCCGGCAGCATCGTCACCGGCACTATCGATGATGATTTCGGCAAGCTCGCCGACTGTGACTGGATCATCGAGGCGGTTGTCGAGCGTCTCGACATCAAGAAGGACCTCTATGCGCGGCTTCACGCCACCATCGGGCCCGACTGTATTGTCAGCTCCAACACCTCGACCATTCCGATCAGCCTTCTTGTCGAGGATATGCCGGCTGATTTCCGCAAGCGGTTCGCCATTACCCATTACTTCAACCCGGTGCGCTACATGCGCCTGCTTGAGCTGGTGCGCGGTGCTGACACCGAGGATGCGGTCATCGACCGGCTTGCCGATTTCAATGACCGGGTGCTCGGCAAGGGCGTGGTGCGCTGCGCCGACACGCCAGGCTTCCTTGGCAACCGGGTCGGCGTCTTTGCGCTTCAGGTCGGCATTGACGAGGCGATGCGGAACAAGCTGACCGTCGAGCAGGCGGACGCGCTGATGGGCCGCCCGATGGGAATCCCGAAGACCGGCGTGTTCGGCCTCTATGACCTGATCGGCATCGATCTGATGGTCGATGTTGTCGCCTCGCTTCGCAGCATTCTTCCCGCTGGGGACGCCTTCCACGCTGTCGGCGGCGAGACCGACATGATCACCGCGATGATCGCCGACGGCTATACGGGCGACAAGGGCAAGGGCGGTTTCTACCTCACCGGCGATGATGATGCCGAGCTGGCGCGCCCGCTGAGTGGTGCGGGTGACGCGCTGGCGATGCCGCGCGCGCGTGACAAGACGCTTCCCGATGCCGCCATCCGCGCCGCCGATGCCGCCGCCAGCCGTGGCGAACCGCTTCTTGAGATCATCGCCGGCAATGATGACTGCGCGCGGTTCTGCCGGCGGGTGCTGGGGCGGGTTCTTGCCTATGCCGCCAGCCTGGTGCCCGAGGTGACGGTCTCGCCGCAGGATATCGATGATGCGATGAAGCTTGGATTCAACTGGCAGCGCGGCCCGTTCGAGATGATCGACGCCATCGGCCATGACCGCATGGCCGAGCTGTTCGCCGAGGCCGGGGTCGAGACCCCCCCGGTGCTGGCCGAGGGCGCCGAGATCTACCGGGCCGAAGGCGATCTGCTCCAGGTCCGCCATGCCGGCGGCGGCTATCACACGGTCAGCCTCCCGGCAGGCGTCATGCGCTTCCACATGACGCGCCGCACCCTGACCCCGATCCTGGCCAACAATGCCGCCAGCCTGTTCGCGCTTGACGGTGATCTGCGGCTTGTCGAGTTCCACTCCAAGGCCAACGCCCTGACCGATGAGTCCATGCAGATCGTCGCCGCGGCGGCGGCGGATCATGGCGCTGGCATCATCATCCATAATGACGCGCAGCATTTTTCCGCCGGCGTCGATCTGAACGCCTTCCGCGCCTATATCGAAGCTGGCGACTGGGCCGGCATCGACGGCTTCCTTGACCGGTTCCAGAAGGCCGTCCACGCGCTGAAATATACGCCGGTGCCGGTTGTCGGCGCGCCGTCCGGCCTTGCCGCCGGGGGCGGTTACGAGGTGCTGGCGCATTGCGACAGGCTGGTGGTCCACACCAATTCGGTCATGGGACTTGTGGAGGCCGGCGTCGGCGTTGTCCCTGGCGGCGGCGGCATCAAGGACACATTCCTGCGCTGGCACGCGGCGAAAGGCAGCTGGGACGACGCCGCCTGGCAGACCTGGATGAATATCGGCTATGGCGCCACCGGGTCGTCGCCGCAGCTGTCGGCGCGATTGATGTATTTCCGTGACGGCCATGACGAGACGGTGATGAACCGCGACCGTCTGCTTCCCCGCGCCATGCAGATGATCGGCGAGATGCGTGACGGCTATCGGGCGCCGACACCACCGGCGGCCCAGCTTGCCGACGGCGCGCTGGCGGAAAAGATGGAAGATTTCATGCAGCAGGGAATCGACCGCGGTGACTTCTTCCCGCATGACAAGACCGTCGCCATGGCCATCGCCAGCGTCATGCTGCGCGGCGCTGGTGACGGCGAGAGCGCGGACGAGACCGAGCTTTATGCCCGCGAACGCGCCGCCTTCATCCGCCTGGCGAAGACAGCCGAGACGCATGAGCGCATCCGCACCATGCTGGATGACGGCGCGGCGGTGAGGAACTGAGGGCGGTCAGGCCCTGCCCTACAGCCAGTCGGGATTCATTCCGGAAAGCGCATCCGGACCGCCGGCGATCCTGGCCGCGCGCTTCGCGACCTCAGGCAGGCTGTTGGCCATATAGGCGCCGGCAGTGGCCTGCTTCGCCGCCATGAAATCGGGATCGCCTTCGCCGGACGCCTTTTCGTTGGTGGCCGCAGCCGCGCCCCGGGCCAGCTGCCAGCCGCCGGACAGATAACCAAGCATCATCAGGAAATCGGTTCCCGAAGCCGCCGCGGCGCGCGGCGAGTTGGCCCGCGCCAGAAGCGTGTCCAGCGCGCCTTCGGCAGTGTCGCAGGCGGCCAGCACCGCGCCGGCATGGCCGGACACGCCGTTGCCGGCGGCGCGGATCCCGTTCATGTCACCGCGGATTTCCGACAGCAGGGCGCGCACCGCCTCGCCGCCATCACGAAGTGTCTTGCGGAACACAAGATCGTTCGCCTGGATCGCGGTGGTGCCTTCATAGATCGGCAGAATGCGGGCATCGCGGTAATGCTGCGCGGCCCCTGTTTCCTCGATGAACCCCATGCCGCCGTGGACCTGGAGCGCGTCGGACGTCAACTCGAGCGACCGTTCGGTCAGCCACCCCTTGATCACCGGGATCAGAAGGTTGGCGCGGGTCTGCCAGAATTCGGCATCCGCGCCAGCGCCGGCATGCGCCATGTCGAGGCTGAAGCCGCCAACCAGAAGCAGCGCGCGCATCGCCTCGATCTCGCCGCGCATGGATGTCAGAAGGCGCAGAACATCGGGATGATGGATGATGGTATCGCCGCGCTCACGCTCCAGCGGGGTTCCCTGGACACGGTCGCGCGCGTAGGAGACAGCCTGCTGATAGGCGCGGTCAGCCACCGCCAGCCCCTGCAGCCCGACATCGAAGCGCGCCGAGTTCATCATCAGGAACATGCAGTCGAGGCCGCGATTCTCCTCGCCAAGGAGATAGCCGATGGCGCCCTCGTCCTGACCATATTGCAGCACCGCCGTCGGCGAGGCCTTGATCCCCATTTTCTTTTCGATCGACAGGCAGCGCACATCGTTCTGCGCGCCGATGCTGCCATCCGCGTTGACAAGGAATTTCGGGACGATGAACAGCGATATGCCCTTCACGCCCGGTGGCGCGTCGGGAAGGCGGGCCAGCACCAGATGAACGATGTTCTCGCTCATGTCGTGCTCGCCATAGGTAATGTAGATCTTCTGCCCGCGGATGCGGTAATGATCGCCTTCCGGCGTCGCCGTGGTGCGAAGCGCGGCAAGGTCGGTGCCGGCCTGAGGTTCCGTCAGATTCATCGTGCCGGTCCATTCACCGGCGTTCAGCTTCGGCAGATACATCGCCTTCTGGTCGTCGCTGCCGACCACCTCGAGGGCGTGGATCGCCCCCTGCGTCAGAAGCTGGCACAGCGCGAAGCTGATATTGGCGCTGTTCCACATCTCGTTGACGGCGGCGCTGACACATTGCGGCAGCCCCTGGCCGCCATGTTCGGGATCGGCGTTGAGACCGACCCAGCCGCCCTCGGCCATCGCGCTCCAGGCGTCGCGAAAGCCCGGCGGCGTGGTGACGCTGCCATCCTCGTTGCGGACCGAACCGGTCATGTCGCCAGGATGGTTCAGCGGGGCGATGACCTCGCCGGCCAGCTTGCCGGCCTCGTCAAGGACAGCGTCGACAAGATCATCCGACACCATGTCATAGCCCTGCATCGCCGCGATCCTGTCGATCCCGACAAGATGGCGGAGAACGAATTTCATATCGTCGATCGGCGCCTGGTACATTGCTTGCTCCCTGACTGATGACTGTGCCGCGGCCTGCTCACAAAGAACCGGCCCGCGCCGCACTCCAGATAAAGCGTGACGCAGGCCTCAATGATACCGGCTTTTCGTCGCAGGACCAGCCGTCATGCAAGCCTGATGTCGTAGGTCGCGCGAAGATGCGCGTCCATGTCTTCCGGAATATGCCGTGGATGGAACTCGGCCAGGATCTGCGTCTTGCGCTTCACCGCCTCGGCGACAAGGTTCGGCTTGCCAAGCTCCTCCCATTCCTTCGGGCTGGAGCGGTCGCTCAGGTCCGGATAGACATATTCCGTCTGCATCAGCCCGATCGTCTGGTCATGGCCAAGATAATGCCCCGGGCCGCCCATGCAGACATCCTTCATCACCTGGATGCCGATCGTATCCTCATTCACCTCGATGCCGCGGACACAGCGCATGCACTGGCCAAGCATGTCATTGTCGATGATCAGTGATTCCAGACAGAAGCCGAGAAGCGAGGCGTGCATGCCGGCGGCCTCATAGACCATGTTGAGGCCGGACAACCCGGCCATCACCAACGTGCTGCCCTTCTCATAGCCTGACTGCGCATCCGGCATCTTCGCATCCGCCATGCCTGACGCCGCGCCGCCGGGAAGGCGGTAATGTTGCAGCATCTGCGCGCAGGCCGCGGTCAGCAGCCCCTGTTCGCCCGACCCGCCGGACATCGCGCCCGTGCGCAGGTCGGACACAAAGGGCCAGGTCCCCACAATGCAGGGATGCCCCGGCTTCATCGCGTTCACATAGACAAGCCCGGCGATCACCTCGGCAAGCGCCTGCGCCACGGCACCCGCGATCGCCGCCGGCGCCGTGGCACCGGCCTGACCTGCGGACAGCAGCAGCACCGGCATGCCGGCCTTCACAGCTTCTTCCATCACCTGGCAGGATTCGGTGGCGAAGCGCAGCGGCGGGACCACGAAACAGTTGCTGTTCGAAACGAAGGGGCGCTCGCGCCACTTGTCCTCGCCGCCGGCGATGTCATGCAGCATCGATACCGCCGGCGCCACATAGGGCGCCTCGGTGAAGCTTGTGCCGACATGTTTGGTCGTCCCCTTCACCGCCGCATAGACGGTGTTCAGGTCAAGCGCGTCCGGCTCGGCGATGTCGCGGGCCACCATCGGGCGCTGGAAGAAATGGATGTTGTCCATCTTCTCGACGATGCGCGCCGCGTCATAGATGTCGGCAAGATAGGATTCCCGGTAGGCGTTGTTCTCGACATCGACAACATGAACGGCCGCGCCAGCGGTGCCGTAATGCACCCGTGATCCGGACAGCAGCATGTCATGCTTCGGGTCCTGGCCATACAGGGTGATGTCACGCGCCGCCTTGGCAAGCGTGTCCTCGACAAGCGCCCGCGGGAACCTGACCCGCCCGTCATCGCCGGCAATCGCGCCAGCCGCCGGCATATAGGCCACGCCGGTGTCGGGCGCCTGGCTGAGGCCGATCTCTTCGAGGATCTGGTAGACGGCGTCGTCAATCGCCTTTACCGCGGCGTCATCAAGCGGGCGGTACTGCCCGCCGGTCAGGCCTGCGCGGATCGGGCGCAGTTCCTCGGACAAAGGTGCGGCGCGAACCGTTCGGCGCGCGGCGCGGCCGCCTGAACGCCTGGCTGACTGGGGGACGGACGGGAAGAGATGCCTGTTCATCGCGCTCTCCTGTTGCTAGAGCCGCACCTGGGCTGATTTGGGGTCGTACATGGGCCGGAAGCTGACTTCCGCCGGCACGATGCTGCCGGCAACGTCGATGCTGTAGTCCGAACCAAGCTGCTGTTCGGCGGATTCGCCATCCTCGCGGCATTTCACATAGCCAAGGCCAATGGCACCGCCAAGGTGATGTCCGTAATTCCCGCTTGTCAGATAGCCGACGATCTCGCCGTCCCGCAGGATCGCCTCATTGTGATAGAGAAGCGGCTGCGGATCGGTCAGGCGGAACTGCATCAGACGCTGCGAGAGGCCGTCATTGCGCTTCGCCTTCACCGCATCGGCCCCGATCATCCCGCCAAAGCGGGTATCGGGCTTGCCTTCCTTGACGGCAAAGCCGAGGCCGGCCTCAAGAACATGATCCTCGTTCGAGATGTCATGGCCGAAATGGCGGAAGGCTTTTTCGATGCGGCAGCTGTCGAGCGTATGAAGACCGCACATGCGCAGCGGGTGATCCGCGGCACGCGCCATCAGCGTGTCGAACACATGGTTCGCCATGTCGGTGGAGACATACAGCTCCCAGCCAAGCTCGCCGACATAGGTGACGCGGTGCGCACGCGCAATGCCGTGGCCGATCTCGATCGGTTTCGCGGTGCCGAAGGCGAAATCCTCATTCGCCAGGCTCTGCGGAATCAGCGGCTGCAGGAACTCGCGCGCCTCCGGCCCCATGACCGCCATCACCGCCTCGGACACGGTGACATCCATGGCGAAGCAATGCGCCCCGTCGGGGATATGGCCGTTGATCCAGTGCAGGTCACGGCGCACCGTCGCCGCCGGGGTGACCACCAGGAACGCGTCAGACGACAGGCGGGTGACGGTCACGTCTGCCTCGATATGCCCGTCCTCGTTCAGAAACTGCGTATAGACGATCTTGCCGTCCGGCACCGCGACGTCATTGCCGCACAGCCGCTGCAGCACCGCTTCGGCATCCCTTCCGACAACCCTGATCTTGCCAAAGCTGGACAGGTCGAACATGCCGACATGATTGCGCACGGCCTTGTGCTCGTCAGCGCTGTAATCAAACCAGTTCTGGCGCTTCCAGCTATATTCATATTCCGCCTGTTTGCCGGCCTCGCGCTCGGCCCGGGGCAGGAACCAGTTGGCGCGCTCCCACCCGCTGACCTCGCCAAAACAGGCGCCCTCGCCCCTAAGCCGGTCATGGATCGGCGACTGGCGCACGCCGCGCGCGGTCTCCACCTGGCGATAGGGAAAATGGTCGGCATAGAGAAGCCCAAGCGTTTCCGACACGCGGCTCTTCAGATATGACCGGTTGGCCTGGAACGGCTGCATCCGGCGGATGTCGACATCCCACAGATCCATCGGCGCGTTGCCGCTGTCCATCCATTCGGCAAGTGCCATGCCGGCACCGCCGGCGGACTGGATGCCGACAGAATTGAAGCCGGCGGCAACGAAGAAGTTCTTCAGCTCCGGCGCCTCTCCAAGGATATAGCGGTCATCGGGGGTGAAGCTTTCCGGACCGTTGAAGAAGGTCTGGATGCCGGCCTCGGCCAGCACCGGAAGACGTTCGACCGCGCGCTCCAGGATCGGCTCGAAATGATCGAAATCCTCGGGCAGGGAGTCAAACTCGAAATCCTCGGGAATGCCGT
>JBMHCH010000187.1:0-3167 GCA_049890015.1 Puniceispirillaceae bacterium (SeqCode)
GAATTCCGCGAGGACGCGCTGCGCGCGATCGCGCAGAAGGCGATTGCCCGCAAGACCGGCGCGCGCGGCCTGCGGTCGATCATGGAGAATATCCTGATGGAGCCGATGTTTGAAATTCCGACAGCCGGTGATATCGAGGAAGTGGTGATCAACTCGGATGTCGTAGAGGACGGAGCACCGCCACTGGTGGTCCATGCCAAGAAGTCGTCCAGCGCAGAGAAGAGCGCCTGACCGGTCCATAGCGCCCGGCCCAAAACCGCGCCCTTCGCCTTGGAAAACCCTGAACCGCCGGTGCGCCCTGCTTTCGGGCAGCCCCCCACGGCACGCGCTGACCCGAACAATGGTTCGGGCAGCCGCAAGCCTGCGTATTCCTGTCACATATAAGTGTTTACTAAGTGTTTACCGGTGTAAACTTCGTCGCAGTCACCCGATGGGCTGGTTGAACACCTCAGCTGCCGCCACCATATCAAGGCTAATAGAGTGTGCCCGCCTTTACCGGCGTCAGAAGGAGCCATAAATGTCAGACGCAGCGATGATCCATCTGCCCGTCCTTCCGCTGAGGGATATTGTCGTTTTCCCGCATATGATCGTGCCGCTGTTTGTCGGCCGCGAAAAGTCGATCCGCGCGCTGGAGGCTGTGATGGCGGAGGACAAGCAGATCATCCTCGTCACGCAGAAGGAAGCCGATACCGAGGATCCTGACGCCGACGGGCTCTACACCATCGGAACAGTCGGGTCGATCCTGCAGCTTCTGAAGCTTCCCGATGGCGCTGTCAAAGTGCTTGTCGAAGGCGGGGAGCGTGTCGCCATCGATGCCTCTTCGCTGCATTCGGATGACGGGTTCCTTGTCGTCGATGCGGAAATCCTGGATCAGGATGGGCATCTCGGCACCGATACCGAAGGTCTGGCGCGTGCCACCGTGCAGCAGTTCGACCAGTATATCAAATTCAACAAGAAGGTGGCGTCCGAGGTTCTGAACGCGATCGAGCAGGTCAGCGAGGCTGACAAGATTGCGGACATGATCGCCTCGCACCTGGCTGTGAAGATAGAGGAGAAGCAGGAACTTCTCGAATATCTGGATATTCACCAGCGTCTTGAGAGGATCTTCCAGCTTATGGAAGACGAGATCGGCGCGCTGCAGGTTGAAAAGCGTGTCCGCAACCGCGTGAAGCGGCAGATGGAGAAGACCCAGCGCGAATATTACCTGAACGAGCAGATGAAGGCGATCCAGAAGGAGCTTGGCGACGGCGAGGATGGCCGCGGCGAGCTCGAGGAGCTGGAAGCACAGCTCGATGAGCTGAAGATGCCGCAGGCCGCGCGCGAGAAGGCGGATGCCGAGCTTCGCAAGCTGAAGAATATGGGCCCGATGAGCGCCGAAGCCACGGTCGTGCGCAACTACCTCGACTGGATTCTGGCGGTGCCGTGGCAGAAGTCGAGCCGTCTGAAGAAGGATATCAAGAAGGCCCGCGCCATTATGGATGCGGATCATTACGGGCTGGAGAAGGTCAAGGACCGGATTATCGAGTCTCTTGCCGTGCAGCAGCGGACAAAGTCGGTCAAGGGACCGATCCTGTGCCTTGTCGGCCCGCCGGGTGTGGGCAAGACTTCACTTGGTAAGTCGATTGCCCGCGCCACAGGCCGCAAATATGTGCGCATGGCGCTTGGCGGCGTCCGTGACGAGGCGGAAATCCGCGGTCACCGCCGTACCTATATCGGCTCCATGCCGGGCAAGATCGTGCAGAGCCTGAAGAAGGCGGAGACAAACAACCCGCTGTTCCTTCTCGACGAGGTCGACAAGCTTGGCGCCGACTGGCGCGGGGATCCGAGCTCGGCTCTTCTCGAGGTGCTTGACCCGGCGCAGAACAGCACCTTCCAGGATCATTACATGGAACTGGATATCGATCTGTCGAACGTGCTGTTCATCACCACGGCGAACACGTTGAACATGCCGCAGCCGCTTCTGGACCGGATGGAGATCATCCGGCTTTCCGGCTATACTGAGGATGAGAAGCTGGAGATCGCCAAGCGTCATCTGCTGGCACGCCAGATCGAGGATCACGGCATCAAGAAGGGCGAGCTGCAGATTTCCGATGAGGCGATCCGCGGCATCATCCGTACCTACACGCGCGAGGCCGGCGTCCGGAACCTCGAGCGTGAACTGGCGAAGATCGCCCGCAAGACAGTCACCAGGATTGTCAGTGGGGAGGCGAAGTCTGTCAGCGTCGAGGCAGACGGGCTTGAGGATTTCCTTGGCGTTGCCCGTTTCCGGTTCGGCGAGATCGAGGCGGAGGACCGCGTAGGTGTGACCACGGGCCTCGCCGGGACCGAGGTGGGCGGCGAATTGCTCCAGGTCGAGGCTGTCCGCGTCCCCGGAAAGGGCAAGGTCAGCGCCACCGGCAAACTTGGCGATGTGATGAAGGAATCGATCCAGGCGGCCGAATTCTTCATCAAGTCACGCGCTTCGACCTATGGGATCGACCTTGAGGAACTGGCGAAAATGGATCTCCATGTCCATGTCCCCGAGGGCGCGACGCCCAAGGACGGCCCCTCGGCCGGTGTTGCCATGGTGACCTCGATCGTTTCGGCGGTGACAGGCATCGAGGTTCGCCGCGATGTGGCCATGACCGGAGAGATCACGCTCCGTGGACGGGTTCTGCCCATCGGCGGCCTCAAGGAAAAGCTCCTTGCCGCGCTTCGTGGCGGGCTGCACACAGTGTTGATTCCCAAGGAAAATGAGAAGGATCTCGCGGAAATTCCGGATAATGTGAAGGACGGGCTGAAGATCATTCCGGTCGCCATGGTCGATGAGGTGCTGTCCGAGGCTCTTGTCCGCGAACCGCTTCCAGATGCCATATCTAGTGGGTCCTCGGAAGAGGGCACTGCGGTGCCGATCGCCGAGACCGGTGCCGGCAGCGATGATGTCACTGCACATTAGAACGCTCTAAGATTGAAGGACGCCCTAGGTTTTTTGAACCCGGGGCGTTTTCTTTTTTCTTGGTGTTTCCTGCGAAAGGCTGTACACCTGATGGCGTTGAACCAACTAGATATTGGGGGTACCCATGAACAAAAACGATCTTATTGCAGCTGTCGCTGATTCCTCTGGCCTGACCAAGGCAGATGCTGGCCGTGCTGTTGATGCAGTGTTTTCGAGCATCGAAGGTGCGCTG
>JBMHCH010000188.1:0-12030 GCA_049890015.1 Puniceispirillaceae bacterium (SeqCode)
CAATCGGGGTTATCCGTGGCCCACATCAACAAATCCCCGCCCCTTTCGCGGGGGGGGCCCGGGCGACGCACCGGGCCCCCCCCGCGGGGGCCGCCCAGGGAGGGTTCTGTGAAGGCCGGGCCTATTTGATGGCGCCCGACGCCCGAAGGATGGTTTCGTGATTGGTGCGCTGGTCACGCCAGTAGGCTGTCAGCTCCTCACCGCTCATCAGTTCGCCCATCAGCGACTTCTTCGACTTGTAGGCCTGCCAGTCAGCCGAATTGTACACCTTGGTGAACAGGTCGGTGTAATAGGCGCGCGCCTCGTCAGACATGCCGGGGGCGCCGACAACCGAACGCTGCATGAAGTAGGCGAACTCGCCGCCCTTCTCGCGCAGGGTCGGCACGTCAGGGAACATCGGCAGACGCTCGTTGGTGAAGGCGACCAGCGGAACCATGTCGCCGGATTGCCAGAAGCCCATGGCCTCGGACGGGTTGTTCACCGAGCTGTTGATCTGCTTGCCGGCGACATCCTTGGCGACTTCGCCGCCACCCTTGTAGGGGATGTACTTCATCGACAGGCCGTAATTGGTGTTCAGAAAGTCGGTGATGATGTTGTCCTCGGAATTGGATCCGGTTCCGCCCATCACCCAGCTGTTGCCGCGTGCGCGGGCTTCCTCGAGCCACTGGTCAAAGGTCGTGATGCCGGTGTCGGCATGGACCCACAGAAGGAAGGTGTCCTCGGCCATGCGGGCGACCGGGGCGAACTGCATCACGTCCACGCCAAGGCCTGGCTGGCGAAGCGGTGTTGTATAGAAGGAATTCAGCGTCACCATGATGGTATGGTTCGGGTCTCTGGCACTCTTCGCCGCCAGCAGCGCCTCGGCGCCTGAGCCACCCGACTTGTTCACCGGCACGAGCGGGCGTTCGGCCAGTGACTCCTTTTCAACGATACCCTGCAGCAGGCGGGCCATCTTGTCGGCTCCGCCGCCCTTGCCGGCCATGATGATAAAGTCGATCGGCTTGTTTGGCTGCCATGCCATTGCCGGACCTGCCACGACCATGGATGCGCACCCAAGGACGAAGGCTGATGTCATAAGCTTGAATAGTGCTTTCATGTCTCTCTCCTCTGCACTGTGTGACACCGCCGCGCAAGCGGCCCTGGTGTCGTTGCCTGTTGTGACCCGCGGGCCACGTTGCGTTCGGCACTCGGGGTGTGGCCATCCGGATCCTTTCGCTGACCGGTCTGGCGCTGCGGCGAAGCTTGGCTCGGGGGTCGGGCCGCCGCTGCGTCGCGGGGGAAGATGTCGCCGATCGGATCGGCGGAAACAAGGAAAAAAGAGAAAATAAGAAAATTGTAAATATTTTACATTTTCAATTTACCCGATTTGCATCGATTGGCGTTACAAAGCGTGCAAGCTGTGCTAGCAGTATCGCCGTGGGGACAGTGGCGGCCTTGCCGGCGCGCCGATCTCAAGCTCAGGAAAGACGAATTCAGACATGACTATCCGCATGATGCTCGATGCCGGGGCAGACAGCGCTACCGCGCTGACCGCGCCTGACAGGACCGGACTGACTTTTGAAGGTTTGCGCAGCCAGGTTGATGCCATTGGCCGCCAGCTCGCCGCCAGGGGGCTTGGCGGCGGCGACCGCATCGCCATCGTGCTTCCAAACGGGCCGGAAATGGCCTCTTCATTCCTGGCGGTGGCAAGCCATATGTCGGCGGCGCCGCTGAACCCGGCCTACAAGGAAAGCGAATACGCCTTCTATCTGGAGGACCTGGCGCCAAAGCTGGTCATCGTCGAACAGGGAAGCGACAATCCGGTTCGCGCCGCTGCCGCGTCACTGGACATCCCGGTGGTCGAGGCTGTGGTCGGGCAGGATGACCCGGCCGGTGTCTTCCGGCTGTTCGATGAGGAGGCTGACGCCGCGCCGTCAGGCGCCGATGACGAGGCGCTTGTGCTTCACACCTCCGGAACGACCTCGCGCCCGAAAGTCGTGCCGCTGTTGCAGCGCAACATTCTGGCATCGGCGCGCAATATCGCCGCCAGCCTTGAGCTGACATCGGACGATCATTGCCTGAACATCATGCCGCTGTTCCATATCCACGGGCTGATCGCGGTGCTGGCCACCAGCATGGCCGAGGGCGCGTCTGTCTGCTGCACAGGCGGTTTCAACGCGCTGAAATTCCTGGATCAGGCGCGTGACGAGAAGATCAGCTGGTATTCGGGCGTGCCGACCATGCATCAGGCCATCCTGCTGCGCGCCAAGCGCCAGTCCGATGCCGCCAGCGCCCTTGGCCTGCGCCTGATCCGCTCGTCATCGGCCTCGCTTCCGCCAGCTGTGTTCGAAGAGCTGAACACGGTGTTCGGCTGCCCGGTGATCGAGGCCTATGGCATGACCGAGGCAGCCCACCAGATGACCTCCAACCCGCTTGGCGGACAGGGACAGAAGGCGGGTTTCGTCGGCATCGCCACCTCGCCCGAGGTCTGCATCATGGACCAGGAGGGAAACCGTCTCGGCGGCGAGGCGGAAGGCGAGGTCTGCATCCGCGGCGACAATGTCACGCCAGGATACGAGAACAACCCGGCCGCCAATGAATCAAGCTTCACCAATGGCTGGTTCCGGACCGGCGACCAGGGATATTTCGATGGCGATGGCTATCTGAAAATCACCGGGCGGCTGAAGGAGATCATCAACCGCGGCGGCGAGAAGGTGTCGCCGCTCGAGGTGGACAATGTGCTGATGGAGCATCCGGACATCCAGCAGGTTGTGACATTCGCCGTTGCCGACCGCATGCTTGGCGAGGAAATCGGGGCCGCTGTCGTCCTTGTCGATGGCGCCGAGATGGATGCCGGCGGGCTTCGCGCCTATGCCGAGCAGCATCTTGCCAAATTCAAGATTCCGAAACATGTCGCCTTCCTCGACGAGATCCCGAAGGGAGCTACCGGCAAGCTGCAGCGAATCGGCCTCGCCAAGAAGCTTGGCCTCGAAGACTGAAATCAGGGAGGCAAGGCATGACACGGGTATGTATTTTCGGTGCCGGCGCGATCGGCGGCTATGTCGGGGCAGCGCTTCACGAGGCCGGGGCGGATGTCAGCCTGGTAGCGCGCGGACCGCACCTGGCCGCCATCAGACAGGACGGACTCGGGCTTGAAAAGGACGGTGCCACCACCCGCTACAGGCTTGCCGCCAGCGACAAACCTGCCGATCTCGGCAAGCAGGATTATGTGATCCTTGCCATCAAGGCGCACACCATCCCGATGATCATTGATGATCTGGCACCGCTCCTTGGACCCGACACGGCGGTGGTTTCAGCGGTGAACGGCCTTCCCTGGTGGTATTTCCATGGGGCGCAGACCGGAACCGCGCTTGACGAGACACCGCTTCAGTCGGTCGATCCGGGCGGCCGTGTCTGGAACGAGATCGGACCGGAGCGCGCCATCGGCTGCGTTGTATACCCGGCCTGCGAGATCGCCGAGCCAGGCCTTGTCAAACATATCGATGGCGACCGCTTCACCCTTGGCGAGCCGTCGATGGAGCAGAGCGAGCGGGTGAAGACACTGTCCGCGCTGATGATTGCCGGCG
This sequence comes from Puniceispirillaceae bacterium (SeqCode), assembly GCA_049890015.1. Classification (GTDB taxonomy): domain Bacteria; phylum Pseudomonadota; class Alphaproteobacteria; order Puniceispirillales; family Puniceispirillaceae; genus UBA8309. Next base: position 3,567 of record JBMHCH010000188.1, read on the forward strand.
GGCTGAAGGCCCCGCAGAAACCCCGGATTCGCGATGAGATCTGGGTGAAGCTTTGGGGGAACTGCTCGTTCAACCCGGTCTCCGCCCTGACCGGAGCGACGCTTGACGCCATCGGCACCGACCCTGAATGCCGGGCGCTTGTTCATGCCATCATGACCGAGGTGCGCGAGATCGGTCAGGCTGTCGGCGTGCGCTTCAGCGTGCCGATAGAAAAGCGGATCGACGGGGCCGCCGCCATCGTCGGACACAAGCCCTCCACCCGCCAGGATATCGAGGCTGGCCGACCGCTGGAGATCGACCCCCTTGTCACGGCAGTTCTGGAACTTGCCGAAGGGCTCGGCGTCGAGGCGCCGACGCTTCGCCATGTCAGCGGGCTGCTGAAGCTTCAGGCAGAAACGCTGGGACTATATTCGCGCCCGGGAGCATGACGCCGGGCATGACACCGGGCATGACGCCAGGCATGACGCCGGGCATGACGCTGAACAGAACCCCGCCGGCGCCTGGTTCCGCGCCGCTTCATCTGGACGAGGCAGCGCTCCCTACCCTATGCTTGTGGCTGAAGTTTTCAGTCACCAGAGGGTTGCCATGCGTTATCTCCATACCATGGTCCGGGTTACCGACCTGGACGCGTCACTTGATTTCTACTGCGACAAGCTCGGGCTTGTTGAGACCAACCGGAAGGAATTCGAGGCTGGTCGTTTCACCCTGGTCTTCCTTGCCGCCCCGGGCAATCTCGACAGCGCCAAGGCGACCCGCGCGCCGGAGCTGGAGCTGACCTATAACTGGGACACTGAGGATTATTCAGGCGGGCGCAATTTCGGGCATCTCGCCTATTATGTCGATGACATCTACGCCACCTGCCAGCGCCTGATGGATGCCGGGGTGACGATCAACCGGCCGCCCCGCGATGGCCGGATGGCCTTTGTCCGCTCGCCCGACAATATTTCCATCGAACTCCTCCAGGAAGGCGAGGCGCAGGCCCCGGCCGAGCCCTGGGCGTCGATGGAAAACACAGGAAGCTGGTAGGCGGTCATGCAGCTTGCCATTCACCAGTTCGGCTATAACAGCGACAATTACGGCGTGCTTCTTCACGACGCCGAGCGCGGCGAGACAGCCCTTGTCGATGCCGGCGATGCCGCTGCTGCCGAGGCCGCGCTGGATGAATCCGGCTGGCCGCTGACCCAGATCTGGATCACCCATCACCATGGCGACCACACCGCCGGCCTTGCCGAGCTTGCCGGCGACGGCGTCGAGGTTTTCGGGCCGTGCGGCGTCGACCATGTCGGCACGATCCTGGCCGGCGGCGACAGCTTTGCCTTTGCCGGCCGCAACGTGGAGGTGATCGCCACTCCAGGCCATACGCTCGACATGCTGAACTTCCACCTTCCGTCGGAAAAGCTGGCCTTCACCGGCGACACGCTGTTTGCCATGGGGTGCGGGCGGCTGTTCGAGGGTGACGCGCCAATGATGTGGGACAGCCTGGAAAGGCTGATGGCACTTCCGGACGATACGGTGATCTATTGCGCGCATGAATATACCGCCGCCAATGCCAGATTCGCTCTGAGCGTCGATCCCGGCAACGCGGCGCTGCAGCGCCGCGCCGCGGCTGTGGACGAGCTTCGCGCCGCCGGCCAGCCAACCGTGCCGACGATGATGGCGTTGGAAAAGATGACCAACCCGTTCCTTCGGGCCGCGGACCCGGCGATCCGGTCGCATCTCGGCATGGAATCGGAAAGCGACGCCGCCGTGTTCGCCGAGATCAGGGCCCGCAAGGACAGCTTCTAGCCGAAGCTTGCTAGCGGATCGCCTGGGCGCCGACCTGACCGGGAACCCCCGCGAACGCGTCAAGATCGGCGGCGCCTGTCAGGAAAAGCGTCAAGCGGAGCTGTGATTTCCAGAGCTCGATGACATCAACAGCCGCCTGCGCGTTCGGTGCGCCGCGACCGTCGCCCGTCAGGGCGCGAAGCACCGGCCCGGCCATCGAGACCAGCGATGCGCCAAGCCAAAGCGCCTTGGCCGCCTCCAGCCCGTCGGTGATCCCGCCCGAGCCGATGATACGCCCCCCTGGGCAGGCGGCGCGGACAGCGCGAAGCGCGCTCACCGTCGGAATCCCCCAATCAAGGAACGGGGCGAACATCTCGGCATCCTCGCGCCGCGCCGCCTCGATCCGTGTCCAGTTGGTGCCGCCAAGGCCGGCAACATCGACCGCATGCACGCCGGCCTCGAACAGCCGTCGCGCCACATCCGGACCAATGCCGGCGCCAACTTCCTTGACCATCACCGGCACCTCGAGCGCGCCGACAAGCGTCTCGATGGCGCCGAGCACCCCGTGCCATCGGGTCTCGCCCTCCGGCTGCGCCGCTTCCTGAAGCGGATTCAGATGAATGAAGATGGCGTCCGCGGCAAGATCGTCAACTGCGCGCCGTGCCAGATCGATCCCGCCCGGCGCGGCAAGCTGCACACCGCCAAGATTGCCGATCAACGGCACAGACGGGGCCAACTGCCGCAGGCCGGACTGTGAGCGGCCGGCCTCGATGCTGGCCCGCTGCGAGCCGACAGCCAACGGCAGGCCTGTCGCCTCGGCGGTGGCAGCAAGCGCTGTATTGATGGCATCGGCATGCGACGTGCCACCTGTCATCGAACCGATGAACAGCGGCGCCGAGACCGTCCGCCCGAGGCAGCTGGTGGAAATATCAACCGAGTCCAGATCGCATTCGGGAAGCGCGCAATGCTCAAGCCTGACAAGCTCGAACCCTGCCGAGAGTCCGGATTGCGCCAGCGCATCCGCCGCCAGGGCCAGATGCGCATCCTTGCGATCCGCCGTCGCCGGAGAGCTGTCTTTGCCTTGTCTGCCAGCCATGTCGGTCACCTGCTTATGAACTGGCGCTTCAGCGTCGGGGTGGCGCGCCGGAAAACCCCGTCGACAAGGATCATATGCGGGACCGTCAGCGCGGCAAGCCCGATGAAGATGACCCGCATCAGCATCGGTTCAGGATCGCCCTGGTCGGCAAACCACCACAGAACCAGCCCCCCGGAAACCCAGCTTGCCACAGTGAAGATGGTGGCCTGATTGATCATCGCGAAACGCGACATGTCGCGGCGCAGGCTTGTGAGGATGGAAGCAACATGCCGCGCCGAATGGACAAGGCAGAAATAGACGGCAAATCCGACCAGCGGCGGCGTCATCGCAAACAGCACGCCAAGCCCGACAAGTTCCATCGCGGTGCCACGCCAGCGCCGGTACCACAGCCCCTGGCCGATGCAGACGATAACCGCCAGCCCGACAAGCACCGTCAGAATGTCCAGCGCCTGCCAGACTAGCCCGGTGTCGGCGCCGGTCAGATAGCCGAAAATCACATCCACCTCGGGATGGTGAAGCTGGCTGATGCCGACGATGACAAGACCGCCATGCGCGATCACCTCGATGCTGCGCAGCCAGCCGGTGCCATGGCGCGCGTCACCTGCCCCGAAATGCAGCATGCTGATCACAAGAAATCCCAGCAGGCAGGCGGTAGGCGCCAGCATCCACGCCCCGACGACAAGGCCCGCCATGCCGACATACAGAAGAAGAAAGCGTATGAAGATCAGAGGCTTGCGTCCAAACCCGAGATGCAGCGCGATGGCCCCGTCAAGCGCGCCATGCGGCAGACCGATCAGAACCACCGCCGCCAGCGCGGCAAGATCAAGCGGCGGCATCGCGCCAATGGCGGCCATCATCTCCATCACAGCGCCCCTGTCGCGCGATAGGGGGATCCGCCTGCCATCAGCTTCATAAGCCCTCGCAGGAAGGGCCATTTGGGCATGGCCATGATCACCTTGAGGCGCAGGCTCCAGCCAGCCTCGCCGCTCAGGAATCTGGCGAACTCGTCCCCGTTCAGGGCCCGCCCCATGCGGAGAAACAGGGCGGGCGCGCGCTCCGGCCAGTGGCGAAGAACACTCAGCAGCACGGCATCCATCCACAGGTCGACCGGCTTGTGAGGCGTCCGGAAGCGCAGAGCGCCGCCCTCGCCCGCCTCGGCAACAGCCCTGTCAATCTGCTTCTGGATAAAGACAAAGGCATAGCCGCTCGACGGCCTGATCGCCCCGCCATTGCCGCCGATGCCGGCAATATCCGGATCATGCCGGGACAGCCTTCCAAGCGGGATTACCCCGCGTTCACGCCGCAGGATTTCGTAATCGTGAAGACCGTAATGCGCGCCAAGATAGCCCTTGATGGCGTCGAGATAGAAGCCTTCATCAAGCCGTTCCGGCGTGAACAGCGTCGATTCGACAAGCGCCTCGGTGGCAGAGAAAGGAAGAAGATAGATGAAATGCATCCCGCGCGACTGGTCAACACGGAAATCCATCAGGATCGCGGTCCCGGCGTCGAAGACCGGCCGGCCGCTTCGCACCTCCAGCCCGATGAAATGCTGCAGCATCATACCGTCCGGCACCGGCGGCGGACGGCTGTCGAGGATGGCGGCGGCGGGAGCGTCGTTGTGGTCAGCCTCGGCCGCAAACCCGACGCCTGCCTGTCTGGCGGCAGCCTCGCAATGACGCGTCCAGTCCTGCCTGTGGAGGGCGAAATAGCGGCGTTCGGCAGACTGCATGACCACTCCGCCATCGGCGGTGATAATGGCCCACCGGTCCCAGCTGGCACGCGCCAGACCGCGTGCCGCTGCCATCGCCGGCGGCATGTCGGGACCATCCCAGAATCCCCATATGTGATCGACCGGCGTCGGCGCGCCCTGCGGCCTGACAAGCGTCAGACTGTGGCGCGCAAGATCGCCGGCCCGCATCGCCAGCGACAGCGCGGCGCAACCGTCGCCGAGGACAAGGACGCGCTGATCTGCCGGCTCAGGCGACATAGGGCAGCCCCTTCAGCGCGGCGTGAAGGCCCGGATCATGCAGCGATCCGGCGGTTCCGCCAATGCGGTGCCGGAAACTGGCAAGCGCCAGAGCCGAGCAGCGCAGCTTGGTGGATTTGCTTGTGACCTGACGCCCCTGATGCCAGGCCAGCCCGGCGCCGCGAAGCTGCACCCCGATCTGGCGGTAGACACGTGCCGCCACCGCGATCGACAGATGCGCCCGCCAGGGCAGATAGCGATAGCCGCTTGCCCCGCTGGCGTAGAATTCCTCCGCACGGTCGAGAAGCCTGCCGACAGAAGCGGTGATCGCGGCAGCGTCCGGCGAGGCGGGATTCGATGCTGCCGCGCATATGTCTGCCGGTGTCGCCCCGCCGATCCAGTCTCCCGGAATGTAGCGGCGTCCCATCTGCGCGTCCTCAAGAACATCGCGCGCAATGTTGGTCAGTTGCATGGCGATGCCAAGGTCGATGGCATGCGCTCGCGCCGACGGCGAATGGCAGTCAAGAACATGGCACATCAGCAACCCGACAGTGCCGGCCACCCGGTAGGCATAGCGAAGAAGCGCCGCCTCGTCAGCAAGCGCCACCTCGTCGGCCTGGTCCTCTAAAAGCCCGTCGATGAGGGCGACCAGAACTTCGGGCGGGAACGATGTTTCACGCATCAGCGGCAGGAAGGCGGCAAATGCAGGATCGCATCCCTCGCGCCCGGCCAGCAGATCCTGGCGAATGGCGGCAAGCCTGGCCGGCCCGTCCTCGATATCCCCGTCCGCCATGTCATCGAGAAGCCGGCAGAAGGCGTAGAGACGCGCCGCATCATGCCCCATCCTGTCACCAAGAAAGCGGCGTGCCCAATGGAAGCTCTTGCCATTGGCGGCAAGAGATTGCTCGGATGTCAGTGCTTCGTTCGACATCTGTGCCGGCACCCGCCGTCAGGCAGACCGCGCCAGGCTCCGGCTGGCGGCCTGTACCTGATCCTCCTCTACCTGATCCTCTTCTTCGATCAGCCTCTCGACAACCTTAGCAGAACAGAGGACGCCTGGCATCCCCGCGCCCGGATGCGCGCCTGCCGCCGAGAAATACAGGTTGGGGATGTGCGGGTCGCGGTTGTGATAGCGGAACCAGGCGGACTGGATGAAAATCGGGGCAATCGAAAACCCGGCGCCATGCATCGACCGGTAATCCGCCTTGAAATCCTCCGGCGTCATCCAGAAATCATCGCTTATCGCCTCCGACAGCCCCGGCATGATGGTCTTCTCCAGCGCTGCGACAATGCGGTCGCGAAGGCGCGGACCCTCCTCCTGCCAGTCGACATCGCCCAGAAGGTTCGGCACCGGACACAACACATAGAAGCTGTCGCAACCGTCGGGTGCAAAGCTTGCGTCGGTGGCGGTCGGCCGGTGAAGATAGAGCGAGAAATCATCCGCCAGAATCTTGCGGTCGAAGATATCGGCAAGAAGCTCGCGGTAGCGCGGTCCCATCCAGATGGTGTGGTGCGCCACATCACCGTATCTGCGCTTTGTTCCGAAGAACAGCACATAGAGCCCCATCGAATAGGTGGTTGCCGATTCAGGGAGGGCGCGTTTCGAACGCGTCTCGCCAGGCAACATCTGCTGATACACCGTCGGCGGATCGCCATTGCAGATCACCCGGTCCGCCGTGAATCGCCGCCCGTCAGCAGCCTCGGCGCCAGAGGCGCGCCCGCCAGTCATGGTGATGCGCTCGATATCTGTGCCAAGCTCGATCCGGACTCCGCTGCGCTCAAGAAGCCGGTGAAGCTCGGCGACAAGCTTTCCGGTGCCGCCCATGCAGAAGAACACGCCCCAGCGCCGCTCCAGATAATGGATCAGCGTGTAGATGGAGGTTGTGGTGAACGGATTGCCACCGACCAGAAGCGGGTGGATCGAGAAGGCCTGGCGCAGCAGCGGGTGCTTGATATGGCTGTTCACAAGGCCAGCCACTGTGCGGTAGCTGCGAAGCTTCAGCAGTGCCGGAACCTGTGCCAGCATCGAGCCGAACCGCGTGAAAGGCTTGTCAGCCAACTTCTCGAATCCGACCTCGAATATCTTGCGTGATGTTTCAAGAAGCCCGGCATACCCGGCCACGTCGCGCGGCGAGAACCGCCTGATCTCGTCATTGGTGTCCTCGACCGTGGCCCGGTAGTCGAACTGGCTGCCATCATCGAAATGGAAGCGGTACCAAGGGTCGAGCGGCCGGAAATCGAGATGATCCTCGCGCCGTTCACCGAACAGTTCGAACAATTCGTCAAACAGGAAAGGGGCGGTGATGACAGTGGGGCCTGCGTCATGGCGGAACCCGCCCCTCTCGAACACCTGCGCGCGACCACCAATGGCCTGCAGCCTGTCGACAAGAGTGACGGAATAGCCTCGCGCGCGCATCCTCAGCGCTGCTGCGATGCCGCCGAAACCGGCCCCGATGACAAGAACATCGCTGCTGATGGCGGACGCGTGATCCGCAGGAGAAATGGACGCCGTAGGGCCAGGGTTCATAGCTGGTGCGTCAGCCTTGTTCCAGAGAAGCAACCGATTTCAGGCATACCTGCTGGAGAAGCTGCTGTATAGGCGTGATCACCGCAGCAAGTTCGGATGGCAGCGTTTCGGCATGGCGATGCGCGTCGTCAAGCATCGCGTTCATCCGCCTTGCCGCCTCGGCAGGGGCGCGCGACGTGCGGAGCGCGGCAAGCCAGCCATCAAACCCGTCATCGCTTCCGCTGCGGTACCATTCGTCGAAGTCAGCGCGGCGCGCGTCATCCAGAAAGTCGCGGAACAGCACGACAACGCCGTTGGGGGCGCGCCTGCCAAGGTCGGATCCGCATGTATCCGCGCCGTCACGGCCGGAAAAGTTCAGAATGTCATTGCCGATTTGATAGGCGTTTCCAAGGGCGCGGAAACAGGCCCCTATGGTCGGCGCCGCGCCGCCATGAAGCGCCATGGTCGCAACGCCCTCGATCGGCGCGGTCAGCAACGGCGCTGTCTTGTCACCGGCCCCCTGGAGGTAATGCTGCCAGTCGGTGACAGGCTGCATATCGAACTCGCGCGCCTCGCCAAGGGTTGTGGTTTTCATATGGGTGGCAAGGATCTTCACCAGCATCGGCGTCTGGGCGCGCTGCGCCGCCTCTGCCGCAAGCTCGAAGGACAGGGCCACAAGCCAGTCGCCGAGCGTCAGCGCGACATCCCGTCCGAACTGCGACCAGACAGCCGGGCGGCCGCGGCGCAGGCGGTCACCATCACAGATGTCGTCATGGATCAGCGACGCGTTGTGAAGAACCTCGATCGCCGCTGCCCAGTGCAGGGCTGCCGGTCGGTCGACCTTCAGCAGGTCCGCCGCCCGAAGCGCCATCTTCGCGCGCAGCATCTTGCCTGGCGCGGCGAAATGATGGGCTGCCGCCTCGGCGAGAGGCTGGCCCGCCTGCGGCATGCGTTCGATGATGAAGTCATGGATGATTTCCGAAGTCGAAGGCGAAATGGCGGCGCCGCTCCTGGCGTCTGTCAGCATCTCGCTTTTTGGTGTGGAGAGGTCGGTCATTGGCCCCAGCTTTGTTCTTTCCACGCGGTCCGGATCATCAAAAGGATCAAATGGATGAGAGTGCAGGGCAGCGCC
>JBMHCH010000189.1:0-26045 GCA_049890015.1 Puniceispirillaceae bacterium (SeqCode)
GCCACAGATCGATTCCGGCGAAATTGCCGGTTGTGACGCTCTCGAAAGCCACCTGCGCCCTGCCGCGCTGTTCCAGAAGACGTTCCGGATTCCACTGGTTGACCGGGCGCGTCGAGAGGATGGAGGCCCCGTCGACATCAATTACGCCGCGCCAGGCGGTATTGCGCCCGCGTCCGCGATACTCCGCACCTGACCAGGTGATCCGGATCCTGTGTCCAAGGGCCGCCTTGTCATAGGGGCGAAGCGTTTCGATGACGTCAGGGCCGTTGCGAAGCTCGATATTCTCGATGCCGGATCCGGCATGCGCTGTTACCGTTACCGGCACTTCGGACCCCGCGGGCCGGGTGATATCGCCCATCATAACCGCGCCATCTGCTCCTTCGGAGACGACATCGAGATAGATCCGGCAGCCTGTCGTGGCGTAATGGTGGCGGGCGCGCATGGCCTCGAACAGGGCGGTGCGGCTGTTTTCAGCGGCAAGGAAGCAGGTCAGGCCACCATAGGCACCGAAATCCGAACTTCCGGGATAGCTTGCGCCCGGGCGTCCCTTGTGCCCGTCGCTGTTTGCGACAATGCCGATCCGCCGGCCAAGGCGGAAGCTGTCGGTCGCCATCCATTCGAAGGTGCCCCAGTCCGAATGGATCTCGACGGCCGTCTCCAGCCTGGCGTCATGGTCAATCTCGATATTGGCGTAACGCCCTCCGACATGCGCGAAAATCACCGTATCCTCGCCGCTTTCCCGCAGCGCCGCGTAAAGGTCGGAAATGGTATGCGCGTCTGTTTCCATCTCGTCGCGCGTTTCGAGCAGGGCGTGCGAGCAGCGGCGCAAACTGCATCCTTCATTGGCGTAGATAACATTGCGGTCACCGCCCACCGCGGTGTTGCCTGACCATTCATACCCGGGGAAGGTGGTGAAACGTCCCGGTTCGTTCCATTCGGCCATGACCGCGTTGAGATGCTCCCAGAAACGACGCTTGATCTGGAAGTCATTTCCCTGATGGCACATGACATCGAGAAAGGCCCTGTTGCGGGCGAAATTCACATAATCCTCGATGCGCCCGATGCCGATGGTCTCGCCGCTCTGACCATGAAGATCACCCCAGAACCCGGCATGTTCCGATTCGACGATGACCAATGGGCCCGCCCTGGCGATCTCCTCACCCTCGATCGAGAGGGTGAAATCCAAGGGCCCCGGTGTTTCGCAGCTCAGCCCTTCGATGGATATGGTCTTTGTCTCGCCATCGAACGCGACATGGCTTGGCAGTCCTTCGACAGGCTTGCTGGCCTTGATGCCAATGCGACAGGCCTCGGGCACGGCCGGATTGCCCCAGATATCCTCACATTTGATCCCAAGGAAAAACGTCTCACCCGGGCGCCGCTGGGTGCCCGTAACGGCCTTCCAGACAGATGCCGGTCCGGCAATGACCGGGACAAAAAGCTGGTGGTCGGGAAGCGGGAAGAAATTGCCTGTGGCCTGGACATCCGCCATGACCACAAAGTCCCTGCCTGCCTCGGCGAATGTCTGCACAAGCTGACCCGGGCTGCCGTCGCGCCTGTCGCCGATATGGATGGTGATTGTCTCGCCAGGGCGAAGATACCCGCCATGTTGCGTGACGGTCAGGATTTCGCCCCAGGGGCGCTGGCCGCCGCGCCGGCTGTAGGATAGCGACAGCCGGCCTTCGCCGTTGCTGTGCGCGGTGACGTAATTTGGCGCGGCCGGGTTTGTGGTCTGCAACTGACCGCTGTCACCGATGCGCCGCCAGGCGATCCTGATGCCGCCCGTGTCATCAAGTCCGAGCGACCCTACGGTATAGGTCAGGGTAAAGCTCTGATAAGTGCGAACCTCGACCGGCTCTGTCGGGGAAAGAGTGGCGCTGCCGAATATCGACGGATCATCGCCGGGGCGAACCGAAGGGGCGTTGTCGCCGACAAGGTCACGGGGAACAGGTAAATCGAAATGGCGGGTCATGGGGTTTTCCGAGGGTCATGGCCGGGTGATGGCCGGCAGGCTGCGTCCGATCCTTTCACTGTTCCAGCTTTTGCCGGCGTCATCAATCAGGAACAGCACCGACCGAACGGGACCCTGAAAGGAAAGGAACAGCCGGCAGGAGGTTCCGGCATTTTTCGATAAGGGTGAAGCCCGCAAATGATATAGAAAGGGCAAGCATCTGCGAGAACAAGCCCTTTGGCCTCAACCTGACGCACTCCTCCGACACATCAACGGCCCGCCGCCCATCACCGGAACCTTCGCATGAAACCTTCCAAAGCCAGACCAGCCCTGATGTTGAACGCCAATCTTCGCAGTATCGTCCTTATGGTTGCCGGGATGCTGAGTTTCACCCTGGCCGATCTGCTGATCAAGATCGCGACCCAGACACTGCCTGTAGGCCAGGTGATGATCATGCTCGGGGTGGGCTCGACCCTGGTGTTCCTGTGTCTGATGCTTCTGAGGGGAGAGCCGATACTGTTGTCGCCGCTACGCCAGCCGGCAGTCATGCTTCGCAACGCCGGTGACTTCATTGGCGCCACCAGCATGTGCCTTGCCTTGGCCTATGTGCCGCTTTCGACGATCGGGGCGGTCATACAGGCGGTGCCGTTGATGATCACCGCCGCGGCGGCACTGTTTCTTGGCGAACATGTCGGCATTCGCCGGTTGTCAGCCATCCTGGTGGGATTTGCCGGGGTTCTGTTCATACTGCAGCCTGCCGCCGCCGATTTTGATGGGATGGTCTTTCTCGCACTGATCGCGGCGATCGGACTGTCGGCCCGGGATATCGGCACTAAACTTATTTCATCCAGCATATCGACCCTCCTTCTGTCGTTCTACGCCTCTGTGCTGTTTGTAATGAGCGGCGGAGTGCTGCTGGGGATCACCGGCGGCGCAGCATGGCCGGATCTTGGGGTGCTTGCCATGTTTCTGGCGATGATAGCGCTTGGGTGCCTTGGATATATCTTTGTCACTACCGCCGTGAGACTCGGCGAGATGTCGGTTGTCAGCCCCTTTCGCTACAGCAGGCTGCTGTTCTCGGTTGCGGTCGGCGTCGCCATTCTCGGCGAGAGTGTCGATGCGAAGATGCTGATCGGATGTTTGCTGACCATCGGCGCCGGCCTGTATATCTGGCATCGAGAGATCATCCTCAATCCGGACGTCTCAGCTTCATAAGCTGCCGGTATGGAGTGACGAGGGCAGACTGCTTTCGAATACTCAGAGACGGTCGGGTCTGGAAATGGTCCTGCCCCTGACCAGATCGGATCCCTTTTCCCCGATCATCATGGCGCCGGCGTTCAAATTGGCGCTCAGCATCGTCGGCATGATCGAGGCATCGATCACCCTGAGCCGGTCCATTCCATGAACACGCAATTCATGGTCGACAACAGCCGTCGGATCCGTGGCCGGCCCCATCTTGCAGGTGCCCATGAGATGATAGCTCGAGGTGCCCCGTTCACGGGCGATATCAAGGAGTTCCTCGTCGCTCTGACCCCGTTCAATACCGGGATAGACCTCGTGATCGAAATAATGCGCCAGCGCCGGAGCATGCATCATCTTGCGGGCAAGCTTGATCGCGGCGACAACGACCTGGCGGTCAAGCTCATCATCGAGATAGTTGGGATTGATATCCGGCTTGTCGAAAGGATCATCGCTCTTCAGCGTCACCCAGCCGCGTGACTCCGGCCGTTGCTGCCATGCCGCGACGGTAAAGCCCGGGGCGTCGTCCAGTTCGGATTGCACGCCTTCCTTGTAGCTTGCCGGCGCAAAGGTCATCTGCAGGTCGTGGTTGCGGATCCGTTCGTCCGAGTGCCAGAAGCAATAGACATTGGTCGGGCCCAGCGACAGGATCGAATCACCACGAAGACAGTATTTCGCGATTTCCCGCGCAAGTGGCCAGCCGCGGGACCGCTCGTTGATCGAGACGGTGTTTCTGGCGCGCGCGGTCAGCCGAGGGGCAAAATGATCCCTCAGATTGGCGCCGACGCCGGGAAGGTGTTGAAGACACTCAATGCCGGCACCTCCTAGCGTCGCTGCGTCCCCGACGCCAGACAGCTGCAGCAGGTGGGGCGAGTTGACGACCCCTCCCGAAACAAGCACTTCGCGGTCCGCTGCCAGGGTGATGTCCTTGCCGCGCCGGCCGCCTTTGCGGAAGGTGACGCCGGTCGCCATCCTGTTCTCAAGATTGACCTGTGTGACATGGGCGTTTGTGATCACATGCAGATTGCGGCGGCGCCTGACCAGATGCAGAAAGGCGCGGGCCGCGCTCACCCTGCGGTGGCGGCTTGCCGATCTCTGCACATAGGACACACCTTCCTGAGTATGGCCGTTATAGTCGGTATTCAGGGGGATGCCGTGGTCAAGGCAGGCTTGAATAAATGCGTCGCAGAGCGGATGACGCCATGCAAGGTCGTGGACCTGCTGCGCGCCGGAGGTTCCTCTGTAATCGGGATCGGCGGGCCCGACCTTGGTTTCCATCCGCATGAAGTAGCCAAGAACATCGGCGTAGGACCATCCCCTGTTGCCAAGCTGTGCCCAGACATCGAAATCTGTCGGTTGACCGCGGTTGAACACAAGACCGTTGATGGAGCTTGATCCACCGAGTACCCGGCCGCGCGGAACAGCAATGGTGCGCCCCTTGGTTCCCCAGCTTCCGCCAGCCTCATAGAGCCAGTTCACAGACGGATTCCCGAGAAGATACATGAACCCGGCCGGGATCTGGATCATCGGATGCCTGTCGGCGGGACCAGCTTCGAGAAGACAGACCCTCACCGAAGGGTCTTCGGTCAGCCTGTTGGCAAGGACGCACCCGGCTGTACCGGCGCCGATGATGATGTAGTCGTACCGGTCGGTCATAGCATGCGCGCCATGGCAGCCTCGGGCTAGTCCCTGATGTCCGCAGTGCCGAGCGAGCTGGCATATCCGCGCAGGATCCTGTCGGCCATGATCGCGATGAAGGCCATCGAGAGCCCCGCCGTCATGCCAAGCCCCGTGTCGGCGTCGCGAAGGCCTATATTGACCTGTTCTGCCAGACCCCGCGCGCCGACGAGCACAGCGATGATCAGCATGGCGAGCGCAAACAGCACTGTCTGGTTCAGGCCAAGAAGGATTGCCGGCCTGGCAACGGGTAGCTCGATCAGGACAAGACGTTGCAGGGGCGAACACCCGTTGGCGCGGGCTGCCTCCACCAGAGTCGGCGGGACATGCCTGAGCCCATGTTCCGTATAGCGAATCAGCGGCACAATGGCATAGAGCACGATCGCGACAAGTGCCGAGAATTCATTCACCTGGAACAGCGCTACAGCGGGTATCAGGAAGATGTAGAGCGGGATCGATTGCAGCGTGTCGTTCACTGGCCGGAGTATGGCGGACATGATGTCGGATTTCGCTGCGAGGATGCCGAGAGGACAGCCTATGATCAGGCACACAAGAATGGCAGCGGTGCACAGATACACCGAATAGAGGGCGCCTTGCCAGTGCCCGGTCAGGGTGATCAGAAGCATCATGCCAGCCGCGGCCATGGCGAAGCGCCATCCGGCATGCCGCCAGGCCAGCCAGGAAACACCGGTGAACACCACCCACCAGGGAAGGTAGGTAAAGCCGCAATAGGCAATTAATCCGACCGTTATCACAAGGCTTGCGGCTGTCGACCGGCCCCGCAAGGCCAGCCACGCCGTTCCGCCAACCACCGCAAGAAGATAGATGGTCTGCATCAGAGGCGTGAAGGTGAAGCCCCAGGTGAAGGGAAGCACTGCCTTTGTCAGGCCGATCCGCAAGGGCAGAAGCAAATAGACAAGGGCGGTGTTCTTGATGCTGTCCAGGGTCATGCCGTGGGTTGATATGAAGTCCTGCAGCCATCCGTTCACAGCCATCTCGGCCAGACGGAAGAAGACGGCGCTGACGGCCGCCAGGGCGTCGGAATAGGGCTTCAGGAACAGAGTCAGGGCAAACACCGCCGCCAGGCCGCCAAAATGCCACCAGATTGGCAGGGATGTTTTGCCTGTCTGGGACCGATTGGCCGCCGCGCGGGTCAGCCTGTCGATGACAACCGCCAGCAAGACGATGACGATACCCGCTGCAAGCGCCTGGCCAAACCGTGCCGATCCCTTGTTCGTAGCGACAAGGACCTCGCGCCCGATATCATCAAATCCGCCGATGACCGCAGCGATAATCACCATTGACAGGCTGGCAAGGACAAGCTGGTTGATGCCGACAAGGATCTGGTGCTTTGCACAGGGAAGCTCGATAAACCAGAAGCGCTGCCAGGCGGTTGTTCCCGACATGGCGGAGACCTCGCGAAGTTCCTGGGGCACGGACCTCAGCCCCAGAAGAACGTTGCGGGTCATCGGGGGCGCCGCGTAGATCATGCTGGCCAGCACACCCGGCACCGGCCCGAAGCCGAACAGCACGACAAGCGGGGCCAGATACGCGAAGGTCGGGATTGTCTGCATCAGATCAAGGGTCGGCTGCAGCACGGCGTTGGCACGGCGCGATTTCGCCCCCAGGACGCCAAGGCCGAATCCGACGGCAAGCGCGAGTGGAACGGCAACACCGACCATCGACAGGGTGTTCATGGATTTCAGCCAGTATCCGGACAGCGCCATATACAGGACGGCACTGCCGCACAGGATGGCAAGGCCGGGACCCCTGAGGCGCAGGGCAAGCCATATCACCATGATGACAATGAAGGGCCAGGGCGTTGCATGGAGGGCCGCCTGCAGACTGCGGACAGCCCAGTCCAGCCCGGCAGCTACGGCTCTCAACGCCGGTTTGAACAGGGCTACAAAACTGTCGATCCCGGTATTGATGGCGGCGGCAACAGCGTCCCCTCCGGTGAAGGGTGAGGCCATGATCAACGCAAAGCGTTCGGGCATGATGATGGCACCCATGCCGACCAGGCCTGCCAGTCCGGCGAGGAACCAGAGCGCTGTCTCCGGCAACGGGGCTGAAGATGTGCCGGTGGCTGTGATCTTCATCCGGCTGGCCTGTTCGGGGCGTGACGGACCATTTCGATAGCCTGGGTCCGGTCAATCTTGCCAACCGCCCGTCCATCACAGTCTGTCACGGTGATCGTCGTCACGTCGCCGCCTGTGGTGAGCAGCATTTCCTCGATGGACAGGCTGGCAGGCAGCTTCGGGGCCCCGGACACTGCACGGGCGGCCTGCTGCATGATGTCGCCAAGTTTCAGAACCTGAAGCCGGGAGACATCGCCGACAAACCGGCTGACATAGTCATCCGCCGGATTCAGAAGCAGTTCGGCAGCACGGCCCTGCTGGATGATACGTCCATCGCGCATGATCGCGATCCGATCGGCGAGGCGCACAGCTTCCGAGAAATCATGGGTCACAAAAAGGATTGTCTTCTTCAGGCGTGACTGCAGCTCCAGAAGCTCGTCCTGCAGCTGCTTGCGGATGAGAGGGTCGAGGGCGCTGAAAGGCTCGTCAAGAAGCCAGACCTCGGGGTCGACTGCGAGGGAGCGGGCAATCCCCACGCGTTGCTGCTGTCCGCCGGACAGCTCGGACGGGAGGGCGTTGCCGCGTCCCTGCAAGCCGACAAGATCCAGCATGTCATTCGCCTTCGCGGCGCACTGCTCGGGAGATTCGCCGCGTACCTTCAGCGGGAAGGCTATGTTCTGCAAAGCTGTGAAATGCGGCACAAGACCGAAATTCTGAAACACCATTCCCATCCGGTGCCGCCGGATGTCCATCAGCTGTGCTTCGGCCATCGTCGCCAGATTCGCATCGTCAAGCCAGACCGCGCCGGCTGAGGGGCGCTGAAGCTGCGCGATACATCGCAGAACGGTCGATTTCCCGGATCCCGAGAGCCCCATGATGACAAACAGCTCACCAGGGGCGATTTCCAGATTCACGTCGCTTGCACCGATGATGGCATCCGTGCCGGCTATCGCCTTTTCAACTGTCACTTCCGCGCCGCGCCGCGCGCAGGCGGCTTCGGCCGCACTGCCAAAAACCTTCCACAGGCCGCGGCAGCGTATCTTGGGATCGGGTCTGGATGCCTCCGGCATGATGCAGGGCTCCGCTCGGACAAGAACAGAAAGAAGTGGAGGGCACGACCAAAAGATGCCGTGCCCTCAAGATGATCCGCGCGGTGACTACCGGGCCTTGGCAGCGCTGATCAGAGCGTCAACCGCCGCGGCGTTGGCGTCGATATGGGCCGCGACAACCTTGTCGATGTCCTCGCCGCGACCATCGACAGCGGCCATCATCTGCTGCTGCGCGCCAGCTTCCAGCGTGTAGTTCGCCAGAATGTCTCCGGCAGCCGGCCAGGTATCGTTGAAGCCGGACCAGGCAACCTTGAAGATCCGCGTCGGGCTGAAATCACAGTCGCCTGTCGCCGACTTGTTCACGCCCCAGGACGGATCGTTGTAGCATTCCTCGGTGCCAGCAGGCAGGGCCACCCACTCGGTTTCATATTCGGCCAGGGCCCAGTGCGGCTGCCAGAAGGTCATCACAAGCGGTGATTTCTTGGCGATGGAGGCCTCGAGCTCGGTGATCAGCGCCCCTTCGGAACCGGCGGGAACTGCGGTGAAGTTCATTCCCATGGCGTCAAAACGGTCCTTGCCGGGTGAACCCCAGTCGGCGGGGTAATCCAGAAGGCGGCCTTTTGGCAGGGTCTCGACCGACGCGAACTTGTCGGCGCATGCATTCAGCGCTTCCCAGTCGGGAAGGCCAGGGCAGACTTCCTTCATATGGATCGGGTAAAGCACACCCTCGCGCGCATCAAGGCCAAGGTCACCGATATCGACAACCTTGCCGGCGGCCTCCGCCTCACCGAACTGGCCCGGCGCATTCGAGGTCCATATTTCGAGCGTCGCATGAAGGTCGCCCTCGCCAAGTGCGATGAACTGCGGTCCGTAGCCGGCGGTGACATACTCGACCTTGTAGCCGGCACGCTCAAGGATGCCGCCGGCAACGCGGGTCGACAGATGCTGGCCGGTCCATTCATTGATGGCGAGCTTGATGGCCTTGTCGGTGGCGCCCATGTCCAGCGCGAAAGCTGGCGTGCTGGCGAGGCTTGTGGCGAGTACGGCTGCGCCGAACAGACCTTTCACATTCGTCATTGTTTCTTCCCCTACATAAGTTTGTTGTTCCGGCCATCATGCGGTGGTCAGCAATTCGGAACTCAGACTGACCAGCCATGCCGGTTTGCCCCAATATCCTGCACATATATTCGCGTGTTGAACATAGGATAATTCAGGTAGTCGAAAACTGTTCTGGCTGAGGTGCTGCCATTGGCGTCCCTTCATTGATGGATGATACGGGATTGACCATCATGGTGCGCGCTGTCACCAATTACCCACATGCGCCAAGGACAGCCGATGATCCAGTTTCTATCCACCCAGCATAGCCAGCGCACGGCCTCTTTGATGGTCTTTGTGGCGTCTTCCTTGTGGGGACTGCTGTGGGTGCCGATGCGGATGACCGAGTCGATGGGGGTCGCGCCCCTCTGGGTGCAGTTCTGGTTCACAACCATGCCAGCTCTATTCCTGGCCTGCCTCTGCCTTCGCAAGATAGGTCGCGAGCGGGAATTCTGGACGATCTACCTGATGTCCGGAATGTGCATTGGCATGGGATATACCCTCTACGCTGTTGGCCTGCTGCTCGGCTCAGTCAGCAAGACAACTGTCCTGTTCTACCTGACGCCGATCTGGTCAACGCTTCTCGGTATCATTTTTCTTGGTGAACAGCCGGGGGCGCGGCGCTGGGGCGCAATCGCCATCGCCACGGTTGGATGCTGCCTCGTTATGCAGCTCAATCCGCTCCAGATGCGTCTGCAGCCGGTGGACATGCTGGGTCTTCTGTCTGGTGTTTTCTGGGGTATGGGAACGGTTGTGCTGCGCCGCTACCCGGATGCCGACTACAAGAATGCGACATTCGCGCAGTATTTGAGCGGCACCTTGATCACTGGGGCGGCGATCCTCATTCTCGGCGTCGAGGCGCCCGAACTTGCCGCCGCGGGGAAGGCAGCCACCATGGGCGCCGTCTTTGGAATCCTTGTATTCATGTCGTCCTTCCTGATGATCATCAGAATCATGCAATATATGTCACCAGGGCGGGTCGGCATCCTGATGCTGTCCGAGGCATTGGTGGCGGTGATTTCGGCAATGATATTCCTTGGTGAGGTATTGACGGGTGCGCAGTGGGTCGGTGTCGCGGTGATCCTAGCTGCCGGCGTCATTGTCGCCATGACTGACGATGTCGCAGAACCATAGGAGGCATCAAGTTGCGTGGTACCCCAGAGCCAAATTGCTGTCGAAAATGCACAAATGCTGGCCAGTGCGAACGGTCAGTGTTTTTCTGCAGATGATGTGAAGAGGACAGCAACGTGAGACGAGCCAATCATGCCCCCAACATCGTGCTGATCATGGCCGATCAGCTTGCCCCGCAATTCACCGGGGCCTATGGGCATCCTGTCGTCAAAACTCCGCATATCGACGCCTTGGCTGCGCGTGGCATGCGGTTTGACACCGCCTATTGCAATTCTCCGCTTTGCGCGCCCTCACGCTTCAGCTTCATGTCTGGCCAGCTGATCTCCCGGATCGGCGCCTATGACAATGCCTCGGAATTCTCGGCGGCCGTGCCAACCTTTGCCCATTACCTTAAATTAATGGGGTATCGCACTTGTTTATCTGGAAAAATGCACTTTGTTGGTCCGGATCAAATGCATGGGTTTGAAGAGCGCGTGACGACTGACATCTATCCCTCCGACTATGCCTGGACTCCGGATTGGGAGAGGCCGGAGGTGCGCATCGACAAATGGTATCACAACATGGCGACGGTGAAGGACGCAGGCATCGGCGCGGCAACCTTCCAGATCGATTATGACGAGGAGGTGGCTTTTTACGCCAAACGCCGCATCTTCGACTATGCGCGGGACGATGATCAGCCTTTCTGCCTTGTCGCCAGTTTCATTCATCCGCACGATCCCTATGTCGCGCGCAGCGAATGGTGGGACCTCTACGACCCTGACGAAATCGACATGCCGGTCGTGGATATGGAACCTGACGAGCATGACGGCTTCTCGCGGCGGGTCATGGACGGGATCGAGGCGTCAACCGTGCCGTTGACCGAGGCGGAGATCCGCAAGGCGCGTCACGCCTATTACGCCAATGTATCCTATTTCGACAGCAAGGTTGGCGAGCTGGTCCGGACCATTACCGAGGCCGGAATGCTGGATGACACGATCTTCATTATAACCGCCGACCATGGCGACATGCTTGGTGAGCGCGGTCTCTGGTACAAGATGAATTTTTTCGAACATTCCGCCCGTGTGCCACTGATCATGGCGGGGCCAGGGGTGAAACAGGGGCGCGCGTCCAATGCCTGCAGCCTTGTGGATATCCTGCCGACAATGCTGGATATCGCGTCCAGCAGCGGAACAGACATGCCGGCAATCGGCATGCCTGTTGACGGGCGCTCGCTGATGCCGCTGGCGCGCGGCGAGGACGACCCTGCGGATGAGGCGATTGGCGAATATTGCGCGGAAATGGCTGGTCATCCTGTCTTCATGATCCGGCGGGGCGACTACAAATACATCGCCTGTGACAGTGACAGGCCGTTGCTGTTCAATCTGTCTGACGACCCGCATGAGCTGACCAACCTTGTTGACGAGCCTGGGCATGCCGCAGTGGCCGGGGCTTTTGCCGAAGAAGTGGCCACCCGCTGGGACAGCGCGCGGCTTCGCGCGGATGTTATGGCGACGCAGCGCCAGCGCCGGGCGATCCATGCCGCGATGGAAGCGGGGGCGGCGGAAGCGTGGGATTACAATCCGCCGCGCGATGCCAGCCAGCAATATGTCCGCAATCATATGGACTGGACGGTTGCCGCGGACCGGTATCGGTTCCCGACGCCGGAAGGAGGAGAGCGTGAATGATCACAAAACTGGATAAGGCGGATTTCGAGCGTATCCGCGCCGGCTATCACGCCGACCCTGCCGCTTCACAATCGCTGCAGGCGGAAGCCTACACTAGCGCCGACTGGTACGGCCTCGAGCAGAATGCGGTGTTTTCGCGTTCCTGGCAGTGGGTATGCCATGTGGAAAAGCTGCGTGAACCCGGCGCCTATGTGACCACGACGATCGCCGGCCGGTCGATTGTCGTGATCCGTGACCGAGACGGGACGCTGCGGGCTTTCTACAATGTCTGCAAGCACCGCGCGCACGAACTTCTGCGCGGCGAGGGACGCGTAAGCCATATCACATGCCCCTATCACGCCTGGGCCTACCGGCTGGATGGACGGCTCCATGTCGCGCCGCATACCGGATCGCTGAAGGATTTCGACAAGTCAGAAATCTGTCTCGACCAGGTTCAGGTCGAGGCGTTCTGCGGGTTCATCTATGTGAACCTTGATCCCAAGGCGCCGCCGCTTGCAGATCAGTCCGGCGAGCTGGTTCGCGAAATCATGTATTGGGCGCCGGATGTGGAGGATCTGACCTTTGGCCATCGCCTGACCTATGACATCAGGTCGAACTGGAAGAATGTCGTCGACAATTTTCTTGAATGCTACCACTGCCCGACGGCGCATAAGGATTTCTGCACGCTTGTCGACATGGACACTTACAAGGTCACGACACACGGCATCTATTCCAGCCATATGGCGGATGCCGGAAAGGGAGCAAACACGGCCTATGATGTCTCGAACGCGGCTGTGCGCACGCATGCTGTCTGGTGGCTTTATCCCACAACCTGCATCATGCGCTATCCCGGGCGATCCTCGATGATCATCCTGAACATCATTCCGGTCGGACCGGAACGGACACTGGAGACCTATGATTTCTTCCTTGTCGAGCCGACCCCGAACGAGGCCGAGCTTGAAGCCATCAAATATCTGGACGAGGTCCTGCAGGTCGAGGATATCGGACTTGTGGAGAGTGTGCAGCGCGGAATGAACACGCCGGCCTTTAATCAGGGGCGGATCGTCCATGACCCGGAAGGTTCCGGCAAGTCCGAGCATGCTGTCCATCATTTCCACGGTCTTGTTCTGGAGGCGTATGAGAAGGCGTTTCAGGCATGATGCTTTCGGATAAGACGGCATTCGTCACTGGCGGGCGCGGTGGAATTGGGCGGGCCATCTGCGCGCGTTTTGCGCGCGAAGGGGCGCGCGTGTTCGCGGCAGACCTGTCGGCGGAAGGTTCACTGCAGGACGCTGACGCGCCGGCAGACTTTTTGCAGCTTGATGTCACAAGCGAGGACAGTGTGACAGCCGCCTTCGACCATGTCGGAAAGGAGGCCGGGTGTCTCGATATTCTGGTCAATGCGGCTGGTGTTGAAATAGAAAAGACGATCGAGGAGACGAGCCTCGATGAGTGGAACCGGATCTTTGCCGTGAATGTCACCGGCACCTTCCTTGTTTCCAAACATGCCCTGCCGCTGCTGCGCCTGTCACAGGCCGCCGGCGGCGCTTCGGTGATCAATTTCGGGTCCTATGACGGTTTCATCGCCGACCCCGGTCTGGCCGCCTACTGCGCGACAAAGGGGGCTGTTCATGCGCTGACCCGCGCCATGGCCTGCGATCACGGGCCGGAAGGGATCAGGGTAAATGCCATCTGCCCGGGATATGTGGATACACCGATGCTGCAGTCCTTTTTCGAGGGAGAGGGAAGCGGCGGCGATGGCGGCACCATCGACAGCCTGCAGCAAGCGGTTCGCGATGTTCATCCGATGCGCACATATGGAACGCCGGACGATATGGCCAACCTTGTGAACTGGCTGGCGTCGGATGAGGCGCGGTACGCGGCTGGACAACTCTGGGTGCTGGATGGCGGGTTGTCCGCCCAGGTTCAGCAGATGAAGCTCTGACGCGGAAAGAGGCCATGGCACGATCAAAACCAGTCATCATCACCTGCGCGCCGACAGGCGGCATTCACACGCCGACCATGAGCGACCATCTTCCGATCACGCCTGACGAGATCGCCACCGCCTCCATCGAGGCTGCCGAGGCCGGCGCCTCGATCATTCATCTTCACGCCCGCGATCCGGAAACCGGCAGGCCTGATGCAGATCCCGAACTGTTCATGCAGTTCCTGCCCCGTATCAAGCAGTCGACCAACGCCGTGGTCAATGTGTCGACAGGGGGCGGGCTTGGCATGACCCGCGAGGAACGGCTTCGCGCCGCGACCCGCGCCAGCCCCGAGATGGCCTCGCTCAATGTCGGATCGATGAATTTCGGCATTTTCCCGATGGCCAGTAAATACAGCGAATGGAAGTTCGACTGGGAACCACAGTTCCTCGACATGACGCGCGACTTCATTTTCCGCAACACTTTTGCCGACCTTGAATATGTCGTCAAAGAGCTTGGCCAGGGGCACGGCACGAAATTCGAGTTCGAATGCTATGATCTAGGTCACCTCTACAATCTCGCCTGGCTGATTGACCAGGGCTGGGTGAAACCGCCCTTTTTCGTGCAGATGGTCTTCGGGGTGCTTGGCGGGGTTGGCGCCGATCTGGACAATCTGATGCATATGCACAGCATCGCCGGCAAGCTGTTTGGCGATGACTATGAATGGTCTGTTCTGGCGGCTGGACGCCACCAGATGCCCTTTGGCACACAGGCTGCCATGCTTGGTGGAAACCTGCGGGTCGGCCTCGAGGACAGCCTCTACATAGGACCCGGCAAGCTGGCCGAAAGCAATGCCGACCAGGTGCGCAAGATTCGCGGCATTGTCGAAGCGCTTGGCCTCGAGGTCGCGACGCCGGATCAGGCGCGTGAGCGGTTGGGGCTGAAAGGCGCCGACAAGGTGGGATTCTGATTCAGTTAGACAGAAGATCAGGGGGACTAATGATGCAAACGAAGATGTTGATAGGCGGGCAGCTTGTGGCTGGTGACGGCGCGGCGACACCGATCCTTGATCCG
Organism: Puniceispirillaceae bacterium (SeqCode); assembly: GCA_049890015.1. GTDB lineage: Bacteria > Pseudomonadota > Alphaproteobacteria > Puniceispirillales > Puniceispirillaceae > UBA8309. The sequence goes on from JBMHCH010000189.1 coordinate 14,860, forward strand.
GCGACCGGCAAGGAAGTCGCGAGTGTGAACGAGGCCGGTCCGGCGCAGATAGACGCGGCAGTGGCTGCCGCCGGTGAAGCCTTTGATAGCTTTGGCCAGACGACCCCGGCGGAGCGGTCCGGCATGCTGCTGGCGATTGCTGACGCCATCGAAGCCCACAACGATGAATTGGCGGAGCTTGAAAGCCTTGATTGCGGCAAGCCCTTCGCCGCCGCGCGCGATGATGAGATGCCGCTGACCATAGACACCTTCCGTTTCATGGCCGGCGCGGCCCGCACGCAAGGCGGGTCCGCCGCGGGCGAGTATGTCGAGGGTCATACCTCGATGATCCGCAAGGATCCGGTCGGCCCTGTGGCCTCGATCGCGCCATGGAACTACCCGCTGATGATGGCGTCCTGGAAGCTGGCCGCGCCGATCGCCGCTGGCTGCCCGGTGGTGCTGAAGCCGTCCGAGATGACACCGCTTGCCACCCTGCGGCTTGCCGAAATCCTGAATGACATTCTCCCCGCCGGCGTTCTCAACATCATCCATGGCAGCGGGGCCGGCGTCGGTGACAACCTGATCAACCATCCTGGCGTCGAGGGTATTTCGATCACCGGGTCACCGGCGACAGGCATGGCGGCGATGAAGGCGGCGTCGAGGAAGATCCGTCATGTTCATCTTGAGCTTGGGGGAAAGGCGCCGGTGATTGTCTTCGGCGATGCCGACATCGATGCTGTTGTCGAGACCATCCAGGGCGGCGCCTATTTCAATGCCGGACAGGATTGCGCGCAGCCCTGCCGGATCATGGTCGAGGATTCGGTCTATGACCGTGTGGTCGCGGATACCGCCGCCGCCGTGGCGACCATCAGGATGGGCGCCCAGCATGATCCGGATACGCAGATGGGTCCGCTGATCTCAGCCGCGCATCGTGACCGGGTCGCCGGGTTCGTCGAGCGCGCGCGATCATCTGCAGAGATTGCCTGTGGCGGCGCGGCACCCGATGGTGACGGATTCTTCTATGCCCCGACTGTCGTGGCCAATGTTGATAATGACGCGGAGATCGCCTGCGACGAGGTATTTGGCCCGGTCGTGACAATCTCGCGTTTCTCCGACGCTGACGAGGCCTTGCGCATCGCCAACGCGTCACCATACGGGTTGGCTTCATCGGTCTGGACCAGCGATATCGGGCGGGCGATGAAAATGTGCGCGCGGCTTCGTTATGGCTTCACCTGGGTGAACACGCATGGCATGGCCTCGCCGGAAATGCCCTGGGCCGCGATGAAGGGGTCCGGTACAGGATGCGATATGTCAGTTTACGCTCTGGACGCCTACACCAGCGTCCGTCATGTGATGATCGCGCACTGACATGGGAATTCTTGCGGGAAAAAGTGCGCTGGTCACCGGCGGGCGTCAGGGGATTGGCCGCGGCATCGCGGACCGGTTTGCCGAAGAAGGGGCAAGGGTCATTCTGACCGGTCGCGGCAGCCGGCCAGCGGACCTTCCATCACATTTCGACTGGCGGGAATCGGATGTGTCCGACGCCGCAGCCGTTGACCGGCTTGCCGCCGATATCGACGCGCTGGACATCCTTGTGAACAACGCTGGCGTCCAGATCGAGAAAACCGTGACCGAGACAACCGACAAGGACTGGGATCTGCTGATGGGGGCCAATGCCAAGGGTGTCTTTCTGATGTGCCGGGCTTTGATCCCGCGCATGGCCCCTGGTGGGTCGATCATCAATATCGGCTCGATTTCGGGCCAGACCGCTGACCCTGGACTGGCGCTCTACAACGCGTCAAAGGCTTTTGTTCATGGTCTGACCCGCTCCATCGCCGTTGACCATGGCCCGCATGTCCGATGCAACGCCATTTGCCCAGGATGGATCATGACCGGCATGGCGGACGCCGCCTTTGCCGTCGCCGATGACCAGGAGGCTGCCAGGGCGGATGCATTGGCACGGCACCCTGCGGGGCGTTTCGGCACGCCAGCCGATATCGCCGCGATGGCCAGCTGGCTGGCCTCTGACCAGTCTGCCTTCACCACCGGCCAGTGCTATGTTGTGGATGGGGGGCTCACCGCGGCATCGCCGCTCAACCCGGGTTTGTTCTGATGACGGATTTCAGCGAAACAGGCGTGCTTGGTGCCGGTGTGATCGGGGCCAGCTGGACAGCATTGTTCCTCGCCGCGGGCAAGAATGTGTGCGTCTTTGACACAGCCGATTCTGCACAGGAGATGGTTGAGGAATATGTGGAAAGCGCCTGGCCGACCCTCCTCGACATCGGGCTGGCGGAGGAGGGACGACGCGGGTCGCTTCACTTCACGGACAGCCCTGAAGCCGCGGTGGCGGAGGCTGATTTCGTTCAGGAGAATGTGCCGGAGCGGCTCGATGTCAAACTCGATCTATACAGGCGGATCGAACCCCATCTGAAGCCGGGAAGCGTTGTCGCCTCCTCGGCATCGGGCCTCATGGTCAAGGAGATGCAGCAAGGCTGGCAGGATCCGTCGCATTTCGTTCTTGGCCATCCGTTCAACCCGCCGCATCTCATTCCGCTGGTCGAGATCATCGGCAATGATCGCACATCCCCTGACGCCGTTTCGGCTGCCGAGCGGTTCTATGCCGAGATCGGCAAGACGACGATCCGGGTCAACAAGGAAGTGCCGGGTCATGTTGCGAACAGGCTGCAGGCGGCGCTCTGGCGGGAGGCCCTTCATCTTGTCAAGGAGGGTGTTGCCACTGTCGAGGATGTCGACAGGGCGGTATGGGCCGGTCCGGGGTTGCGATGGGGCGCCATGGGCCCGCACATGCTGTTCAATCTCGGCGCGGGCGAGGGCGGGATGGAGGCGTTTTGCGAGCGCTATGCCGACAGTTTTCATCGCTGGTGGGATGATCTCGGAACGCCCCGTCTGGATGCCGACCTTGGTGCGGAACTTGCCAAAGGATTGACCGAAGCTGCGGATGGCAAATCCCTGACCGAGCTCGGTACACAGCGCAATGCGCTGATCACGGCGCATCTGAAGGCTGTCAGGAATCTTCGCGGCAAGTGATCACAGGGAAATCCCGGTGCGTTCCGCAATCTGATTGAAACTCCTTCGTGTCGCCGGATCGAGGGGGATTCCCTCTATCCGCCTGCGCGCCGCTTCTTCCCATTCACGGTCTCCCGGGGCCATGACCCTTGCGCCGTCGCGGGGCGGGCTGGCGCGAAGCGTGGCAAGGTAATGCGCCATCCCGGCGCTGAAGACGTCGAACGCCACAAAGGCAGCCGGGTCAAGCGCAATGACGAATGCCCCGAGTTCGCGCGGGGTGGACAGATCGGGATCATCCATCGACAGCAGATCCGGTGAAATGCGCATGCCCGTCATCACCGCCGAGAATATTTCCGCAACGCCGCCAAGCCCCGCGCCCTTGAAACCGAAGGCGCCACCAAGCGGGGCAAGCATGGCGGCCTGATCAGGGTCCGTCACATCCCTGCCGGCGTCATCCGACGCAGTGCCGTCCGGGAGACTTTCGCCAAGCGAGCCATAGAGCTGAACCCGGTTCCAGGGTATCGCGCTTGTCGCCATGTCGAGAAGCCAGGGGTTGATCTCGCCCGGAAACGCCACAGCGATCGGGTTGGTGCCGTGAAACCGGATGGCACCGTCATGAAGCCGGACCAGGCTGTCGGAATTGCCGAAGACAATGCCGGCAAGCCCGTTGCTGGCGAGCGCAAGCGCATAGGCGCCCGCCGCCCCGAAATGGGAGCTGTTCCTGACCCCGACGGCACCGACGCCGGCGTCTCGTGCGAGACCTGCAGCCTCATCCGCCGCCCTGTACATGGCGCGCGCGCCATGGGCGTGACCAGCGTCAAGAATGCCTGCCCCGGGTCTGGTCCTGGTAAAGACAAGTTCGGGCGCGCCATTCAGCCGTCCGCCGCTGATTGCGGCGCGGTAATGCGGCAGCAGCCTGAATCCGTGACTGTCGATGCCATGAAGGCTGGCATGAAGCATGGCCTGGGTGGCGTCATGCGCAGTTGGCGCATCCGCGCCGGCAGCCGTCAGAACCGCTTCGCTGAAGGCGACGAGCTGGTCCACCGGCACTGTATCCGCCTTTATGCCTGAAACTGGCTTCTCCATGACCGCCCTGACCTCCGACCGGATTGCGATATATGTTCGGTCCGAGGTTAGCGAAAGGCCGGTTTATATCGCCAGCTTAAAAACGGATGGTTCGCGGAATTGGTGAAAAACCGGGCAAACTGCCCTATGGTCCGGGAATGACAATTTATGTTGATGCGGATGCCTGTCCGGTCAAGGACGAGATCTCCACCATTGCCATTCGCCATGGGCGCCGCGCGGTCATGGTCTGCAATGGCGGCATCAGGCCCAACCCACATCCGCTGATTGATCTCGTCATTGTCAGTGACGGTCCCGATGCAGCTGACATATGGATCGCCGAGAACAGTGGATCCGGTGACATTATAATCACCAACGACATCCCGCTGGCGGCGAAGGGGGTCGGCAATGGCGCTGTGGTCCTGCGTCCGGACGGAAGTCAGATCACCAAGGCCAATATTGGCGCCATACTGGCTACGCGTGACCTCATGGCCGACATGCGCGCGGCTGATCCGCTGCATGAGGGACGGGCACATCACGGCAAAGCAAGGTCGTTCTCTAAATCCGACCGTGGCCGGTTTTCCCAGTCGCTCGACCAGCTGGTCTCGCGCCAGAGTGGCCAGTCCTGAACCTAGGCCAGAAGCGCCCTCAGGGCAGAAAGAGTGTCCTTGTGCAGTCCCATTCCGTCCTCCTGCGCACGCCGGAAGCAGTTCATTTCCAGCTCCCCGGGAATAAGGACTGGCCTGTCGGGGGCTATGGAAGGCGTGTCATGCAGGATAGCGGTGAAGTCACTGATGCGCTCGGCAAGCCAGTCTGGTGAGCCGATGCGGCCGACGTCGATCAAAAGGAAATAATGACCGACATTCTGCGCTTCTTCAGGCGTATCGACCCATGATTTGACATGGCTGAGATAGCCTGCGCCGGACAGGAGGCCGGCGATGAGGTCCACGACGAGCGCCAGCCCATATCCCTTATGCCCGCCAACGGGTTGGAGAAAGCCTTTCAAAGCCTCTGCCGGGTCGGTGGTCGGGTTGCCGTCGCGGTCGGTTGCCCAGCTGTCAGGAATCGGCTGCCCCTCCTTTGCAGCGCTGCGGATTTTCGCGCGTGCCGCAACGCTCATCGCCATATCAAGCATGATGGGATCGCCCCCTGGATTGGGAATCCCGAAACCGAAGGGATTGTTGCCCAGCTTTGCCTCGTTTCCGCCCCAGGGGGCGATGGTGGTGGTGGCGTTGCTGCCGATCAGAGTGGCAAATCCGTTTTCCGCCGCGATGTAGCTGTAGGGGCATATCGGGCCGAAATGATTGCTTGCCTTGACCAGGGCGAGGGCGAGTCCGTCCTTGCGCGCAGCCAGCATCGCTGCCTCCAGCGCCCGCGCGCCGACAAGCGGACCAAGACCGTTATCACCGTCTATGCTGAGTATCGAGGGGGTCAGCGGTGTCGAGGTAATGGTCGCACGCGCGTTGATGCCCCCGATCTTCAACCGCTCCGCATAGGACAGGATGCGCTCAACACCATGGGTGTGGATGCCGAACATGTCGGCATAGACCAGAATGCGGGCCGCGTCACAAGCATCCTGTGATTCCAGACCAAGTCCGGCAAGAGAGGATGTGGCAAGCCCCATAAGCTCGGTTTCCGAGATGAATGTAACGGTCATAAGAGTGTGCCATACAGGTGAGAGGAGGACGGATTCATGATCTAAGTCTGGCTTATTGCGCCAGAGAAAACTTTCGTTAAATCAGTTTCTTGTTCAATATTCTGAATCTGATCTGCAAGTTGTCGGCATCGTGCGTCATGCCAAAGCCTGCGTGTCAGGCTCATGTATTTCTCGAAGATCTGGTCGGCGCTGTAGGGATCCTGCCAGTCGCCGCGATTGGTCTCGACGGCGGCGTGAAGCCGGGTGCCATCTGTCATGTGGATGGCGACGGATGCCGGCCGCAGATCCGGCAATTTCGCCGTCATGCTTTCGTCTTCGCTGACAGTGACACGTCGTGCCAGCGCCAGCGTTCGCGGGTCCGTCAACGCGTCTCCGGAGAAGCTTTCGACGCCTGTGCGCCCTGTCACCAAAGTCGTTGCCACAGCGAAAGGCACCGAAAATTTTGCTGCCAGCATGTTCCTGGGGGCCTGGTCGTCAAGTTCGGCGGCAAGGCTATAGCTTTTCACGTCAATGCGCTCGATCCCGTCCAGATTGGCAAGCTGGTCATGCTGGCTCATGAGCTGGACAAGTGCGTCGAGCGCCGCATGGTTGTACCGGCAGCAGGCATGAAGCTTGAAATAGTTGCGGGTGATCTCGAACCGGTCTCCTAAATGCTCGCAGGCGGATTCGTGATCGAATCCTGTCGATACGACTTCCCCGAACACCGAGCTGATTCCGTCACGCTCTCCCGATATGCCAGACCGCCACAGGCGAAGCGTCAGGTGAGCCATCTGGTTGCTGATGCCTGTGTATGCGTTGCGGACCGTTCCCCCCTCAAGCATTGTCCTGCGGCTTGTTGCCAATGTCAGGCTGCTGGCGATGTTCAGCAGTTGCTGCGTTTCATCACGCGTCATCCGGTGCAGGGCGGCGAGCGCCGCGGCGGCGCCGACCGTTCCCCAGGTGCCGTGGGGGTGCATGCTCATGCGAAGCTTCGTACCGATACCGGCCCGGGCTGCCACATCATAGCCGATGATGAAGGCGCGAAGGAATTCCGGTCCGGAACATGGGTGATCGGCCACCGCCGCCAACAGAGCCGGAAAGACATGCATGCCGGGATGGCCGCGGGCGAACTGGTTGCCCTCATCCATCTCCAGAACGGTTCCCGCCATGCCATTCAGAAATGCTGCCGTCTGGCTGTCCGTCAGCGCATCTGTGCCAAGAATGGGGGATTGGCCCGCAGACCATGGCGCTACAACGAGCCGGCGCATCTCCGGTTCCGCCATGCCGCCGATGATTGCGCCTACTGAATCGAGAATCACCAGCCTGGCTCTGTCGATCGCCGCTGGCGGAATCTTGGCCATCTCTGTCATCGAAATAAAAGAGGAAATGGCAGGAAGGAACGAGGCTTGCGTCATATGTCTCACAGCGAATTTGTCATTGGTGCGACAATTTTTGCTAAAATTTCCTTGCTGGTGAAGGTGATTTTTCGGTTTGATGATGGCCGACAGAATGACCTTTCACAGATCAGGGTCGCTTTAGGGAGATACGTATGTCCAAAATAATTTCGCATCTTGGTGGTTCGCGCCGCCGTTTCATCCGGAATGCCGGTGCCACAGTTGCGCTTGCCTCAACCGGCCTGTCCATCCCGCATATCGCCAAGGCGGCTGGTTCGGTGAAGATTGGTCTAATCCATCCGGCAACCGGCTGGGCGGCCTATCCTGCGGCGCAGCTGCGGTATGGCGCGCAGATGGCGATTGCCGACATCAATGCGGCAGGGGGCATCAAATCAATGGGAGGTGCCCAGATCGAGGCGCTTCTTGGCGACTCGCAGACAAAGCCTGAAATCGGTGCTGCCGAAGTCGAGAAGATGAATGAGGCGGGCGTGCACGCCATCCAGGGCTGCTACCAGTCGGCTGTTGGTCTTGCGGCTTCTGCTGCTGCCGCGAAATACAACATTCCCTTCTCGGTTGATGTCGGCGTGTCGGACAAGCTCGTAAACCGTGGTTTGCCGAACGTGTTCCGTATGGCGGACGGATATGGCCGCATCGCCCGCGACGCCTCTGCCTATCTTGGCGAGATCAACGATGCCGCCGGTTCGCCGGCAAAGACCGTTGTCATTGTCCATGAGGAGTCCGAATTCGGTACCGGCACGGCCAAGCTGCTGACACCGGCGCTGGCGGAACGCGGGCTGACAGTGGTCGACACCATCAAGCATGCCAACCCGACACGGAACTTCGATAACATCGCGCTTCGGATCAAGTCTGCCAAGCCGGACATCATCATGCCGATCAACTACCCGGGCGAATATGTGCTTCTTGCGAAGACTCTCCGCCAGCAGCGTGTCGACTTTATGACCAGCTTCTCAGTCCTTGGTGGTGGATTCAACTTCAAGTTCATCGATGATATGCCTGAAATCTCTGAAAATATGATCGATGTGAACCACTGGTATGACCCGCGTTCGGCATCCGGTCAGGCAATGCGCAAGCGCACCGAGGCTGATGGCAAATACTTCACCTTCGAAGTCTATTGCGCCTACATGTCGGTGATGTTCCTTGCCGACGGTTTCGAGCGTGCTGGCTCGACCGACAAGGACGCTGTGAATGCCGCCCTGGCATCCTCGACTCTTGAAGTTGATTTCATGCCGTATGACAAGACTGAAATGGTCAATGGTCAGAACATGGGATCGCGTGCTGTCGCCATTCAGGCCCAGAACGGTGACTGCCAGGTTGTGGCACCATCCGCCTATGCCTCGGCAAAGGCGGTCTTCCCGCGCGCCTGACCGCGGACATGAATTCACCGGGCAACCGGCGCCATCATTGGTCCGGTTGCCCGGCCTTTCCTTTCTCTATACGGGCTGTCCATGCTTTCTGCCTCCTTGACGATGCTGCCGGCGGCCATCACCAATGGCCTGATGTACGGCGCGATCTATGCGCTGGTGGCCCTTGGCTTGACGCTGATCTATGGCGTCCTTCACATTATCAATTTCGCTCATGGCGCCATGCTGATGCTGTCGCTTTACGCCGCGTTCTTTCTGTTTCACCTGTTTGGCATCGATCCCTATCTCGCCATCGTCATCGTGACGCCGGCGGCCTTTGTGTTCGGTTATGTGATCTACCGGTGGGGGCTCGGAAAACTGTCAGGGGGCCGAGACCAGAATATTCTGCTGATCACGCTCGGGCTGTCGATCATCATCGAGAATGCGGCGCTGTTCTTCTTCACCGGTGACCAGCAGACGGTCAGCCTGTCCTACAGCTATGATGCGGTCGATCTCGGCTTCGTTTTCCTGTCATATCCGAAGATCATTTCCTTCTTTGCGTCGCTTGTCATCTGCCTTCTGTTGTGGGTGTTGATGACGAAAACCGACCTTGGGCGGGCGATCCGGGCTGTTGCCAAACAGCGGGAAGGGGCGCGTCTTGTCGGCATTGATGTCGAGAATATCTTCGCCATCACCTTTGGCATCGGCATCGCCTGTCTGGGAGCGGCAGGGTGCATGCTGCTTCCGATCTTCTATGTGGATCCCTATACCGGCAATATCTTCGTGGTGATTGCCTTCACCATCGTGGTTCTTGGCGGCATGGGAAGCATTGGCGGGGCGCTTCTTGGCGGCTTCATCATCGGCATCACGGAATCGGTCGGGGGGCTTCTTCTTGGTGAAAGCCTCGGCCAGATCGGCATCTCACTGATCTTTATCCTGATCCTGATCCTGAAGCCGACAGGCCTGTTCGGGAGCAAGGTCTGATGACATCACGCCATACCATGTTGCTGTCATGCGCGATCGGTTTCGGTGTTCTGGCTCTGGCGCCGCTTGGCATCAGCAGCAAGTTCTATCTTGATATTCTGACGCTGATCTTCTTCACCGCCTATATCGGCCAGTCCTGGAACATTCTTGGTGGCTATGCCGGCCAGTTTTCCTTCGGCGGGGTGATGTTCTTCGGGACCGGCGCCTACGCCTCGTCCATTCTCGTGACCTCCTTCGGCGTTCCTGCGATCATCGGTGTGGTTGTGGCCGTCCTTGCCGGGGCCCTGCTGGCTCTGTGTGTGGGCTATCTCAGCTTCCGTTCTGGCCTTCGCGGGTCCTATTTCGCGCTGATAACACTGGCCTTTGCGGAATTGCTGCGGGTTGTCGCCAATTCGCTGGAGATTACCGGCGGTGGCGTCGGGCTGTTTCTGACCTATGCACCCGGCCTGCAGAACCTTCAGTTCAAGACGCCGATCGGATTCTACTATTTTGCGCTGATCCTGATGGCGATCTCGATTGCCATTGCCATCTGGCTGGAGAATTCAAGGTTCGGCGCGCAGCTTGTTGCCATCCGCGAGAATGAGGATGCCGCCGAGGCGCTTGGCATCAACACGCTTCGTCGCAAATGCCAGGCCATCATGATTATGGGGGCGATGGGCGGTGCCGCCGGAACCTTCTATGCGCAGAAATATCTCTATCTCGACCCGCCGATCGCCTACAGCGTCCATCTTTCGGTCGAAATGCTGCTTGTCACGATTGTAGGCGGCATGGGGACCGTCTTTGGTCCCCTGATCGGATCGCTTGTGCTCCACACAGTGAACGAGGTCACCCGCAACTTCATCGACACGCCGGGGCTCAGCCTGATTGTCTATGGCATCATCCTGATCATCATCATCAGCTATCTGCCAAACGGTCTGATCGGCCTGTTCAAGGGGTCTGGCGGGAAAAAGGCGGCTGCCGGGCAGGGAGACAGAGATGCTTGATGTGCGCCAGGCAACCAAGCGGTTTGGCGGCCTTGTCGCGGTCTCGTCCGTGGACCTTCATGTCGAGAAGGGTGAGATTGTCTCGCTGATTGGTCCCAACGGTGCCGGCAAGACCACGCTGTTTGCCATGATCGCCGGCTTCCTGAAATCCGATGGCGGCGAGGTGACGCTGAATGGCACATCCATCCTCGGCATGAAACCGCACATGATCTGTCAGCTGGGCATGGTCCGCACCTTTCAGATTACCCAACCCTTTGCCGGACTGACCACGCGTCAGAACATCATGGTCGGCGCCTATTCGAAAACCGCCAGCCAGCCGAACGCCGAGAAGAAAGCCGAGGAAGTCGCAGAGATTGTGGGCATGACATCGCTTCTTGACCGGAACGCCGACAATCTGACCGTGGCGGGACGAAAGCGTCTGGAGCTTGCGCGGGCATTGGCCACCGGGCCGAGCCTGCTGCTGCTCGACGAGGTTATGGCTGGCCTGAACCCGACCGAAATCGATGAAATTGTCGCGGTCATCAAGGGTATTCGTGATACAGGAGTGACCATTTTCCTGATTGAGCATGTGATGAAGGCGGTGATGAATCTGTCTGACCGGACCTATGTCCTGAATGATGGAAGGCTGATCGCCACCGGAACCCCGTCATCGGTGGCAGCCGACCCCCAGGTGATCGAAGCCTATCTTGGGCATGGCGCGGCAGCGAAAATGGCGGGAGGGGCGGCCTGATGATCAGCATCCGCAACCTTCATGCCGGAT
>JBMHCH010000190.1:0-30568 GCA_049890015.1 Puniceispirillaceae bacterium (SeqCode)
TCCCACGACGCGCTGGCAGGGTTGGGCATGAGCGCAGAAACACTCGAATATCACCATGACCTGCATCACAATGCCTATGTCGTGAACGGCAACAAGCTGATCGCCGGCACCGAGTGGGAAGGCAAGTCGCTCGAGGACATCGTCACCGGCACCTATGATTCGTCCGCGGTGGCGCAGAACGGCATCTTCAACAACGCCTCGCAGCACTGGAACCACATGAAGTTCTGGGAAATGATGGGCCCCGGCGAGACCGGCATGCCCTCCGAGCTCGAGGCCGCCCTGACCGAGAGCTTCGGCAGCGTCGACGCCTTCAAGGACGCGTTCAAGGCCGCCGGCGCCGGACAGTTCGGCTCGGGATGGTGCTGGCTGGTGAAGGACAGTGACGGCGCGCTGAAGGTCACCAAGACCGAGAATGGCGTGAACCCGCTCTGTTTCGGACAGACAGCGCTTCTTGGCTGCGATGTGTGGGAGCATTCCTACTATATCGATTTCCGCAACAAGCGCCCGGACTACCTGTCGAACTTCCTCGACAGGCTGGTCAACTGGGAATATGTCGCCGGTCAGCTCTAGGGCTATTTCCTGGGCCAGCTGAATATCAGAGACTGCAACCCCCGCCCGGGCTGCCGCGGCGGGGGTTTTTCGTGCCGGCAAGGCAGACCGGAACAGGATAGCAGAAGGGGATGAACGGAAGCGGTATCTGCCCCATTTCGACCCCATTCGGGCCACAAAAAAGCGGTTAAACAGGGTTAGAACCGGAGTCAGACAAGATCAATCTCATCGATCACCCATCCGGCCAGGAGGCAGACATGGCAGCCGCATTCATTATTCTATTGGGCCTTGGCGTCTACAACAGTGACGCCATGTCCGAATTCCGCACGCACAGCAACCATAACCCGCGTTACGTGATCAGTTTCGTCGATGACTGCAAGAGCGGCCTTCGCAGCTCCGGCTACGCCTATGCGCCGTCAGGCGGCATCATGCTGAAGCAGGTCAACAAGGATGGCAGCGTCGGCGAGGTCTGCACCGACTGAGTCCGGGACATCCCGCCGTTCGGACCATCTTTCGGACACGCCCCCTTCAGGCAGGAATGGCGGGCAAGGCAAGGGATGCCCCGCTAGTCGTCCGTGCCGCCGGCTACCATCTGCTTCACCCGAAGGCGCAGCGCGTTCAGCCTGATGAAACCGTGGGCATCCGCATGGTCGTAATCGACCGCGCCTTCCTCGAAGGTCACCAGATCCGCGTTGTACAGCGAGTTTGGTGATTTCCGGCCGGTCACCGTGACATTGCCCTTATAGAGCTTCACCCGCACGACACCGCGAACAGCCTCGCGGCAGCTGTCAATGGCGGCCTGCAGCATCTCGCGTTCCGGCGCAAACCAGAAGCCGTTATAGACAAGCTCGGCATAGCGCGGCATCAGCTCGTCCTTCTGGTGCGCCGCGCCGCGGTCGAGCGTGATGGATTCCATCGCCCGCCGGGCTGTCAGCAGGATGGTGCCGCCTGGCGTTTCATAGACACCGCGCGATTTCATCCCGACAAAGCGGTTCTCGACCATATCAAGCCTGCCGATGCCGTTGGCGCCGCCAAGCTCGTTCAGCTTTGTCAGAATCCCGGCCGGGGTCATCTTCACGCCGTCGATGGCCACCGGATCGCCGGCCTCGAACGCGATCTCGATCTCGGTCGGACGGTCAGGCGCGGCCTCGGGAGAGACCGATCGTGAAAACACATATTCCTCCGGCGCGATCCACGGGTCTTCCAGAACCTTGCCCTCTGCCGAGATGTGAAGAAGGTTCGCGTCGACGCTGAAGGGCGCTTCGCCGCGCTTGTCACGCGGGATCGGGATCTGGTTCTGCTCGGCATATTCGATCAGCTTTGTGCGCGAGCCGAGGTCCCATTCGCGCCAGGGCGCGATCACCCGGATATCCGGCTGCAGCGCGTAATAGGCAAGCTCGAACCGCACCTGGTCATTGCCCTTGCCTGTCGCGCCATGGGCCACCGCGTCGGCGCCGACAGCGCGGGCGATCTCGATCTGGCGCTTGGCGATCAGCGGCCGCGCGATCGAGGTGCCGAGAAGATACATCCCCTCATAGAGCGGGTTGGCGCGGAACATCGGAAAGACGTAGTCGCGCACGAACTCCTCGCGGAGGTCTTCGATGAAGATTTCCTTGATGCCGAGCATTTCCGCCTTGGCGCGCGCCGGCTCGACCTCCTCGCCCTGGCCGATATCGGCGGTGAAGGTGACGACTTCGGCGTTGTACTGGTCCTGCAACCAGCGAAGAATGACCGAGGTGTCGAGCCCGCCGGAATAGGCAAGAACGACCTTTTTGACATGTTCCTGTTTCATGCTGGTTCTCTTAGCCGATCACTTGCCGCCCCGCAACGCAGATTTTCCGCGTCATGCAGGCCGCCTTGTGACCATGCGAGGGGCGGTTCTGGGTGGTTTTGCGGCGACGAGGGCAAACTGTCGCGGGCCATAGGCAGGTAATCCAGCATGACTGGTGCCTCTTCTGGACAAAGGATCCCCTCGCCATGAGCCCTAAATCGGATATCGAAATCGCGCGTGCTGCCAGCAAGCTCCCGATCCAGCAGATCGGCGACAAGCTCGGTATTCCATCGCAGGATCTGCTGCCCTTCGGCCATGACAAGGCCAAGGTGTCGGCGGATTTCATTGCGGCACAGTCCGACAAGTCCGATGGCAAACTGATCCTTGTCACCGCCATCAACCCGACGCCGGCCGGCGAGGGCAAGACAACCACCACGGTCGGGCTTGTCGACGGGCTGAACGCCATCGGCAAGCAGGCCACGGTCTGCATCCGTGAGGCCTCGCTTGGCCCCTGCTTCGGGATGAAGGGCGGGGCGGCCGGCGGCGGCTACGCCCAGGTGGTGCCGATGGAGGAGATGAACCTCCATTTCACCGGCGATTTCCATGCCATCACATCCGCCCACAACCTGCTGTCGGCGATGATCGACAACCATATCTACTGGGGCAACGAGCTCGGCATCGACCAGCGCCGTGTTGTCTGGCGCCGTGTCGTCGACATGAATGACCGCGCCCTTCGCGATATCGTGACAAGCCTTGGCGGCGTCGCCAACGGCTTTCCGCGACAGGCGGGATTTGACATCACCGTCGCGTCCGAGGTGATGGCCATCCTGTGCCTTGCCAGCGACATCGAGGACCTGCAGCGCCGCCTTGGCGACATCATCGTCGCCTATCGCCGCGACCGCTCGCCGGTCTATTGCCGCGACATCAAGGCGGATGGCGCGATGACGGTGCTTCTGGCCCAGGCCATGCAGCCGAATCTTGTGCAGACGCTGGAAAACAACCCGGCCTTCGTGCATGGCGGCCCGTTCGCGAATATCGCGCATGGCTGCAATTCGGTGATTGCGACGAAGACAGCGCTGAAACTGTCCGACTATGTGGTGACCGAAGCCGGTTTCGGGGCCGATCTCGGCGCCGAGAAATTCATGAACATCAAATGCCGCAAGGCCGGAATCGCGCCAAGCGCCGTTGTGCTTGTCGCCACGGTTCGCGCGATGAAGATGAATGGCGGGGTCGCCCGCGCCGATCTTGGCGCGGAAAATGTCGCCGCTGTCCAGGCCGGCTGCGCCAATCTCGGCCGCCATATCGAGAATCTGAAGAGTTTCGGTGTGCCGGTTGTTGTCGCCATCAACCATTTCCTTGGCGATACGGATGCCGAGGTGGCCGCGCTTCAGGACTATGTCGCCGAGCAGGGAAGCGAGGCCATCATCTCGCGCCACTGGGAGCTTGGCGGCAAGGGCGCCGAGGCGCTGGCACGCCGTGTCGCCGAGATTGCCGATTCCGAAATCAGCAATTTCTCCCCGATCTATCCCGACGAGATGCCGCTGTTCGAGAAGATCGAGACCATCGCCAAGCGCATCTACCGCGCTGACGAGGTTCTGGCAGACAAGAGCATCCGCGACCAGCTTCGCCAGTGGGAGGATGCCGGCTACGGCCATCTGCCCGTCTGCATGGCGAAGACCCAGTACAGCTTCAGCACCGACCCGAACCTTCGCGGCGCGCCAAGCGGCCATTCCGTGCCGGTCCGCGAAGTGCGGCTGTCGGCCGGGGCCGGCTTCATCGTCGCCATCTGCGGCGAGATCATGACCATGCCGGGCCTGCCGCGCACGCCCGCGGCGGAAAGCATCATGATGAACGAGGCTGGCGAGATCGAAGGGCTGTTCTAGCCCTCCACCTGCCTGCAGAGGGAGACAGCCGTCACAGCGAGGCGGCTGCCGCGCACAGCGCGTGGTGAAGCGAGGCTGCCGCCGAACGCGGGCCATAGACGACAAATTCTGTTCCGGCTTGCCGGCAAACCAGAACACAATGCATGTGATGCATCGGCGTTCGTGTCGCGTCGCCAGCCGTCATGCGCCGGCTGTCGGCGCTGCAGAGCCTCTCCAGCATGGAAACACAGGTGGCGCCGCTGATCTCGAATCCGGCCCAGGCGTCACTCTGGTCGGTGACAGCGGCGTTCGCGCCGAACGCATCAGCAAGCTCGGCACCGGCCATCCCCTCGACAAGATACTGGTCGGGCCCCATCCAGATCACCCGGCGGTTCGCGTCGCCGCTGCTTGTGCCGGGCGCCGGAAGCTCGCCGGCAAACGCGCCGGCCGCCGCCCGCCGGAAGCCTAGTGCCTTGCCCTGGCGCATGGCCAGCGAGGCAAGGACGGGCGCGGCGATCTCGGCGATACGGATGCCGCCGATGGTCTCGTCAAAGGGCGTCTTGTTGCCAAGCGCGGTGGTGGGCTCCAGCCTAATCACGAAGACGCTCCCCCTCTGGATCAATGAAATGCGGGCTGCAGACCTCGACCCGCGCCGAGCGCCCCTCAAGCGGGTTCATCGACCGGATGACCTCGCCATGCCGTTCGGCCCCGCGCACCAGGAAGCCAAGCCCGATCGACGCGCCGATATGCGGGGAATAGGCGGCGGAGGTCACATAGCCGCGGTCATGCGCGGCATCGACCGGCCCGCCGGCGTCGAACAGGTGCGATCCGGCGATCACCTGCCCGTCATCAAGGGCGCGCAATCCTACAAGGCACAGGCCATCCTCGGCGACAAGCGCCTCGCGTCCGGCGAGGACCGCGCCGATGCTGTCCTTCTTCGACGAGACCATCCGCGCCATGCCAAGATTGCGCGCGGTGATCGTGCCGTTCAGCTCATTGCCGGTGACATGGCCCTTCTCGATCCGCATGACGCCAAGCGCCTCGGTGCCGTAAGGGGTGATGTCGAACGGCTCGCCAGCGTCCATCAGCGCGCGGATCATCGCATCGCCATAGCGCGACGGAACAGCAATCTCATAGGCAAGCTCACCCGAGAAGGAAATCCGGAACAGCCGCGCCGGTACCCCGCCACAGACCGAAATATCGGCGCAGGCCATGAAGGCAAAGCCCTCGTTCGAGATGTCATGCTGCGGGTCGATAACATTCTGGAGCACGCGCCGCGCGTTCGGACCGGCGACGGCGAACTGGGCCCAGCTGTCTGTTCCCGAGATCAGATGAACATCCATGTCGGGGCGAAGGCACTGCCGCACAAACTCCAGATGGCGGTAGACGCCGACAGCGTTCGCCGTGGTCGTGGTCATCACGTAATGCGTCTCGCCAAGCCGTGCCGTGGTGCCGTCATCCATCACCATCCCGTCCTCGCGCAGCATCAGCCCGTAGCGGGTCTTGCCGACCGGCAGGGTGGAGAAGGTGTTGCTGTAGACAAGATCGAGAAATGCCCCGGCATCGCGTCCCTGTATATCGATCTTGCCAAGCGTGCTGACATCGCAGACCCCGACCGAGGCGCGCGTCGCCAGCACCTCGCGGTCGACCGACTCGCGCCATGTCGTCTCGCCCTCGCGCGGGAACCATTGGGCCCGAAGCCAGCTTCCGGCCTCGACAAAGACGGCGCCCTGCTCTGCCGCCCAGTGATGCGACGGCGTCAGGCGGGTCGGGCGGAAATCGCGCCCGACCGAACGGCCGGCGAAGGCGGCGATAGGTGTCGGGCTGTAGGGCGGGCGATAGATGGTGGTACCGGTCTGGGCAATGGTCCTGCCGGTCATTTCGGCCATCACCGCCAGACCGAGGACATTCGAGGTGCGTCCCTGGTCGCCCGCCATGCCAAGCGTAGTGTAGCGTTTCAGATGCTCGACAGCGCGGAAATTCTCCTGATGCGCCAGCTTCACATCCTTGACCGTGACGTCATTCTGCTGGTCGAGCCAGGCGCGTCTCTTCGCCGGCACATGCCAGAGCGGGGTGATGCCGAACGGCGCATCCTCGCTGTCCGGCAGTTTTGATGTCGCTGCCCTGATGCCGATCTGGTCAAGCTGTGCGATGGCCTGGGCCTCGCCGTCGGCCAGCGCGCCGGCGGTACTGAAGATGCCGCGCGCGGCGCCGGCGACTGCCAGGCCCGGCGGAATTCCCTCGCCGGGAACAAAGGCCGCGATATCATCCTTCCAGACAGGCCGGCCGCGATGGTGGCAGGTCAGATGCACATTCGGGTTCCAGCCGCCTGACACTGCCAGCGCGCCGCAATGCAGATGCTTGCGGCTGCCATCGGCAAGGCGGAGGCTGATCCCGCCAAGGCCAAGCCGGCCCGAGGTGCCGGTGACAACTGCACCGGCGAACAGCTCGGCGACATCGCTCATCGGGGCGTCGGGGCGGGAATCGATGATTGCCGCCACATCCACCCCGGCCGCCACAAGGTCGGAAGCGGTGCGATGGCCGTCATCATTGTTGGTGAAGATGGCGACCCGGTCCGCCGGGGTGGCGGCAAAACGGTTCACATAGCCGCGCACCGCGCCTGCCTGCATGATTCCTGGCCGGTCATTGTCGGCAAAGCCGATCAGCCGTTCGGTCGCGCCGGCACACAGCAACGCCCGCCGCGCATAGACCCGCCACATCACCTGCCGCGGCTTGCCTTCGGCAAGTGTTGGCAGATGATCGCCGGTGCGCTCCAGAACGCCATAGATGCCATGATCGAACACGCCAAGAACGGTGCTTCGCGGCATCACCCGCACATTCGGCATGGTGGCAAGCTCGGCCGCCGCCATGTCCGCCCAGCCGGCACCGCTGTCGCCGCCAATGGCGCTGCGTTCCTGAAGAAGCCTTCCGCCGGGCCGGAAATCCTCGTCCGCCAGAATGACCTCGGCCCCGGCGCGCCCGGCGGTCAATGCCGCCATCAGCCCTGACGGGCCGGCGCCGATCACCAGAAGATCGCAATGCCGGAACCCGCGGTCATAGACATCCGGGTCGGGCTCTCCCGACAGCGATCCGAGGCCGGCGGCGCGCCGGATGATCGGCTCATAGACGCGCTCCCAGAAGGCTTTTGGCCACATGAAGGTCTTGTAATAGAAACCGGCCCCCAGGAAATCCGACAGCCTGTCATTCACAGCCATCAGATCAAATGCGAGCGACGGAAAGCGGTTCTGGCTGGCGGCGGCAAGCCCGTCATGGAGTTCTGTCATGGTGGCGCGGCTGTTGGGCTCGCGCCTGGCGCCGTCGCGAAGCTCGACAAGGCCGTTCGGTTCTTCCGAGCCGGCCGAGATGATGCCGCGCGGCCGGTGATATTTGAAGGACCTGCCGACAAGCCGCACGCCGTTGGCCACCAGCGCCGAGGCCAGCGTGTCGCCGGCATACCCGGCATAGGATGTGCCGTCAAAGGTGAAGCTGAGCGGCGTGCCCCGGTCGATCAGGCCGCCTTCAAGGCGGTTCACCTGGGTCATCTCCGCCTCCGCCGGCTGGCGAGCTCGACATTCAGGATGGCGTGGCTGACGGTGTCGCGTGTGACGATCAGCCAGCTGCGGTCGCCCATCTCGTGATACCACAGCTCGCGATGCGTGCCGGCCGGGTTGTCGCGAAGATACTGGTAGTCGAAGAAGGCCTCGGCAGCGTCAGCCGCCTGCCAGTCCGGACGGTCGATCAGGCTGGCATCGCCCAGAATGACGAATTCCTGCGCGTCGCGCGGGCCAAGAAGCGGGTGGTCTATGATCATCTCTGCCGCCCCTGTCTCAATGCTGGTTGGGCTGCGCGCCCGACCCTTTTTCGTCGATCATCGCGCCGCGCCGGAACCTGTCCAGGCGATAGGCTGTCGCCACCTCGTGCGGCGTGTCGGTGGCCAGAAGATGCGCGAAGCACCATCCCGATGCCGGTGTCGCCTTGAAGCCGCCATAGCACCAGCCGCCATTGAAATAGAGGCCGTCGATCGGGGTGCGGTCGATGATCGGCGATCCGTCCATGCTCATATCCATGATGCCGCCCCACATCCGCACCATGCGCGCCCGGCCGATCATCGGCATCAGCGTCATGCCGCCTTCGCAGACATCCTCGATCACCGGCAGATTTCCGCGCTGGGCGTAGGAGTTGTACATGTCGATATCGCCGCCGAAGACCAGCCCGCCCTTGTCCGACTGGCTGATGTAGAAATGGCCGGCACCATAGGTGATGACCCCGGGGATGATCGGTTTAAGCCCCTCGCTGACAAAGGCCTGCAGCACATGGCTTTCGATCGGCAGGCGAAGCCCGGCGGCCTGCATCACGCGGCTGCTGCTGCCGGCGACGGCGCAGCCCACCTTGCGCGCGGCGATGAATCCGCGGCTTGTCTCCACGCCGGTGCAGCGCCCGTTCTGGATGCGGAACCCGGTGACCTCGCAATTCTGGATGATGTCGACGCCGCGCCGGTCGGCACCGCGGGCATAGCCCCAGGCCACAGCGTCATGGCGGACGGTGCCGCCGCGCCGCTGCACAAGCGCGCCCTGGACCGGGAAGCGGCCATTGTCGTAATTCAGGAACGGAATCTCGGCGCGGAGCTGCTCGGCATCGAGAAGTTCGGCATCGGCGCCGTTCAGGACCATGGCGTTGCCGCGCCGGCGATAGGCGTCGCGCTGGCCGTCGGAATGATAGATGTTGTAGACGCCGCGCTGGCTGACCATGGCGTTGTAGTTGAAATCCTGCTCCAGCCCTTCCCACAGCTTCAGCGAGAATTCGTAGAAGGGCGTGTTGCCCTCGAGAAGATAGTTGGAGCGGATGATGGTGGTGTTGCGGCCGACATTGCCGCCGCCGATCCAGCCCTTTTCCAGGACCGCGACCGAGGCCTCGCCGAACTGGCTTGCCAGGTAATAGGCGGTGGCAAGGCCATGGCCGCCGCCGCCGACAACCACGAAATCATAAGCAGGCTGCGGCGCCGGATCCCGCCAGGCGGGCTTCCAGCCGCGGTTGCCCGTCAGACCTTCGCGCAATATCCGGAAGCCGGAATATCCTCCCGACCGTCCCCCCTTGGAATACATGGCACCTCACGGCGGGCAGCGGGCCCGCTTCTACTGTAGAGACAGCCATTATTCTCGGGTGAATTCAACATCCAAGCTGCCAGCAACCGACATTTTCTGGCGCGAAACGCCGTCGAGGGCGGCGGCGTGCTGTCACACCTCGCGAAGAAGGGGCGCGGGCTTGCGGCCAAGCGTGCGCACGGCGCCGGCCAGCCCGAGTAGCGCGGTGCCAAGCGCGCCGGCCATGGTCACGCCGAGGACAAGCAGGAAATCCAGATTGAACGGCGCATCGAGGAACCCGGAGATCAGCCCCCAGCTTGCGATGCTTCCGATCAGCGCGGCGGCGATCGCCGCCAGGAATCCGAGAAGCGCATATTCAAGAAACCAGGCGATGGTGATGGCCACGCGGCTGGCCCCGAGAACCTTGAGAATCACCGAGTCCGCCAGCCTCTGCGCCTCGGTGCTGGCGACGGTGCCGGCAAGCACGGCGATTCCGGCGACAAGCGTGACAAGGGCTGTCATCTGCACCGCGGCGCCAAGAAGCCCGATCACCCGCTGCGCCGTATCCACGGCCTCGCGCACCGAGATTGCAGATATATTGGTGAATTCGGCGGCGACATTGCGGTCGACGCGGATTGCGGCATCGTCATCGGATACGCGCGTGCTGGCCATCCAGCTGTGCGGTGCCGCATCGAGAAGCCCGGGCGACAGCACAAAGACGAAATTGATCGAGAAGCTTTCCCAGTCGACGCGGCGGATGTTGCTGATTCTCGCGGTGACCGCGCGGCCAAGGACATTGAAGGTGACCTCGTCGCCAATCCAGACGCCAAGCTCCAACGCCTCCTCCTCGCTCATCGAGGCCAGGGGCGGGCCGGCATAATCGGCAGGCCACCATTGTCCGGCAATGACCTCGCCGCTGTCCGGCGGCGCCGCCGACCAGGTCAGCGCCCGGTCCCCGCGAAGCACCCAGGCCGACCCGCCGCGCATGTCAAATTCGCCGGCATCCCTGCCGCCAAGGCGTGTCACCCGTCCGCGCAGCATCGGGGTGCGCGATACCTCGGACACGCCTTTGGTGCCGGTGGCAATCTGCATGAAGCGGTCGATCTGGTCGGGCTGGATATCGATGAAGAACCAGGCCGGCGCGTCCTCCGACACACGGGTATCGATCTGCCGGCCGATATTGGCCTGCGACAGCGCCACCGTGACAAGAACGGACAGGCCAAGGCCGAAGGCGATGACGATGGCCCGCACCGGCGATCCCGGTCGAGTGATCGCCGACAGTGCCAGCCGTCCCGGAACATAGCGTGGGGCCGGCAGCCGCCGCATCACCCGAAGAAGCATCTCGCCAAGCCCGCCAAGAAGCAGGATCGTAGCAAGCGATCCGGAAATGAAGACGGCGGTCAGCCGCAGGTCGCGCGTCGCGACCAGTGCCAGCGCGGAGAGCAGCAGCAACGCCGCCGCCGCAATCATCAGATAGCGCGCCTTCGGCCGCCCGTCCGGAATGCTGTTCAGCCGCCGGAACAGGTTGGCGGCGCGCACCTCCTCGGCCTTGGCAAGCGGCCAGAGAGCGAACAGGAACGAGGTGACCATGCCGAAGCCAGCGGCAATCGCCAACGGCAGCGGATAGACCGACACGGCGATCGGAACGGTGACGTAGGACGACAGCAGATCGATGGCAAAGACAGGCGCGATGGCGGCGACCAGCACGCCGAGGCACACGCCAAGACCGGCGATCAGCATGACCTGGATCAGATAGGTGCGGAAGATAAGCCGCGCCGGCGCGCCGAGGCATTTCAGCGTGGCGATCACCGGCATGCGGCTGCCAAGCCAGGCCCGCACGGCGCCGGCAACGCCAAGCCCGCCGATCAGCAGCGCCGTCAGCCCTACAAGAACGAGGAACACCTCGGTGCGGTCGATGAAGACATCAAATCCCGGCGCCGCTTCCAGAAGGTCACGGATCCGCACCGGGCCGTCCGCCGCCGCGGTCTTCAGTCTGGCCACCGCCGCGTCGCGATTGACGGCTTCATCCAGCAGCAGTCGGGTCCGATAGGTGATCAAGGCGCCGGGCTGCATCAGCCCGGTGGCCTCCAGACTGGCCATGGACATCAGCACGCGCGGTCCGAAAGTGACAAAGCTGACAGAGCGGTCAGGCTCATAGGCAAGCGTGTCGCTGACCTCGAGGTCAGCGTCGCCGATCCGCACCACCGATCCCGGGGCGAGGTCGAGACCGCGCGCCAGCTTCGGGTCGATGATGATCTTTCCGGGGGCAATGGCCGGGGCGAGTTCGCCGCCGCTGCCAAGATCGGCGCGCCCCACCATCGGCCAGGCGGAATCAACAGCCTTCAGCGCGACGAGCCGGCGCTCGCCATCGATCTGGATCATCGCCCGCATCGTCATGGTGCGCGACAGCGCGCCGTATTCCGCCGCGGTTTCGATCAGGTCATCAGGCGTCGGCATGTAGAGGCTGCGGAGCTCGACATCGCCGCCAAGAAGAAGACGGGCATTGCCGGCGATGCCGTCGCGCATCGCCTCGGCCACCGATCCGACGGTGCCGATGGCGGCAACGCCAAGCATCAAGGCGCCAAGAAACACCCGGAAACGGGCCACCGACCCGCGGATCTCGCGGCGCGCCAGCCGCCAGGCAAGATTCCAGCCTGAGTTGCCGATGCTGTCGCCGCCGGCTTCTGCGTTGTCTGACAGGCTCATGCCGCGCGATGCCCCGTCCTGCGGTCCTCGACAATGCGGCCATCCTCGATGGTCAGCACCCGTGCGCAGCGTTCGGCAAGGGCCGGATCGTGCGTCACCAGAACCAGTGCGGCGCCGGCGGCGCGCGTGGCCTCGAACAGGGTGGCGATGACCTTTTCGCTGGTGCCGCTGTCAAGATTGCCTGTCGGCTCGTCCGCCAGCAGAATTTGCGGGCGGGTCGCGATGGCGCGGGCGATGGCGACGCGCTGCTGCTCGCCGCCCGACATCTGGTCGGGAAGATGTGTCTGGCGATGCCCGAGCCCGACGGACTCCAGCGCGGCCGCTGCCACGTCGTCAGCATCACGGCGTCCGGCCAGTTCCAGCGGCACCTCCACATTCTGCAGCGCTGTCATCGACGGGATCAGGCGGAAGGCCTGGAAGACGATCCCGACCTTGTCACGGCGCAGCGCGGCGAGCTCATCCTCGCCCATGCGCGTGATATCGGCGCCGCCAAGCGTGATGCTGCCCTGCGTCAGGCTTTCCAGCCCGGCCATGATCATCAGCAGGCTGGTCTTGCCGGCCCCGCTTGGCCCGAGGACCCCGACCGTCTCGCCGCCGGCGATGGCCAGGGTGATGCCCCGCAGGATCTCGACCATCCCCTCGGCGCTGGACAGGGCGAGCCGCGCGTCCTCAAGGGCGATCACCGGCTGTGCGGCAGTGTGGGATGTGAGGGGGGTGTCTGGCATATTCGATTGTTCCAACAGGCGTGAGGTTCTGGCTGGTGTCGGGTGGACTTTGCCGCGCCGGCTTCCTAAATCTGGGGCGATGTGGACAGCTCGCTGGCGCTGCCGGCGAGCATCTGGGGGATATGGTGGTAATGATGAGCCTGATCAATGGATTGATCCGGTCGGGACAGCGGTTTTTCTGTCTTGCCATGCTTATTCCGGCGCTGCTGACCGCTGTCGCGACGGCCAGTCCGGCGCTGGCAGAGACGCGGCTCATGGTTCTGGGGGATTCGCTAGTCGCCGGATACGGCCTGGCGCCCGGGAAGAGTTTTCCGGCGCAGCTTGAACGCGACCTTCGCGCGGCCGGAAGCGATGTCACAGTGCTGAATGCCGGCGTGTCCGGTGACACCACGGCTGGCGGCGTGGCGCGTCTCGACTGGTCGCTTGCCGACAATCCGCAGGCGGTGATCATTGTTCTTGGCGGCAATGACATGCTTCGCGGGCTGCCGCCAGAGGCCGCCGCCGCCAATCTGGATGCCATCATCACGCGGCTTCTGGCGCGCAAGGTCGAGGTGCTTCTCGCCGGCATGCTGGCCCCGCGCAACATGGGGCCGGCCTATACCGAGGCCTTCGATGCCATCTATCCGGGGCTGGCGGCGCGTCACGACATCGAGTTCTATCCTTTCTTTCTCGATGGGGTGGCTCTTGATCCGGCGCTCAACCTTGATGACGGCCTGCACCCGAACGAGGCCGGCATCGCCGAGATCAGCCGCCGAATCCTGCCCGCCGTGAACCGGCTGCTGGCGCGTGTCGAAGGCTGACAGGTCCCAGTCTCAAATTTCTTTGCATCGCCCTGCGAGGTGTCTTACATTGCCGCCGGCTTTCACATTCTCGCCATCATCCTCGGGCAAAAGGGTGCTGGCGGGGTTGCCGGAACAGAACGGAAAGTTGGTCGGGACATGGAAATGATGCGCAATCTCTTTGTCATGGGCATGGCTGCCGCGATGGTCATGCTGTCGGGCATGTCGGCACAGGCGGCGGACCCGAAGCGCATGCTGAGCGAAAAGGACTGGGAGGCGTTCCGGGTCGATGACGATAGCGGCCGCACCTGCTTCATCAGCTCGCTGCCGAAGAAATCGGCCGGCAAATACGACCCGGACAACCGCGGCGAGGCACGCGTCTTCGTCTCGCACGGACCCGGCAAGGCCGAGCGCAATGTGGTGCAGTTCACCGCCGGCTACAAGCACAAGAAACATTCGGATGTGAAGGTGAATATCGACGGCAAGACATTCACCCTGTTCACCATCGAGGGTCGCGCCTACGCCGAATCCGAGGAGGACGACATCGCGATGATCCGCGCGATGAAGCGTGGCTCCAAGATGACGGTTGTCGGCACCTCCAGCCGCGGCACCAAGACAACCGATACCTATTCGCTGTCCGGGTTCACCAAGGCCAAGAACCTGATTGACAAGACCTGCAGCTAGGCAGGCGTCGCGGCAAGCGCGCCGCATGATGTGAGGCGGCGCCGGAATGGCGCCGGAAGTGATGGACCAGCCCCAGAGCCAGGCGTCTGACGCCATTGACGAGGCCGTGTCGCCCGCTCCCGCCGGGACGCCAGCCGACGGCGCGCGTCTCGGGCTTCTGGGGATGAGCGCGGAAGAGCTCGAGGCCGCGATCACCGCCGCGGACCTGCCGAAGTTTCGCGCCCGCCAGCTGTGGCGCTGGGTCTGGCGCCATGGTCTGACATCCTTTGACGAGATGAGCGACCTCGCCAAGCCGGTCCGCGAGCGGTTCGCCCGCATGTTCACCATGGACAGGCCTGTTGTCACGCGGCGCATGCAGTCGACCGACGGCACGATCAAATGGCTTCTTCGCTTCGCCGACGGCAATGAGGCCGAAAGCGTCTATATCCCGGACAAGGACCGCGGCACGCTGTGCATCTCGTCGCAGGTGGGCTGCACCCTGACCTGCAGCTTCTGCCATACCGGTACACAGAAACTCGTTCGCAATCTGAGCGCCGAGGAGATCTGCGGCCAGGTCATGCTGGCGATGGATGAGCTTGGCGACTGGCCGGCCGGCAAGCCGGACAGGCGGCTGACCAATATCGTGCTGATGGGCATGGGAGAGCCGCTGTTCAATTACGAGAACGTCGCCAAGGCGATGCGGATCATCATGAGCGGCGAGGGGGTCGGGCTGTCGAAACGGCGGATCACGCTGTCGACCTCGGGGGTGGTGCCAGAAATCGCCCGCTGCGGCGCCGAGCTTGGCGTCAATCTGGCGATCTCGCTCCACGCGGTACGTGACGAGCTTCGCGACGAGCTGGTGCCGATCAACCGGAAATATCCGCTTGCCGAGCTGATCGAGGCCTGCCGGACCTATCCCGGCCTGTCGAACGCGCGGCGCATCACCTGGGAATATGTGATGCTGGACGGGATCAATGACAGTGACGAGGATTGCGCGGCGTTGCTGAAGCTGATCCAGGGCATCCCCTCGAAGCTGAATCTCATTCCGTTCAACCCGTGGCCCGGAAGCCCCTATCAATGTTCATCCGACAGCCGCATCGAGGCCTTCGCGGCGAAGGTGCTGAAGGCCGGCTACGCCTCGCCTGTCCGCACCCCGCGCGGGCGCGATATCCTGGCGGCCTGCGGACAGCTGAAATCGGCATCCGAACGCAGCCGGCGGCAGCGTACCGGCACCGCGTCGGCGCGCGAGACAGCGGCGGCTGATGCGACATGATGTTCGTCGCTCCGCAGTCCGGCAATTTCTTGAATCAACAGCGTTTCATTACTACATTCTACGCAACAGGTTATCGATCAGGGGGTAACAATGGCTGATAATCGCTTTATGAACACCAGCGCCGCCGAGGCAACACAGGTTGACGTCGGTCTTCGCGCTTACATGCTTGGCGTCTACAACCACATGACGACCGCGCTTCTGCTGACCGGCTTCTTCGCCTATGGCACCAAGATGCTGGCCACCACCACCGGCCCGGACGGGCAGATGTACCTGACCTCGTTCGGGGCGCTTCTCTTCAACACCCCGCTCCAGTGGGTGGTGATGCTGGCGCCTCTCGGCATGGTCTTCTGGCTGTCGGCACGGATGCAGGCGATGTCCGCCGGCAAGGCACGCAACATGTTCTATGTCTATGCGGGCCTGATGGGACTGTCGCTTGCCTCGGTCCTGATGGTCTACACAGGTGCCAGCGTGGCACGGGCCTTCTTCATCACCGCCGGGGCCTTCGCCGGGCTCAGCCTTTACGGCTACAGCACGAAGCGCAGCCTGTCGGCGATGGGATCCTTCATGGTGATCGGCCTGATCGGCCTCATCCTGGCCTCGCTTGTGAACATCTTCCTGGCCTCGACACAGCTCGATTTCGTGATCTCGATCGTCGGCGTGCTGATCTTTGCCGGCCTGACGGCATGGGACACGCAGCGCATCAAGCTGATGTACATGGCCGGCGACAGCCAGGCAGAGACCACCAAGAAGTCGATTTTCGGGGCGCTGATGCTCTATCTAGACTTCATCAACATGTTCCTCTTCATCCTGCGTCTGTTCGGCAACCGCGAGTAGGCCCCAGGTGAAGACCAAAACCGACGCCCGTGCCGCACCCGGCACGGGCGTTTGTGATTGTGAACCACCGATTGGGCGGGCGAGGTGAAACATGTCTGATCTCGGAAGCTATCTTGCCGCGCGGGCAACGCCTCCTGTCGCCAGCGCGGTTCTGGCGCTGGCCGGGGCGGCGTCGGCCATTGCCGCGGAAATACGTTCGCCCGCCACTGCCCTCGACGCCGCCGCCGGCGCGGTGAATGCCGATGGCGACACGCAGAAGAAGCTTGATGTGATCGCCGACGAGATCGTTCTCGAGGCGCTTCGCGGGGCCGGCGTCGCCGCCTATCTGTCCGAGGAACGGGACGAGGCCATTCCGCTCGATCCGGAAGGCGGGCTCATCATCGCCTGCGATCCGCTCGACGGCTCGTCCAACATCGGGGTGAATGTCTCGGTCGGCACAATCTTCTCGGTTTTGCCGGCAGATGGCGGCGAGCTGCAGGCCGGGCGCGAACAGCTTGCCGCCGGTTTCTTCGTCTACGGGCCGCAGACGACGCTTCTTCTGAGCACAGGGTCGGGCACCGCCGCCTTCCGCATGGATGACGAAGGACGCTTTTCGATGATCACTGAGAGGGTGAGCATCCCGGCAGACGCCAGCGAATTCGCCATCAATGCCTCGAACAGGCGCCACTGGCCGGACCCCATTGCCCGCTATGTCGATGGCTGTCTTGCCGGCGCCGATGGTCCGCGCGGCCA
Source organism: Puniceispirillaceae bacterium (SeqCode) (assembly GCA_049890015.1). Classification (GTDB taxonomy): domain Bacteria; phylum Pseudomonadota; class Alphaproteobacteria; order Puniceispirillales; family Puniceispirillaceae; genus UBA8309. The sequence continues at coordinate 16,976 of JBMHCH010000190.1, forward strand.
TGATTACAATATGCGCTGGGTGGCGTCTCTGGTGGCAGAGACCTGGCGGATCATCAGCCGTGGCGGGGTCTTTCTCTATCCGGCGGATTCCCGCAAGGGCTACGAGGCCGGCCGGCTTCGCCTTGTCTATGAGGCGGCGCCTGTGGCGATGCTGGTGGAGCAGGCCGGCGGGCGCGCCACCGACGGGGTGCGGGACATTCTGGAGATCACGCCGGACGGCCTTCACCAGCGGGTGCCGCTGGTGTTCGGCGCGGCTGACGAGGTCAAGGCTGTGGCGTCGGAATTCGCCGCTGGCTAGTTCCCGGCCTCGGCCGCGAGGATCGCCGCAAGGCCGCTTTCATAGTCGGGATAGAGAAGGTCCAGCCCCAGCTCCGGCCCGATGACCTTCGAGGCGACGCGCCGCCGCGAGACATAGAAGCTTCGCGCCATCGCCGAAAGGTCGGCGTCCTCCAGGCTTTGCGGCGCGGGTGGATCGACGCCAAGAAGGGCGGCGGCATGGCGGACGACCTCGCCCTGGGCCGCCGGTTTCTCATCGGCAAGATTGATGATGCGGCCGCGCCGCGGGCTGTCCATCGCCGCCATGATGATGCGGCAGATGTCATCGACATGGATGCGGTTGAAGACCTGGCCGCGATGCTCGATGATCCGCGCTGTGCCGTCACGAAGACCGTCGAACGGGCTTCTTCCAGGGCCGTAGATTCCGGCAGCGCGGAAAATTTCCGCGCCGGTCATTTCCAGCCAGCGGTTCTCCGCCGCGACGCGGGCGCGGCCGCGCGCCGTCGCTGGCCCGGTCGGGGTGTCCTCGTAACAGAAGCCGTCCGGCTGGTCCGGATAGACCGATGTCGCAGAGACATAGCCGCTCCAGCCGGCGAAGCCGCCAAGAAGGTCTCCATGCGCATCCAGAACCGGGTCGCTGCCGCCGATGGCGGTTATGGTGCTGATCACCGCATCGACGCCGGACAGCGCCGCTTGCGCCTCGGCAACCGGATGATCATCGGTGAATTTGTGGATCTGCCATCCTGACGCCGACTCCGCCGCAAGCCTGTCCGGGTTGCGGGTGGTGCCGCACACCTGCCAGCCGCGCTCGGCCAGCCTGTGACCAAGCGGCCTGCCGACATAGCCCAGTCCGAAAATGAAGATGCGTCGTGCCATGGCGCGGTGTCCGGGTTGTTGCGTAATCCGGTCTAGCTGTCGCCAGCGAGGCTGGCAAGCTGATCGCGCACCAGCGCGGCGTCAAGCCGCCGTCCCTGCCAGTCCAGCCGCCAGTCCAGATGCGGGCCGGTCGACCGGCCGGTGGAGCCGACGGTGCCGATCACCTGGCCGCGCGCCACCTCATCCCCCTCTTCCACGGCGACGCTGTCCAGATGAAGGAAGGCGGCGTTCAGCCCCATCCCGTGCGTGACAAGCACCGTCCAGCCGGAAAAATACAGATCGCGGACAAGCGTCACGCGCCCGGCGGCCGGCGCTGCGACCGGCGTTCCGCGCGGGGCCGCGATATCGATTCCGTAATGCGGCTGGCGCGGTTCACCATTCAGGACCCGCTGGCTGCCATAGATGCCGGAGATTCGGCCTGTCACCGGCATGTCGAACCCGGCAAGGAAATCGCCGCCGCCGCTGCCTGCGTCATGCTGCGAACGCGCGGCGCGCACGGCGGCGGAATCACGGGAAATCCGGTCGAGCACCTCTTGCGGCGGGGTGACGTGATCGCGTTTCAACCCGTCTATCCGCTGCACATCATAGCGCCGTTGCGCCGCCATCAGGCGGATGGTCTGTCTTGCGCCGTCCGCTGCCGTGATCCCCAAATTCTGCGCGGTGTCGCTGTCGCGGTGGAAGCCGATGATGAAATGGCCGGATGACGCCGTGGCCAGCGGCATATCATCGAGTGTCAGCTGTGTGCCGGGGATGGCCTTGCCAACAAGTATCCCGCCCTCGATGGCCGCGCCGGCATGCCAGGAGATGCCGTCAATGGCGGGACCGGGGGCACCTGTCTCCTCGGCAACAGGCCGGGAGGGATGCGCGGCTGCGACAAACAGGGCCGTGAGCAGCAAAAGCAGGGTGAACGGACTTGGCTTGACCATAGGCGGACGCTAACATCGACGGCGAGGTTTGGCACGTCGAAAACCGTGCCGCCACGGCCTCGAAATGAAGTTTCCGATTACTGGCCGCCCCGCAAGGACGCGTGTCTCCTCTCTCTGTTGAAAGACCAGCCCAGAAAGACCAGCCCATGTCGAACGTCACCCATGAAAAAGTCGTTATCATCGGCGCCGGCGCCGCTGGCCTGACAGCCGCCATCTACACCGCGCGGGCAAACCTGTCGCCGGTGATTATCGCCGGCCTGCAGCCCGGCGGGCAGATGACCATCACCACAGATGTCGAGAACTATCCCGGCTTTGCCGAGGTGATCCAGGGCCCCTGGCTGATGACCGAGATGCAGTCGCAGGCGGAGAATGTCGGCGCGCGGGTGGTCTATGACATCGTCACGGCGCTCGATGCCGGCGCGCGCCCCTTCCGGCTGACGCTTGATTCAGGTGACCAGATGACGGCTGATTCCGTGATTGTCGCCACCGGCGCATCGGCCCGCTGGCTTGGGCTGGATTCGGAACAGACCTTCAACGGGCGCGGCGTATCGGCCTGCGCCACCTGTGACGGGTTTTTCTACAAGGACCGTGATGTGGCGGTGATCGGCGGCGGCAATACGGCGGTCGAAGAGGCGCTGTATCTGGCGAATATCTGCAAATCGGTGACGCTGGTGCATCGCCGTGACCAGCTTCGCGCCGAGCAGATCATGCAGGACAGGCTCCTGCGCCATGAGAAGATCACCGTTGAATGGAACCGCACGGTCTCCGAGGTTCTTGGCGATGACAGCGGCGTGACCGGCCTGCGCCTTGCCTCCACCAGCGGAGAGGATGATCTGGAGATCGCGGTGCAGGGCATGTTTGTCGCCATCGGCCACGACCCGTCGACAGCGGCGTTCCGTGGGGCGCTCGATCTTGATGATGAGGGCTACATCATCGCCGAGACAGGCGGCACCCGCACCTCGGTCGAAGGGGTGTTTGCGGCAGGGGACTGTGTCGACAAGATCTATCGCCAGGCGGTGACCGCCGCCGGCATGGGCTGCATGGCGGCCCTTGACGCCGAACGGTGGCTTGGCGAGCAGGCCTGACCATCAGGCGGCGGCCGGTTGCGCTGACGGTGTGACCGGAGCCTCGTGGATGATCCAGTTCACGGTGAAGGCGAAGAGCGCCGCGCCGACATTCAGCCACCACATGATGCTGTAGCTTGCCGTCATGTCATAGATGACCCCGCCGAGCCAGGAGCCGACGAAGGAGCCGACCTGATGCGAGGTGAACGCGATGCCGTACAGCATGCTGAGATGTTTCGGGCCGAAGAAGGTGACGATCAGCCCGCTTGTCAGCGGAATCGTGCCAAGCCACAGCAGACCCATCGCGGCGCCGAAGACAAGCGCCGAGACAGGCGTGACCGGAAGCAGGAAGAAGCTGCACATGATCACGCCGCGAAGAAGATAGACCGTTGCCAGCGTCTTGCGCTTTGACAGCTTTCCGCCAAGCCAGCCGCAGACAAACGCTCCGACGATGTTGAACAGTCCGACAAGCGCCAGCGACCAGCTTGCGATGCCGGCGTCGATGCCGTTGTCGAACAGGAACACCGGCAGATGCGTGGTGATGAAGACAAGCTGCAGGCCGCAGACGAAGAATCCGGCGGTCAGCAGGATGTAGTCGCGGCTCCGCGCCGCCACGCGAAGCGCCTCGCCTGTGCTGAGCTCGGCAACATCGGCCGTTCGTGCCTGCGGCGCGGTGCGCATGCCAAGCGCCATCGCCATCATCGCCGCAGTCAGAAAGGACAGGATCAGCAAGGCCATCTGCCAGCCATGATCGCCAATCAGCATCTGCGTGACAGGAAGCAGCGCGAACTGTCCAAATGATCCGAAGCTTGTGACCAGCCCGAAGGCGACCGAGCGCCGCCCTGGCGGGACAACACGCCCCACCGCGCCGATGGCAATCGAGATTCCGGCGCTGCCGAGGCCAAGTCCAATCAGCGCCTGGCCCAGAAACACCCCGCCTGGACTGACGATCAGGGCGCTGGACAACAGGCCGGCCGTATAGATCACAGCGCCGATCATGGCGACCTTCCAGGCGCCAATACGGTCGGCAAGCGCGCCGAACAGGGGCGAAGAGAACCCCCAGATCAGGTTCTGCACGGCAATCGCTAGCGAAATCATTTGCACGCCGGTACCAAGGTCTGTCGACATCGGCACGACGAACAGGCCGAACACCTGCCGGATCCCGAAGGTGACGGTGACAAGGGCCGCGCCGGCCACAAGGACCCGTAACCAGGGTCCGCCGGCAGATGGCGTGGAGGGAGAAGATGCCATGCTGGAACACGCTCTCTGGGTAGATCAGAGGCCCTGTAGGCCCGAAGACCTACCCATAGCCCAACTCCCACTGCCCAGCAATGCGAAAGGAATGGGGGGCGAAAGGAACGGGGCGAAAGGAACGGGGCGAAAGGGACGGGCGTGCGCCAGCGTCGGCGCAGCCTCTACTCGGCCAGAAGCCGGACGGAATTCACCTGAAGACCGCGGGTCGAATTATCAACCTTCACCAGAAGCTTCTGCCCTTGGACCAGCGAATGAAAGCCGCAGTCATTCAGCACGCGCGAATGCACGAACACATCCTCGTCAAGATTGTCTGCGGTGACAAAGCCGTAGCCGCGAAGGTCATTGAAGAATTTCACGACGGCGCGGACCTCGCCATCTTCAGGTTCGGCGGCCGCCGGCGGGGCCGGGTTCAGGGGTCGTTCGACCGACAGGAGATCCTTGATCACGCGGCCATGTTCGTTGGTGCTGAGCGACACGGTAACCAGATCGCCGGTCAGCAGGCGCACAAGGCCGAACCGGTCAAGCGTCGAGCGGTGCAGAAAGATCTCCTCGTCACCAATGCGCACGAACCCGTAGCCCTTGCGTTCATTGTACCAGACAAGGCTTCCCTGGCTGACCTCCACCTCGGCTGTAACGGCCTTCGTCTCTGCTGCGTTCGTCTCTGCTGCGTTCTTCGTCATTTCCACCACCTATGGCACCTTGGGACGGTCACGGTCCGGCCGGCATCGCCCCGCCCGTCGACATGCGCATCCTGTGCAGCGACGCCATACTGGTCGTCACATAACAGGATGATGATGAAACTGTTTAAGTCCCGGAAAAAAGGTCAAAAACGCCATGTCACGGCTACGTGAAGCGAAGCTAAGAAACTGGAAATATTTTGGCCGGGACGGGCGCCAGCTCACCGGCTGGCAAGGGCGGCGCGGCTTGTCTCGATGGCGTCGTCAATAGTGGTGCGCCATGCCGAGATGCTGGCGGCCTCAGCTGCGGCCTTTGGAAAAATCAGCCCGCGCGTGCTGTTGATCAGCCCGCCTTCCCATCCGGCATCCGTCTGTCGCAGACCGGCGAGGGCATCCGCCGCGCCGGCCCCCTGCGCGCCGAAGCCGGGAACAAGGAAGGGCGAGGATGGCAGGATATCGCGAAGCGCCCGCGCCTCGTCCGGCCAGGTGGCGCCCGCGACGATTCCGAGGGATGACCCGCCACGCGGGTCGCAGCGCGCCGCGGCCAGTGGCGCAAGCTGCTCGGCAAGCCGGTGAAACAGCGGTTTGCCCCCGACATCAAGGTCCTGGATGGCGCCGGCGCCGGGATTGCTGGTGCGGGTCAGCACGAACAGGCCGGAGCCGGTGGCATCGGCGCGTGCCAACAGCGGCTCCAGCGTATCCATGCCGAGAAAGGCGTTCACGGTCAGGGCGTCGGAAGGAAAGGGCGCGTCATGGGCGATCCAGGCGTCTGCGTAGGCGGCGTTGGTGCTGCCGATGTCGTTGCGCTTGGCATCCATGATCACCAGCATGCCGGCCTCGACGGCGGCATGGCCGAGCGCGGCAAGGACCCGCATGCCCGCATGCCCCTGCGCCTCGAAAAAGGCGGCCTGCGGCTTGATCGCCGCGACCCGCCCCTTCGCCGCCTCAAGACATGCCATGGTGAAATCCTCGATGGCGCGGATGGTGGCGTCGCTTCCGGGGTCCGACACATCGCCGAACAGCGCCGGCATCATCGACAGATGCGGGTCTATCCCCATGCAAAGCGGGGTGCCGGTTGTGTGAACGGCCTCGGTCAGCCTGGTGGAGAAATGCGACACGTTCGTCAGTCTCCCGGATTCAGCCTGGGGTCCGGTTCAGACCAGGCCGACGGCGGCGCGATAGGTCGTCAGCAGCTCGTCCTGTTCCTGCAGAAGATCGCGGTCCATGGCCCGCATCTTGACAAGCTGGCGCATGATCTTCGGATCAAACCCGGTGCCCTTGGCTTCGCTGTAGACATCACGGATGTCGGCCATCAGCGCCCGCTTCTCCTCCTCGAGTCGCTCGATGCGCTCGATGAATTGCGTCAGCTGCTCGGCGCCTGCGCCGCTGCCTGGAATAAGTGCCATGAATTTGTCCCCCGTGGCCGCCCGCGGCCATCCGGATAATGGTGGTCAGTCGTGTTTGTGGGTCTTCTCGTAGGCAGCGCGCTGCTCGGCGGTGGCCTCGGTCTGGTATGTCGCCTTCCATTCGGCATAGTCCATGCCATAGACGATCTCGCGCGCGGCGGCGTCATCCATGTCCATGCCGTTGTCGGCGGCCGCCTCACGGTACCAGCGTGACAGGCAGTTACGACAGAAACCGGCAAGGTTCATCATGTCGATATTCTGCACGTCATTACGCTCGCGGAGATGCGAGACAAGCCGGCGGAACGCCGCTGCCTCGAGTTCGGTCTGGGTGCTGTTGTCCATGATGTGCTGCTCCGTTGGCGTCTGGTTCCGGATGGCGCGGACTGTATCCAACAAGCGACGGGTTCGCAACCGCGTTGCGTCGCCATGCCCCATTCCGGCTCTGTGCCGTTTTGGAGTCTTTCTAAACGAAAGGTGAAAATTTTGATGTGGCTAAATTTCTTTACTGTCTTTATAGATGGCGTCGAACGATGTCAGAGTCTCTCATGTCACCACGCACCCCTCAAGATGCTGTCGCGGGCAGCGCCGCCAAGTTCGACAGGATCCGCCGTGCCCATCAGTCCGAGGTGGCCGAGGATTATGTCGAGATGATCTCCGACCTGATCGCCGAGACAGGCGAGGCGCGCACTGTCGATCTGGCGGCGCGCTTCGGCGTGACCAGCCCGACTGTCAACGCCATTATCCGCAGGCTGCAACGCGAGGACCTTGTCGAGACACGGCCCTACCGGTCCATTTTCCTGACCGAAGCTGGCAAGGCGCTTGCCGAGGCGAGCCGTGTCCGTCACCAGATCGTTCGTGATTTTCTGGTCACCATCGGCGTGCCGCAGGCCATCGCCGAGGAGGATGCCGAAGGTGTCGAGCATCATGTCAGCCAGGAAACGCTTGAGGTGTTCGCCAGGATCACGAGGGCCGGGCGGATCTAGCCGCCCGCCTCCACCCCGGCATGAAGATAGAGTGTCCGGTCGCGCTGCGCGCTGATGCTCGTCCGCGACAGTCCCACCGGTCCGGCTGACCATATCAGCCCGTCCATCGCCGGCGGTGTCTGGCGTCCGTCAAGCAGCAGGACGCGCCGCCCCGGTGTCCGGTCCCAGGCCATGTTCTGTTCGAAATGGTTGCTTGGCACGCCATCGGCGTCATGCACCAGAATCTCGATCCCGCCACCATGGAAATGCCAGGACAGAAGAGCCGCCGTGGCCCGCCTGTCAGCGATCACCGTGCCTGCCTGATGGCGGCGCAGCGCGGCATGTGTATCGCTGGCAAGCTCCTGCCAGCCGCGAAGCCTGCGAAGCGGGTCCGATTGCGGCGTCAGCAGGCCAAGCGATCCCATGGCTGTCACAGCGACGAGGGTCGCCGCGATGACCATGTTGGTTCCGGTCGCCGCGAGGGCCAGCCGCCCTCGTCCTGCCGCCAGCCATCGGGCCAGCCAGATCACCAATGCCGGCATCGCCGCCAGCGCCCAGTTGGCGTTCGCCTCGCTGAGAAAGGCCTGAAGCATGATCACCGCAATGACCGGCACTGAAAGACACAGCAGCAACGCGCCGGTCTGATCGATGCGCCGGACCCGCAGCGCGCCCAGCATGAGGGCGAAGACAAGCGGTCCGGCGGTGGCGAATTGCGCGCCGAGAAAGGCGAGGCTGTTGCCGACATTGTAGCTCTGCCTGTCGAGATTGGCGTTGTCGCCAAGATGCCGGACTGTCGCCAGCTCGTTCATCAGGTTCCAGATGATATTGGGACTGGCCACAAGCAGCATCGCCGCCGCGAAGACGAGCACACCGCCGGGTGTAATCGCGCCGGCTGCCTTGCGGGCGCGCATCAGGGCCAGGAACAGCACAAGCCCGGCCAGCCCGTAGATGGCGGCGTATTTTGCCAGCATCGCCGCGCCGAACCCGGCCCCGGCGAACGCCATGCCGGGCACGGGCCGGACCCGCCCTGTGATCACGCCGATCAGGCCGAGAAGTCCAAGCGACCATCCCAGCAGAAGCGGGGTGTCGGTGGAGATGACGAAGCTGCCGACGCCAACCGCCGGCAGGCTGACCCACAGAAGCGCCGCCAGCCGCCCGGCCTGGCGCGCCGCCGCGCCATTGCCGGTGCCGTCATCGCCGCCAGCCCAGACCGCGGCCCGCCACAGAACAAGACAGGTTGCCAGATGAAGCCAGGGCGCGGGCATCCGCACGGCCCACTCATAATGGCCGAACATGCCGTGCGACAGCGCAATGATCCAGCTGGTCAGGGGCGGCTTGGTGTAGTAGCCGAAATCGAAGGCCGTGCCCCAGAGCCAGTATTGCGCCTCGTCGACTCCAAGCTCCAGCGGGCTGGCGACCAGCGCGGCGCATCTTATCAGGGTGATTCCGGCAAGGAGCCCGAGGCAGAGCCGGTCGGCGCCGTCCCAGCCGCGCGGCGGCGGGGAAACAGATGTGGCGTTGGCGCCCGGCATTGGCTATCCTTGGGTTGACTGCGCGTCAGGCGGCGACTTGCCGGAACTATAGCCCGGCAGGCAAGAGAATGAAACCGATGGGCATGGCATTCAACGAAGCGGAATTCGATGCTGCCGATATGGCGGACTGGACCGGCATGGCCCGCAAAATCCTCAAGGGCGCCGATCCTGGGGGGCTTGGCAGGGTTGATGAGGACGGTCTTGTCACCGCTGTGCTCTATCCGGTGGCGCCAGCTGACGTGGCCGCACCGCTTCTTCCCGCCGATCCGGCGCGCCGGCTTGCCGCCGGCTGGCATGTCTGTCAGCCGATGCCGCAGGCCGCGACATCCGCGGACTGTCTCGATGCGCTGAACAGTGGCGCCACCGCGCTGATGCTGCGGACCGCCGACGCCGGCGCGCTTGCAGCGCAGCTTGACGGTGTCGTTCTGCCGGCCATCGGTATCGGCTTTGACGGCGATGCGGCATCCGCCGATCACTACCGCGCGCTCATGGCGCTGGCGGAGGACCGCGGCGATGATGCCACGGCGCTGGAGATCGATCTTGGCCTCGACCCGCTTGCTGCGCTTGCGGCCGGGCTGGCGCTTCATGCCAATGCGCCACCGGCGCACCGGCTGTTCCGTGTGGATGGCTGGTCCTGGCATAATCGCGGTCTGACGGCGGCGCAGGAGCTTGGGCTGATAACAGCGGGGCTTGCCGCCATGCTTCGCGGTGCCGATGCTGCCGGCCTGCCCCCCGGCGATGTCGCCGGCAGGGTATCGGCGCGCCTGGCACTGCCGGCCGACAGCTTTGCCGGGGTGGTGGCCATCCGTGCCATGCGCCGCCTGTGGGACGGGCTGCTGTCGGCCTGTGATATCGCGCCGACACCGCTGGTCATCGGGGGCTATGCCTCGCTGCGGATGATGTCGGTTCTCGATGCCGAGGTGAATATGCTTCGCACCACCACAGCGCTTCTTGGCGGCGCGATAGGCGGCGCTGATTCACTGACCGGATTCGGACATGATCTTCTGACCGGCGAAAGCGATTCCGCGCGGCGCACATCGCGGCTGTCGCAGGTGATGATGATGGCGGAATCCGGCCTGTCGGCAAGTCTTGATCCGGCCGCCGGGTCCCCCTTCATCGAACAGCGTACCGAGGATCTGGCCGCTGCCGGCTGGGCCGCCTTCCAGGCCATAGAAGCTGCCGGCGGACTGGCAAGGTCGATCGAGACCGGAATGATCGACGCGCAGGCCGAAGCGGCGGCAGCCGCGCGCGCGGCAAGGCTTTGTGCCGGTGATGCCGATCTTCTTGGCGTCACCCTCCAGCCCGTGGCCGAGCCGGTGCCTGATGTTCTCGAGGCATTTGCCGAGGTGTGCCGGCCGGCCGCCATTGTTGAATCCCTGCGCCGGTCGGCCCTTGCCGCGCCCCCGCGAATCCTGCTTTTGCGCGGAACCAGCGACAGCGCGTCTAGCGAGGAACATTCCCTGCGCCGGGTCCTCGGTATCGCCGGCATACAGCCGGTCGTCCTTGGCATGGATGAAGCGGACGCCGTCGCATCGGCGCGCCCGGACATGGTGATCGGCTGCGGCATGACGGCGGTGCCTGCCGGGCTTGCCGCCGGCAGTTTCCAGCCCGCGGCCGCGATTCTGGCGCAGGATGACAGGCTTGCCTGGCTTCAGCAGATCATCCGTCTTGGGGGAGAGGCGTGATGGGACTGCCCGACTTTACCCGCATGCAGCTTCCTGCGGGCCGGGCGCGGCCGGCGGCCGATATTTCTGCCGCCGATCTGCCACCGGCACGGATGAGTGACGAGGGGCTGGAGATCCCACCGCTGGCGATGCCGGACCCGGCGGCGCGGGCGGCGGTGGCGGCCGGGCTGCCCGGGATCGCCCCGTTCCTACGCGGCCCCTATGCCACCATGTATGCGACACGGCCCTGGACAATCCGGCAATATGCCGGCTTTTCCACGGCGGAGGAATCCAACACCTTCTACCGCCGCAACCTGGCGGCCGGGCAGATGGGGCTGTCGGTGGCCTTCGATCTGCCGACGCATCGCGGCTATGATTCAGACAATCCGCTGGTCGCCGATGATGTCGGCATGGCCGGGGTGGCGATCGACTCGATCGCCGACATGGCGGTGCTCTTCCGTGACATTCCGCTTGACCGCATGTCCGTCTCGATGACGATGAACGGCGCGGTGATGCCGGTGCTGGCGCTGTTCATCACCGCGGCCGAGGAACAGGGGGTGGCCCCGGCGGCGCTTGCCGGCACCATTCAGAACGACGTTCTGAAGGAATTCATGGTGCGGAACACCTATATCTATCCGCCAACCCCCTCGATGCGGATCATCTCGGACATCTTCGCCTATTGCGCCGCCGAGATGCCGAAATTCAACTTCATCTCGGTTTCCGGCTATCACATGCAGGAAGCCGGTGCCTCGAACGATCTGGAGCTTGCCTACACGCTGGCCGACGGGCTGGAATATGTGCGCGCAGGCGTGGCAGCGGGGCTGGATGTCGATGCGTTCGCGCCGCGGCTGTCCTTTTTCTTCGCCAATGGCATGCAGTATTTCATGGAGGTGGCGAAGCTTCGCGCGGCGCGCCTGCTATGGGCCGAGATCATGAAGACGCAGTTCAGCCCGAAGGACCCGAAATCGCTGATGCTGCGCACGCATTGCCAGACATCGGGATGGTCGCTGGCGGCGCAGGATGTGTTCAACAATGTCGCCCGCACCTGTATCGAGGCCAGCGCCGCCGTCGCCGGCCATACGCAGTCGCTCCACACCAATTCGCTCGACGAGGCGCTCGGCCTGCCGACCGACCATGCCGCCCGCATCGCCCGCAACACGCAGCTTCATCTCCAGGGTGAGGCCAATATGGCGCATGTCATCGACCCGCTTGGCGGCGCGCATCTTCTGGAACAGCTGACCATGGGGCTGGTGCGGCGCGCGCGCGGCCATATCGCCGAGGTCGAGTCGCTTGGCGGCATGGCCGCCGCCATCGAGGCAGGCGTGCCGAAGCTTCGCATCGAAGAGGTGGCGACCGCGGCTCAGGCGGAGATCGATTCCGGCCGCCGCCAGATTGTCGGGGTGAACAGCCATCAGCCGCCCGTCCGCGCCGACGGCAGCGAGGAGGTCCAGGTCCGCCGCATCGACAACAGCCAGGTGCGGGCGCAGCAGATCGCCAGCCTGAAAGCCATCCGCGGCAAACGCGACGCGGCGCGGGTGGCGGCAGCTCTCGACGCGCTGTCAGACGCGGCCGCCGGCACCGCCAACCTGATGCCGTTCGCGATCGAGGCGGCCCGCGCCCGCGCCACGGTTGGCGAGATGTCCGACGCGCTGAGCCGTGTCTGGGGGCGCCACAAGGCTGAAATCAGGGGCGTGAAAGGGGTCTGGAAGGCCCGCATGAAGGCGGACGCCGAGCTTGGCATTCTTCGCGACCGCGTGGAGGCCTTCATCGCCGCCACCGGGCGGCCCCCGCGCCTGCTTGTGGCCAAGCTTGGCCAGGACGGGCATGACCGCGGCCAGAAGGTCATCGCCTCGGCCTTTTCCGATATCGGGTTCGAGGTGACCATCGGGCCGCTGTTCGCCAGCCCCGACGAGGTCTATGAGATGGCGATCGAGCAGGATGTCGACGCTGTCGGCATTTCCACTCTGGCGGCAGCGCATCTCAGCCAGGTTCCGGCTTTGCGCAAACGTCTTGATGCCGGCGACGGTCGCCATATCGAGCTTGTCGTCGGCGGCGTGATCCCGCCAGGCGATGTGGCGGCACTGACAAAGGCCGGGGCGGCGGCGGTGTTCCCGCCCGGGACCCGGTCCACCGATGCGGCAAGCCGTCTTCTTGATCTTCTGGCGCGGCGACGCAATATCGCTGTCAGCGCCTGACCGGCCATGATGCCGGCACCCCTCGTCAACAGGATATGCACCCATGAACCGCGCCGCCGATGCCGCAAGTGAAATCATCGACGAATTCAGCTTTCTGGATGACTGGGAAGACCGTTACCAGCTGCTGATCGATCTTGGACGCCGGCTTCCGCCGCTTCCCGCCAGCTATGCCAGCGAGGAATACAGGCTTCGCGGCTGTCAGTCGGTGGTGCATTTCGCGGCGGAGAGCGAAGACGGGGAGATCACCTTCCATGCAGGTTCCGACGCCGCTATCGTCCAGGGGCTGATCGCGCTGCTTCTTCGTGTCTATTCCGGCCGCACCGCGCAGGAAATCCGCGAAACCGAAGCCGATTTCCTGTCGGAGATCGGGCTTGATTCGCATCTCTCGCCAACCCGCAAGACAGGTCTTGCCAGCATGCTGACGGCAATCAAGGCGGCGGCAGGGTGAGGACGGATACGCCCTAGTCGGGGCTGCGCTCGGCGCGCGGCGTGCGGCCATAGCATTCGCGATAGCATTTCGAGAAATGCGACGCCGAGACAAATCCACAGGCAAGCGCCAGCGACAGGATCGACATCGAGGTCTGGCGGAGCAGATGCCGTGCCCGCGCAAGTCGCAGATTGAGATAGTATCGCGTCGGCGTCGTGTTCAGATATTTGCGGAACAGCCGTTCAAGCTGGCGGGTGGACAGATTTGTCATCCGCGCGATGTCGGTCTGCGCCAGCGGCTCCTCCAGATTGTCCTCCATGGTTTTGACCACGGC